>JBLMZM010000070.1:0-137962 GCA_050258815.1 Ignavibacteriales bacterium
TAAATGTATTTATCCAGCCAGCCGTAAAATTCTCCCGCATCTTTAGCGTTAAATCCGCCTTCCCTCCATTTGGCAACAAGAGAGTTTGTTCTGCTTACTATTTCCTTTTCATTTGGCAGCAGGCGCTGGGCAATGCCCGTTCCCTTTTTATTTAAGAGAGCTGAAATGTTAAGGTAATCCCTGCCGTTATCCATCGTTGCGGAAAAACACCTGCCTTTTAACGAAAGAGCAAAAGCGTTTACAGGGGCAGTCCTGCCTTCAGGAGCAACCGTAACCTCCGGCAGACTGTTGCCTGCGGCAACCCAGACGGGTGTAACAAGAGTCGTCATCGGCCAGCCGAGCACGGTCCAGAGTGTAGTTAGGTTTGGATTTTCCCCGGCCTTAACACCCTGCACTATCATGGATGAAACGGTAGAGTTTCTTACAATGTAATCCCTGAATGGAATATACTGTGCCGTTGTATCCTCAGGCAGATTCATTTTGTAGAGGTCCGTCTTAAGAAGCGAATTCTGAAGGTTTCTGTCTGCCTGTCCGAGCAAGAATTCCAGCGATATGTTTTTACTGGTGTACTGCTGCTTAAAAAGTTCTTCTGCCGTGGTAAAGCGAATATGGCCGAGCCCGTGCTTGTCGTCCCCGGTAAAGGAAAAATTTGTGCGGATCAGGTATCCGTCGGGTGCAACTTTGGGGTCATTAACGTCGAACTTTACAAATGAGTAGTATCCGGTTTCATAGTATGCGGCGCCTCCTTTGGCGTCAATTACGCCGAAGTTTGCAGCAACTCCCCACTTGCCTTTGCCCTCTTCAAGAAACTTTTCAAAGTCCTCCAGCGTGGCACATCTTGAGAGTGCTTCCTTCATAAACAATCCTTCCTGGTCATCCGGCACACTGCACTCAACACCTATATTGAGGTTATAAGACATTGTATTCATGATGCTGAAGCCTGCAGAGTTACTGCCCATCCAGACCTCTTTGCCGAGTGAATCCCCGGAATTAATTACTCCTATAAAATCGTATTTGCCGCCGTGAAAGAACATGAGCTTGTTCTCTGAAAAATCTGAATCGCGGTGCTTCCATAACAGCGGTCTGCCGTCGGGTGAAGCCTTGGCGGAAATAATTGCCGAGGTACAGGCCTGTGCCAGGTCAAAACCAAGAACCAAAAGTAAAAATAAGATCAACCGTTTCAATACAACCTCCGGGAATAAAGTTAGGACAAAAGTAAAAAGAAAAACTATAAAGTAAAAAAGAAATAATGCAAAACTGCGGGAGTGGAACAGAGACATAGCCCGCAGCAGAGATGCAGTAATTTTGGGATATGCGTACGTGTTTTTCTGCTGAGGGAATATTTTGATTTATCCCGGGCATTTGATAATTTTAGGACAATTTTTATGAGACGTGAAATGAAGAATCTTCTGATCGTATTTACGGGTGGTACATTCTCAATGAAAATTGATGAAACAACAGGAGGAGCGGTACCACATTTTTCTGGCAATGCATTGATAGAAATGATGCCTGAAATCAAGGACCTGGCAAATATATCGATATTTGATTTCGGAAAATATCCCGGACCCCACATGACACCCGAACTGATGCTTAAGCTTTCAAAGGATATACAGGGGTTCATTGAAAAGGATCATCCTGACGGCATTATCGTAACACACGGAACAGACACACTGGAGGAAACGGCATACCTGCTGGATCTCACGATCGCCACCAGCATACCCATAGTGGTAATAGGCTCGATGAAAAACAGCTCGGAGCCTGACTGGGACGGGCCGCGCAACCTGAAGGACGCAATCTCTATTTGCCTGAATTCCAACAGCCGTGACATGGGAGTACTGGTCTGCCTTAACGGAGAGATCAATGCCGCAAGCGAAGTAACTAAGACTCATACAGATAACGTGGAAACTTTCCACAGCCTGGACTTTGGCGCCCTGGGGTTTGTAGACCGGGGAAGGGTCCTCTTTAACCGCCTGCCCCGCAAGCTGGAGCACATTAAAACGGACAGTCTGAATTCCAACGTTGATCTGCTGAAGGTCTACGCCGGAATGAACGAAAAGTTTTTCAGGTATTCTGCAGACAGCGGTGTTGAAGCAATTGTTGTTGAGGCAATGGGTGTGGGCAATGTGCCGCCTGAGGCCTTTGAAGGAATTAAATATGCCGTTGAAAAGGGCATTCCCGTCGTACTGGTTTCCAGGTGTCCTGCCGGTGAAACACTAGATATTTATGGTTATCCTGGTGCGGGAAAGTGGCTTTCAGAAATAGGCGTCATCTTTGCAGATTACCTGAATGGTCAGAAAGCGCGCATAAAGCTCATGCTTGCCTTAGGGGTTACAAAAGAGGCAGAGAAATTAAAGGAGCTGTTCGTGTAGCTGGCAGCTTCCAGATAAGCGTTCCCTGAAAACAAAAAAGCGCAGCGGGTATTATCCCCACGCTGCGCTTTTTTATGTAAAAGAAATATTATTTCGAAATTGAAAGGAGCTCAACTTCAAATATTAATGTAGCGTTAGGCGGAATGGCCTGTCCGGCTCCCTGTTCGCCATAACCAAGTGATGAAGGAATAAATAACTGCCACTTGTCGCCGACTTTCATCATCTGAAGGGCTTCGCCCCATCCCTTAATGACTCCGTTAACGTTAAAAGTAATTGGTTCCCCTCTCTTATAAGAGTTATCGAATTCTGTTCCATCGATGAGGGTACCGCGGTAGTTACAGGTTACTTTGTCGGTTGCCTTGGGTGAAGGACCGTTACCTGCCTGAAGCACCTTATACTGTAAACCGCTGGCAGTAGTCTTAACTCCCTCTTTTGTCTTATTTGAGGCAAGGAATGATTCGCCTTCCTTTAAATTCTTCTCGCCCATTTCTTTCATTTTAACGTTCTGCTTTTCCATCATTTCTTTCTGGAAAGAGACCATGGTTTCCCTGATCTCGGCATCAGTTAAGAGATAAAGACTGTCTTTTAACGTGCCGTCCTTGATTCCCTGCAGGAATGCCTCGTTATTTATTTCAATTGACTGTTTTTTCAGATTGCGGCCTATGTCGAGACCAATGCTGTAGCTGACTTTATCCTTCTGTGTTTTGAGGTCAGACTTCGTAACATCCTTCTGCTGACAGGCGGCTATACCGACGCTTAAGACGACCAAAAGCGCAATTTTCTGAATATTCATTAATTCTCCTTGTAGTTTGAGTGTTTACAGCTCCGGGCTGTTAATTTTAAGTTCCAAAATTAGCTTATCTATACATCATAAGCAATTGATAAGTTCCGGTACTATTTCAAGTGCACTATTTTATGGACGTTCAGATTCAGCCTCCTGAACCCGCCCAGAAGAGGGGCAGGATCAGGGAGGATAAACAAAAACTATCCTTTAATTTTCTGAGGTCTCAGCATGTTCTCGGGAGCCAGCAGCTCGTCGAGCTTTTCCTTTGACAGCAGATTCTTTTCCAGTACCAGCTCATAAACTCCCCTGTTGTTCTCAAGGGCTTCCTTGGCCAGGGCTGTACAGGTTTCATAACCTAAGACCGGGTTAAGTGCAGTAACCAGTCCGATGCTGTTTTCAACCAGTTTGCGGCAATGCTGAACGTTTGCCGTGATACCTTCTATACACTTGTATTTAAGGGTTTCCATGCCGTTTTTAAGCATCTCAATGGATTCAAAAATACTTTGTGTAATTACCGGTTCCATAACGTTCAGCTCCAGCTGCCCGGCCTCGGCAGCCAGCGTAACGGTCAGGTCATTTCCGATTACCTTAAAGGCAATCTGGTTGACTACTTCCGGAATTACGGGGTTTACCTTTCCGGGCATAATAGATGAGCCCGGCTGCATGGGAGGAAGGT
Organism: Ignavibacteriales bacterium; assembly: GCA_050258815.1. GTDB lineage: Bacteria > Bacteroidota > Ignavibacteria > Ignavibacteriales > SURF-24 > JAAXKN01. The sequence goes on from JBLMZM010000070.1 coordinate 3,830, forward strand.
TAATTTCACCAAGACCGGTTCTGGGTCCTGATGAAAGCAGCCTGAGGTCATTAGAAATTTTTGAAAGCTTTACTGCCAGGCGCTTCAGTGCCGAGGAATACATGACAAAGGCTCCGGTATCCTGTGTGGCTTCAACTAGGTTTGGAGCTAGTACCACCTCAAATTGGGTTATTTCACGCAGGTGTTCAATAACTTTTTCACCATAGTCAGGATCAGCATTAATACCGGTACCGATGGCGGTTCCGCCCATATTAACTTCCAGGAACAGGCGTGCATTCTGTGCCAGCCTTTCGATCTCTTCGCCTAAAGTAACAGCATAGGCCTCAAAGGATTGGCCCAGCGTCATTGGCACGGCATCCTGCAGCTGTGTGCGCCCCATTTTGATTACGTGTGCAAACTCACGGGACTTAGCTCTTAATGAATCAATTAATGTGCGCAGAACTTCGGTTAGTTTTTTATTGCTGTAAATAATGGCAATTTTTACTGCCGTAGGGTAAACGTCGTTAGTCGATTGAGACAGGTTAACGTGGTTATTCGGGTGGCAGTACTTGTACTCTCCCCTTTCATAACCCAGGATCTCGAGTGCGCGGTTTGCAATTACCTCGTTTGCATTCATGTTTGTGGATGTTCCTGCTCCACCCTGAATCATATCCACCACGAAATGATTGTGGTGCCTTCCGTTTAATATTTCGCTGCATGCCTGCACGATAGCGTCATTAACCGGCTTGGATATGAGTCCCAGTTCATAATTAGCCTTAGCCGAGGCCATCTTGACCATTGCCAGCGCTTCGATTAGTACGGGAAACTGTGAAAGTGAGATACCGCTGATGTTGAAATTCTCGAGAGCACGGAGTGTCTGCACCCCGTACAGATATTCCTGTGGTACTTCACGTTCACCCAGAAGATCGTGTTCCATTCTGGTCCTGCCCGATTCATACTGGGCGGCAATGTTGACGACGTGGCTGTTGCTTTGTTTCATGCGCCGTGAAATTATTCGTGCAATGTGTGAAAGCACCTTGGCGCAAAGTGAAGAGTTTTCCTTAAAGAGTTCGAGAAAATTTTCCCTGCTTATCAAAAGCAGCGTGGAATTAAGCAGAGCCCTGGCAGAAGTCGAATGTGGAGAGTCATCCATTAAAGCCCCTTCTCCCAGGAAGTCATATTTGGAGAAAAATGACAATCGCTTTTCCTCTCCGAAGGGTGTTTTCTTGAATAGTTCAATTTCTCCCTCATAAATAATAAACAAATATTTACGCGGGTTATTTTCTGCAAAGATGATAGAGTTGGCGGCATATGTCCTGACTTCAATAGATTCAGCCAGTTTTTTCCTTTCCTCCTCACTCAGATCCTTAAACAATTCGATTTCTTTGATGAAATCATTAATTAAGCTGGTTTCCATTAATAGATCTCCGTTATGTTTTTCCCATATCGGGAATTAAAAAAAATCATTGCATAAAAATACACAAAATTCCCGGGGTATATCTAAAAGAAAAGTGTAAAAATTTGAACAAAGTTTAAAAGTCAGCGGATTCCAAGTTAAATTTGCGGCCGATGTTGAAAGCTTAAGGTAGGTATAATTACTGAAATACACCGGTGCAAGACCTCTTAAGATTGGCCTGCTGCACCTGTGTATCTCCAGACCCATGCTGCCCGGGGGATAAAAATTATCTCCAGTACGTTAAAATAATGCCCATTGCCATAAAACCCATCAGGTGGTAACCGGCATCGCTGAACTGTAGCTTAATGCGGCGCTCTTCGAATACAAAAGATACACCGACGGTCAGTATCAGTGTAGCTGCAGATACCAGGATTCCGATCCACATTCCGTAGGTTACTGTCTTTGCGTTGGCAAGGCAGATAAAATATTCGAGTATCAAAGCGGCTGTAAGCGTGGAAATGAAGGCTATTGTAAATATTTTGGTGGCTTCTTTCTTTCCGTCATTTTTTATATAATTTAACTGCAGCCATTTGTTTCCGAAGTGTTTGGGAGTATACCAGGCGGCTCCGAGGACAAAATAAATTGAGGCAGCAAAAAAAACTGCCATATAATCGATCTGTGATAATATGGTTATTGGCATATATTATTTCTCTAAAATTTATACAAACATACAAAATATATTCATCGGTTCAGAAATACCGGATAAAAGATTCCGGAATTTATAGCCTATTATCGGCAGCAGCCGTGGAAAAGTTTATTGACAAAATAAATGACTTGAACCGGGCTGATAAATGTTGTATGGAACGGCCGGATATTGCAGCGGCTGCGCGATGAGCCTCACGCAGCCGCTATTTTCAGATTTAATTATTAAACCTAAAGCAATTAAATTCAGGAATTTAAGTCCACGGCTTTTATCAGTTTTTCAATGGCTGAAGTTACCATGATTTCTGCCTGTCCGCGGGGCTTTCTGGCTCTTTGGATGGCTGAAAGCTGCTCGTCAACCCACGTCTTATAAGTCTTCTTGCCGGCGTGGATTATTTCAACTGCCTGAAGGGCTGCAGAAGAAATATCAGCCAGATCGCCCGAAAGGCTTTCAATTTCCTTCAGTACGGGAGATGCTTTTATGACCTTGAGAAGCCTCTCATGATTCTGCTTCCAGAGTGTCAGATAGGCCCTGATCTCATTTTCAGAAGCCGCATCTTTGGATGCGAGGTACTTATCAACCAGGTTTCTGAAATTACGGGCTACTTCGGCATCGGGCAGTGCTGCATCCACCGTTCTGGTGTATGGAGAGTATGAAGTATAAGTGATACCCTGGCGGTGGCGGTCGTAAATTTTTACCGGTTCAATTACGTCAACAAGCGTCTTCAATGGAGTAATATCCATATCGTTTGAAAGTCTTCTTAACATCATTTCCTGGTTTTTACGGTGTGTAAGTCCCAAATCTTCCAGATAAAAACTCAGAAAATTCATGCGCCTGTACATATCGGCTACGTCATTTACGCCAGAAGGCGACCAGAATCTTTCGGCTATTACCCCGGTGCGCGGCCAGATGCGGGAATCCACATTTTCCGGTGTTACTAGTTCTGCCCAGCTGGTTGCTTCGCCTCCCATGACGAGTTTTTTCTCATCCTCGCTCAGTGTGGAGTTTGCAGGAACGGGATCGTTAAGGTAATGGAAGTCCGCAGGCTGAATAAGATCAATATAATATCCGTTAGAAAGTATAACCTGGAAGCCCGATTTGGCTGCCTTGGCCAGGCCCTCCTGTCCGCGCCAGGACTGAATTACTATATCCTTTGGCAGTTCCGGCTGCTGGATCTCATCCCATCCAATCATCTTTTTGCCGTATTTTGTCAGTATCTTAAGTATCCTGCTGTTAAAATACCTTTGAAGCTGGTGATTATCCGGAATATTGTTCTGCTTCATGAATTCCTGTATCTGGGCGTTGGCTTTCCACTGCTTGCCGTTATTTTCATCCCCGCCCATGTGCATATATTCATCCGGAAACAGCTGCGACATTTCTGCAAAGAACTTGTCAAAGAATTCATATGTCTTTTCTATTGTAGGGTTGAACGTGGGATCGAATACCCCCCATTTCCTTTCTATCTTATAGGGACCCGGTGCGCTGGCCAGTTCGGGAAAAGCTACAAGCCAGCTGGTTGAGTGTCCCGGAATATCGAACTCAGGAATAACCCTGATGCCTCTATCGGCCGCATAATCAATTACCTCTTTTATCTGCGTCTGTGTATAATAGAAACCGTCCGAGGCAACCTCATGAAGCCGGGGAAAAGTTTTGCATTCAACGCGGAAGCCCTGGTCATCACTTAAGTGCCAGTGAAATACATTCATCTTTACCGCAGCCATTGCGTCTATGTTTCTTTTTACGACGTCAATTGGCATAAAATGACGGGAAACATCCATCATGAGTCCTCTCCATGCAAATCGCGGAGCATCCTCAACCATTACCGCGGGTAAATAGTATCCCTGCTCATCAGAGCTTAAAAGCTGCAGGAAAGTTTCCAGGCCTCTGAGTATACCCAGGTCCGTCTCTGCGCTGAGATTAACCTTTTCGGGTGTAACCTCCAGCTTATAGGCTTCGTTTTCGCCTAATTTCAGCTCTCCCTTTCTCTGGCAGCTTATATAAAAGCTTACCGTATCACTTTGTGTCTGTTTTGTGATATAATCCTGAGGGAAAAACAATCCGGTCTTTCCCGAAAGTCGCCTCAGGACCCTTGAAGCATAAGAATATAACCTGTCGTTGCATTCTCCTTTGACGGATACTGCAAAAGACGGCGAAAGCCTGAATTTCCCGCTGTTCATGGTTATTTTAGCAGGCATCGGCATAAGCTTAAGCTTTGTGTCTATTTCTCCGGCTGATAAATTTGTACAGAGCAAAAAGAGCATTAAAGCGATAATAGAAACAGATTTTTTCATAGCACCCCGCATAATTTGTTTACATGAGTTTTCCGGCAAATAGATTGCCCGGCTGAAAATACACAGGAAAAATTTTATAGTCAAAGGATTCGTTTTTCAAAAAAAATATTGAATAAATGAGGCTAAAATTGACTATTTTCAGCTTCTTTAATAAAGTCCTCCGAACAGACCGCTCTGGCATAAACTGCGGCCAGTGCTGAAATAAATGCCCCGTGTACGTGTCCTGCGGGAATAATTTCCCCGCCAAAACCTAGTGCCCTTGTAGCACAGGCGTCGTGTAAGAGTGTGCATTGAAAACCCAGGTCAAAGGCTGCGCGCACGGTTGCATCCACGCACATGTGGGTCATCATTCCGGCTATAACCAGTTTATTTATATTTTCTTGTTTGAGATATCCGAGCAGCGGAGTATCCCTGAAACTGTTGGGATAGTTCTTCTGAATGACCATTTCACCGGGTATGGGTTTTACGCTTTCATGAATTTCTGCGCCCTTTGTATCCGGAATGAAAAATGTTGAACCCGGGCGGAGGGAAAGGTGCTGAATGTGTACTACGGGCTTTCCCATTTTGCGGAACACGTCTAGCACTTTACGGGCCTTAATTGCGGCTTCGGGGCTTCCTTCAAGCTCCATCTTTCCATCCGGGAAATAGTCATTCTGTACGTCGATAATTAATAATGCGGTATTCATTTTATATTCCTCTTTTTGATTTATAAGTTTTATATCTGCAAATATGATCTGGCTTTATGGCTCAATATATTTTAATCAGCCCACATAATATACAAAAATCATAATTTCCAGGCCTGAATCCGGGCGCTTTGTCATAAAACCCGGGGGGCTTTCCAACTATCATGTTTATTTATTATATTTGCAGATATTAAAAAGTATTATAGACGGATACGTGATAAATAAAAGCATTCTAATAATTCTTCCCGCGCAGGATTTTAATGAAGAGGAATTCCTCACGGTCAAGAATACCTTTGAAAAAAAAGGGATAAAGGTTTTTATCGCTTCGGATGCTAACGGGTTGTGTACGGGAAAGTCAGGATTAAAGGTAAAGGCAGACATAAGTTTCTATAATATTCATGAATCCAATTTCGCAGCCGTTGTTTTCATTGGCGGCAGCGGTGTAAAAGGATATTGGAATAATTCAATCCTGCATAAAACTTCACAAAAATTCTTCAACTCAAAAAAGCCGCTCGCAGCAATATGCAGCGCCCCGGTAATCCTGGCAAAGGCAGGACTCCTTAAAAATTTAACTGCAACGTGTTATGCCGAGGACAGAAAGGAACTTGAAAGAGCGGGTGCTGAGTACAAGGATTCTCCTGTTGTCGTCCGTAAGAAGATTGTTACTGCACAGAATGCACAGGCAGCCCTGGATTTTTCGGAAGCCGTCATCGGTTTACTCTGACATTTATTACCTTAAAAGCTCTTGCGTAAGGGCCCATGCCAGAACTCTTGCGTGTGCGCATTTGTTTAATTTAAAGATATTTGAAAGGCAATATGGATCAATTACTAAAGCAGTACTGCAGCAGTCTGACCCGGTACGAAAGATATAAAACGCGCGAAGTATATATTGGTGATGTTCCACTGGGCGGGAATAATCCCATCCGCATTCAGTCAATGACTACGACCGATACAATGGATACCATTGCAACCGTTGAGCAGACAATACGCATGGTTGAGGCCGGGTGTGAATACGTCCGCATAACTGCACCAAGCATTTACGAGGCGCAGAACCTGGCGGAAATCAAAAAAGAACTCAAAAAAAGGGGCTATAACGTGCCTCTTATAGCCGATATTCACTTCACGCCCAATGCAGCCGAACTTGCAGCCCGCATAGTCGAAAAAGTAAGGGTAAATCCGGGAAATTATGCTGACAAAAAGAGATTTCAGCAGATTGAATTTACGGAAACCGAATATCAGGCTGAACTTGAAAGACTACGTGAGCGCTTCACCCCCCTGGTAAAGATCTGTAAGGAATATGGTACGGCAATGAGGATCGGTACCAATCATGGATCCCTTTCCGACCGTATAATGAGCCGTTATGGTGATACGCCTCTTGGAATGGTGGAGTCGGCGCTCGAATTCCTGAGAATATGTGAGGATCTGGACTACCATAACATTGTCCTTTCCATGAAGGCCAGCAATACTCAGGTAATGGTTCAGGCCTACAGGCTGCTCGTTCAGAAGATGGAAGAGGCCGGAATGAATTATCCGCTTCACCTGGGGGTAACAGAAGCCGGTGACGGTGAGGATGGCCGCGTTAAGTCCGCCGTTGGAATCGGTACTCTTTTGGAAGACGGCCTGGGTGACACGATAAGAGTATCACTGACAGAGGATCCGGAGCATGAATCTCCCGTTGCAATTATGCTTGCCTCAAGGTACACTGGCAGGCAGGAGCACGCTTTTATACCCGAAATTGAAAATATACCCATCGATCCTTTTACATACAATAAAAGAGAGACCTTTGAAGTCGAAGGTCTCGGCCTTGGTAATGTGCCCAGGGTATTTGCTGATTTCAGCCGCTGCGGCCTGGGGTGTGAGGGTGACCTGGAACCGGCTGGTTATTTCTATTCTGCTCCTCTGGATAAGTGGAACATGAGCGATGCCGCGAGTGATTTTATTTATCTTGGCAGCCGGAGTGCCCCTTTTGAACTCCCCTCTGGGTTAAGGGCAGTCTATGACTATAATAAATGGCTGCAGCTGGGAAATAGATCCGACAGCTATCCCCTTTTCAGGCCTGAAGAATATGCTCTTGCAGCCGGAAAATCCGATAAAGCCAATTTTATACTTTTAAGTATAAAGGATCTGGATAGAATACTGCAGCTTTCAGGCGACAGGACGGCAGTTTTTGTGCTTGAAACACGGAATCAGCACGGCATGGCAGAACAAAGAAGAACCCTTTTTGAGCTGCTTAATAAAAAAATTAAGAACCCCGTAGTAATTAAAAGAGATTACGGAGAAATAGACCAGGAAAAATTTATGCTCTACAGTTCAACGGATTTCGGGGCCCTGCTGCTGGACGGCTTCGGGGATGGCGTCTGGGCAGAGGTCAGTGAACTGAAAGACACGGATAAGAAGCTGGAAAAGGGTATAATAAACAGGATACTCTTCGGCATACTGCAGGCAGCAAGACTCAGAATTTCAAAAACCGAGTATATAGCCTGTCCCTCCTGCGGCAGAACACTCTTTGACCTGCAGAAGGTGACAGCGCAGATACGCAAACGTACAGAACACCTTAAAGGCGTAAAAATCGGTATTATGGGCTGTATTGTAAATGGTCCCGGCGAAATGGCAGATGCCGATTACGGCTATGTGGGATCGGGTCCCGGAAAAATCACATTATACCGTGGCAGAAATATTGTCCGTAGAAATATAGAATCTGCCCTGGCCGTTGACGCCCTGATAGACCTTATCAAAGAGGATGAAAGATGGACTAATCCGGAATGATTCTCTGCCTGGTGAGCCGGCAGTTTATCAATTATTGTATTGCCTGAAAATCGAGAAATTTATTTATTAAAGAGTTGAATATGATTCCTGAAAAAGTTATCTTTGTTTTAGAATTATGGAAAACATGAAAACAATATTACTAGTTTTTAAGAATACAAAAAAATTAAGAGATTAAATATAAATCTATCAAAAATGCACTTCCCACAAGAAGTGCATTTTTTTTCATATGACGTCTAACGAAATAATCAAATATATAGAAGATTGGGCGCCTAAAGACATTGCATGGCAAAAAGATAATCCCGGACTGCAGGTAGGGTCTTTAGGAAACAAGGTGACAAACATCTTTCTCTGTCTGGAGTTATCCGAAAAGGCCCTTGAGGAAGCGATAAAGAAAAAGAGCAATTTTATCTTTACACATCATCCCCTGATCTTTCAACCGCTAAAGAGAATTGATACACAGAACGACAGGACTTCCAGACTCATAGAGCAGCTTCTTAAACACGATATCACCCTTTATTCAGCCCACACAAACCTAGACTTCACACTTAATGGCGTAAGTTTTCAGCTGGCCAAAATATTAAAACTCCGCAGGATAAAATTTCTGGAATTTGCAGAAAGCAACCAGTACAAACTAGTTGTCTTTGTGCCCGCAGAGAACCTGAAAGAGGTTTCCGGGGCTATTTTTGCCTCCGGAGGCGGAATAATCGGGGAGTATAAAGACTGCAGTTTCAGGCTGCAGGGACAGGGTACATTTCTGGGCTCTGAAAATTCAACCCCGGCTATAGGTCAGGCCGGAAAATTTGAACAGGTTGAGGAGGTAAGGCTTGAGATAATCGTAGAAAAGTGGAAACTCAACAAGGTGCTTGACGCCATGAAAAGGGTTCACCCGTATGAAGAGCCCGCTTTTGACATCTATCCCCTAGTGAATAAGAATGTAAACTATGGATTTGGGGCCGTAGGTGAACTGGATGAAAAGATGAAAGAGAAGGATTTCCTGGAATATGTATCCCGCTGCCTCAACGCAAACAACCTGCGTTATACTCGCGGCAGCGGTAAAGAGATAAAGAAAGTTGCTCTTTGCGGGGGCAGTGGTTCAGATCTTATTCCGAGTGCAATCGCCTCAGGAGCGGATGCTTTCGTGACTGCCGATGTTAAATATCATAGCTTTCAGGATGCCGAAGGAAAGATATTGCTGATCGACGCCGGTCATTATGAAACGGAATTCCCCGTCCTGGAGGAGGTAAAGCGCAGACTGGAAGAATTTTTAAGGAAAAATAGTTCAGACCACAAGGTTTATATATATAGTGATACAACGAATCCCGTATATTTTTTAAATAACAAAGGAGATAAAGCAAATTGATAAATCGATTAAAAACTTTATATGAGTTACAGCTTATCGATGACCAGCTTGATGAATTGGAAGAGCTTCGTGGAGATCTTCCGGCTGCTGTTAATGAGCTTCGCGGCCGCATGCAGGGGCTGAAAGACCAGATGAATGACAAGAGAAAAGAACAGCAGCAATCGATTGAAAAAAGAATGGGCAATGAAGAGGAAATAGAACGCTTAAAAAGCAACCAGAAGAAATTTAAGACCCAGCTATACCAGGTGAGAAATAACAAGGAATATGATGCCCTGACAAAGGAAATTGATCATACGGACGAAGAAGTCGCAAAGCTGGAAGCTCAGAACAGTGCACTCGAGGAATTAATACAGAAATTAAAAGTTGAAATAGAAGAGGTTAACCCGCAGCTTGATACTCTGGAAGAGGAATTAAAGGGTAAGGAAGCCGACCTGAAGGAAATTATTAAAGCCAATGAAAAAGAAGAAGCCAAGCTCAGTACAAAAAGAGCCGAGGTTGAAAGCCAGACAAAGAAACCTGATTATGCCTCTTACATGAGAATCCGTAAGGCAAAAGGAGGCCAGGCAATTGCTACCATCAGGCGGTCGGCGTGTACAGGCTGTCATAACGTCGTTCCCCCGCAGCGTCAGCTTGAAATCCGCCAGAACAGAAGGCTTTATAACTGTGAATACTGCGGAAGAATACTTGTTTCAGCAGAAATTGCAGATTCCGTAGAATCAGCTGTTACAAAATAAAACTGAGAAATGAGTAATAGCCGGACAATCAGGGATGACTAATTCCCGGTTTCCGGCCTATAGCTCATTTAAGAGAAAAGGCTGTCAGCAAAGGCGGTCCTCTTCCTCTAAAAAATAATCCTGCCCCTGGAGCCCGCATTTTACCGTTTCTTTTGAAAATTCTCAAAATTCATTGAAAAATCCCGCCTGCTTATTAAACTATGGTATATATTTATTTGTTTATTTATATGGGTTGTATTGCTTAAATTTCCAGCTGAAAGGATGATAGTTATTGAATGCAGAAATTTATCTTAAAAAATATAGACTGTGCTAATTGTGCGGCAAAAATTGAAAATAACCTGAGCAAGCTTAAAGATGTCAGGTATGTTTCGCTGAACTTTGCCGAATCGGTTATGTTTATCGATACCGACAACATTGAAAAGGTCAGAAAGGTAATTAAACAGACTGAACCTGAGGTCGAGATAATCGATTCCTCCGTTAAAATTAAAAATCCCAAAATTGAAGAAGACGAAAGAAAGCAGTTGAAAAAGCGCCTTGCATTTATCCTCTCAGTGGCGCTTCTGTATTTCCTTGGGCTTTTATTGCGCAATATTGTTCCTTCCATCTTTCAGGCAGGCGAACTATACATACTGATGATAGCTGTTTATTTACTGGCCGGATGGGATGTATTATTCAGTGCGGGCAGAAAATTACTAAAAGGCAAACTGCTCGACGAACACTTCCTAATGTCGCTTGCAACACTTGGTGCAGTTGCAATCAACCAGCTTCCCGAGGCTGCGGGTGTAATGATCTTCTACCAGATTGGCGAATTTCTCCAGCAGCTTTCGGTCAAAAGATCCCGCAATTCAATTAAATCCCTGCTGGGAATAAAGCCAAATTTTGCAAACCTGAAGACCAATGGTGAAATCAGGAAAGTTGCCCCTGAGGAAGTAGGCATCAATGACGTCATCGTCGTCAAGCCAGGCGAAAAAGTACCGCTGGATGGCTGTGTAACCGAAGGGAATTCCCAGGTGGATACCTCACCTCTGACGGGTGAACCCGTTCCCAGAGTAATGACTCCGGGAAAACAGGTCCTGGCAGGCATGATAAATAAGACCGGACTGCTTACAATTAAAGTTACAAAACTGTTTGAAAATTCGTCTGTTGCAAGGATAATGGAACTCGTGGAAAATGCAGGCAGCCAGAAAGCCGAAACTGAAAAATTCATATCCAGGTTTTCCAGGTACTATACGCCAGTTGTAGTCTTAATTGCCCTTTTAATAGCCTTTGTTCCCCCGCTTCTATGGGCTGAAAGTCTTTCTGCCTGGATATACCGCGCCCTTGTCATACTGGTCATTTCATGTCCCTGCGCACTCGTGATAAGCATTCCCCTGGGCTATTTCGGAGGCATAGGCGGGGCTTCTAAAAAAGGCATACTGGTAAAGGGATCCAATTTTCTGGATGCGCTCGCCGAAGTTAAAACGGTGATCTTTGATAAAACAGGAACACTGACCAAGGGGGTTTTCAGGGTAACGGAAATTGTACCCAAAAACGGCTATAGCAAAGAGGACCTGCTGCGCCTTGCAGCAGAGGCCGAACAGCAGTCGAACCATCCGGTTGCGCAATCCATACGGGAGGCCTATGGAAAGGAAATCAATAATTCGATAGAGGACTACCAGGAAATTGCCGGGCACGGCATTAAGGCCAGGGTTGAAGGCAAGGAACTTGTTGCCGGAAACGACCGGCTGCTGCACAAAGAGAATATTTTGCATGAGGACTGCAACCTGAACAGATCGGTCGTTCATATAGCAATTGACCACAGGTATGCCGGATATATTATTATTTCGGATGAACTGAAAGACGACGCCAGAGATGCCATTCAGTACCTGAGAAATGAAGGCGTGGAAAATATATTGATGTTTACCGGGGATAACAGTAAGGTAGCAGAGGCAATTTCCGAAGAACTAAAACTTGATTCATTTTATTCCGAACTGCTTCCGGAAGAAAAAGTTGCCGCTTTGGAAAAGGAGATCGGCAGGTTATCCCTTTCAGGCAAGATCGCTTTTATCGGTGACGGGATTAATGATGCCCCGGTAATTGCACGTTCCGACGTGGGAATTGCAATGGGCGCACTCGGCTCAGACGTTGCGATTGAGACCGCGGACGTGGTAATTATGACGGATACCCCCTCCAAAATAGGTACTGCAATCCATCTTGCAAAAAGGACGCGCAAAATTGTCTGGCAGAATATAATATTTGCACTCACAGTTAAAGCATTTTTTATTGCACTTGGTGCATTTGGCATCGCCACGATGTGGGAAGCCGTATTTGGCGATATGGGAGTAGCCTTAATAGCCATACTTAATTCAACGCGTGTGCTGAAATAATTTTAGTGATCCCCCAAAGGAGAAAGAGGGATCACCTTTAAGAAGAATTATTTTGTCTTGAAACCGCTGTTTTTGAGATTTTCCCTGGCTTTATCGATTGTAACCTCATCCAAATCCATTCCGCACTTGGGGCAGCTTCCTTTTGTATCGCTTATTACGTTATAATCCATAGAGCATTCAAATACCTTGCCGTCATTGTTCTTATCTATTGCCTTAACGTCAATTTCCCCCTCGCGTACGATAGTGTTGGCAGAAAGTGAGGTGTTGTTGTTTGCCTGAACCTGATGAGTATCCTGCTTCTGTGTGTTATTCTGCGTCTCTTCCCTTTTCCCGCCGCAGCCCGTAATAAATAAAACAGAGATGACTAAAACAGAAGCAAAGAATGATACCTTTTTAACTGACATGACTACTCCATTATTTTGAACATTAGTTTTTGATTAACGAAAATTAAAATGAATTAACAAGACTTTTATTGCCGGAGTTCTGCAGGCGGCGGAAAATTTTACCGTCTTTGAGGTGAACATTAGCTGAGACCCGATTTCCCAGGTGGATTTAATTGATTTGGCTTCATATTCTTATAATAAACTTAGAAATAAAAGAGAATTAAAACAAGACTTAAAGTCCTGAATCAAGCCATATGTCCTGGAATTTCCAGCACTGAATTTAACGAAATTGCAGGACTTTTGTACTCTGGAGCCTCAAATATTAGATATTTTGCTAATGACATAAGTGTTTATTTTTATTATATTTGTTGCACTTTATTCATATTGCCGCAATATAACCTTTTGTGATGCCTGACTTTTTGCGGAAATGATTTTTATGTTAACTTTTAATGTGAAATATTTGTTTATTAGTTGAACGCATGGTGATATGAATAACGGGTTTTTGCTCAAAATTGAACAATATTATTGATTTCTCTTTCTGAGCAGGGTGAAGATGGGATCATACGGCCGGAACACAGGGATCCCGGTCACTTACGGGTGTAAATAACAAATTTATTAATAAATACATAGATCAACAGAAAAAAGAGTAATTCAGATTGGGTAATTGCTGTCTTAGATATTAAGATGGAGGAAAGTCCGAACTCCACAGAACATGGTGCCGGGTAACGCCCGGGGTTCCACTCTAAAGGGTGGAATACGGAAAGTGCCACAGAAAAGATACCGTCCCGCCTAAAGCGGGATAAGGGTGAAAAGGCAGGGTAAGAGCCTACCGCTCCTGTAGTAATACAGGGGGTCCCGGCAGGGATTATCCCGGGCAACCGGGGTAACAGGGAAAACCCCACCTGGAGCAAGATCAAATAGGGGAAGCTTCCCGGGTTATTCCGGGACAAAGTTGTTCGCTTTGAGTGCTTTCCGGGTAGATCGCTTGAATGACGGAGCGATCCGTCATCCAGATAAATAATTACCATCCCGGGCAACCGGGAAACAGAATTCGGCTTACAGATCCGGATTACCTCTTTATTCTTTGGTCTTGTCCTTTGGAATAATCATGTTGAAAAAACGTTGGAAACTTAGAGAAAAAGCTGATGAAAATATAACAAAGTCTTTAGCCGATTCGCTAAATATTTCGCCCATACTGGCAAACCTGCTAATGCAGAGGGGTGTTACAAATTTTCACCAGGCTAAATCATTTTTCCGTCCTTCCATTGAAGACCTGCATGATCCTTTTCTGATGAAGGGCATGGAAGAAGCCTCATTCCGGCTGATTAAGGCAATTACATCCAATGAGCGCATCTGCATCCATGGCGATTATGACGTGGATGGTACCTGTGCAGCAGCACTTATGTATCTGTTTTTAACCGAACTGGGAGCCCATGCTGAAATTTATATCCCGAACCGCCTGACCGAAGGCTATGGCCTGTCTAAATCGGGCATAGAGATCATTAAAAGCAAGGGTACCTCGCTTATCATAACGGTTGACTGCGGTATTACTGCTGTCGAAGAGACTGCGCTTGCAAAGTCGCTCGGCATGGATATGATCATTTGCGACCACCATCAGCCGGGGAATTCAATTCCTGAAGCATATGCCGTACTGGATCCTTTGAGACCCGGATGCAGCTATCCATTTAAATACCTGTCGGGAGCCGGCGTAGCCTTTAAGCTGGCACAGGCCGTGAGTGAAAGAATTGGAAAAAGAAACCTGCCGCTGAAATACCTGGACCTGGTGGCTATAGCGGGTGCGGCTGACATAGTTTCACTTGAAAATGAGAACCGGGTACTGGTTAGAAAAGGCATGGAACTGGTCAACACGAGTCCCAGACCTGGAATAGCCGCACTGATTCGCAGCGCCGGAATGGAGCCGGGTAACCTGACTGCAGGACACGTGGTATTCACCATTGCTCCCAGGATCAATGCCGTCGGCAGACTGGGTGATGCAATACGTGCCGTTGACCTGTTTATTACTGAGGATGAATCGGAGGCTAGCAGACTGGCAGAAGTGCTCGAAGGTGAAAACTATCAGCGCAGGAAGATTGATGAGCTGACCTTCTCACACGCAATTGACCTGGTTGAAAATTCAATAAACCTGAATGACGATATTGCAATTGTGCTGCACGAGGAGAACTGGCATCCGGGTGTAATTGGCATTGTAGCCAGCAGACTGGTGGAGAAATACTACCGGCCGACCGTAATGCTTACGACTGTTGACGGGGTGGCCAAGGGTTCTGCCAGGAGCATCGTGGGCTTTAATATTTATGACGCCCTGAAGCAGTGTGAAGAGGTATTGCTTCAGTTCGGAGGTCATGAGGCTGCTGCGGGTCTGGCGCTTGAGCTGGGGAAACTGAATGAATTCAAGGAAAAGTTTAACCAGATAGTGAAAAACCAGGTCAAATCAGATGACGTGCTGCCCGAGATCATCATTGATTCTACGGTTACGCTGGCAGACCTGACTCCCAAGTTCCTGCGCATACTAGATGAGTTCGCACCCTTTGGTCCAGGCAATATGCGTCCAACCTTCATCGCCGAGAATATGCAGTTATCCAATAACCCGCGCATAGTGGGCAATAATCATATAGTACTTTCATTAAGGCAGAATGGATGCGACAAGGTTTTCGATTCAATAGGATTTAATCTGGGAAGCTTTGCCGCGCTTATTGATAAAGATAAAAATTTGCTTGATATTGTATTTACAATTGAAAAGACGGTCCGGGATGGCAGGGCTTTCCCACAGTTGAGGATCAAGGATATAAGAATCAGGCAGGCACAGGCTGACAAGGCAGTAGAATTTAATTATAATAAAATAGAAATCAATAAATAGGAGTAATAATCATGTCAGGCCATTCAAAATGGGCAACTATTAAAAGAAAAAAAGGAGCTTTGGATGCTAAAAGGGGTAAACTCTTTACCAAGCTTATCAAAGAATTAACCATAGCTGCCAGGGAAGGCGGTGGGGACCCGGCAGGAAATCCACGTTTAAGACTCGCAATTGATAACGCCAAATCTGCTAATATGCCTGCAGATAATATTGACAGAGCCATTAAGAAAGCAACCGGAGAGCTGGAAGGCGCCCACTACGTGGAAATTACCTACGAAGGATATGCTCCGGCAGGAGTAGCAGTGCTGGTTGAAGTTGTAACAGACAACAAGAACAGGGCTGTAGCCGAGATCCGCCACCTGTTCAGCAAGGGCGGCGGCAATATGGGTGAATCAGGCTCTGTGGCCTGGATGTTCGACCGCAAGGGCGTCATTACCATACCCAAGCAGGGTAAGACCGAGGATGAAATTATGGAAATAATTCTGGACGCCGGTGCAGATGACCTGCAGACAGAAGATGAGTTTTATTCAATCCAGACTTCCGTTGAATCCTTTGAACCGGTAAGAAAAGCTATTCTTGACAATAAGCTCCAGGTTGAAAATGCATCATTGCAGTGGGTAGCCAAGAACCTGATCAATGTTACCGGTGAAGACGCTGAAAAGGTAATGAAGCTGATTGAAAATCTGGAAGATAATGACGACGTACAGAATGTATACAGCAATGCAGATATAGATGAAAGCGTTCTTTCATAGCGCAAATTCTGAAAGAGGCTGAAATTATTTTCAGCCTCTTTGTTTTAATATATAAATAAACATGATAATATTAGGAGTTGATCCGGGAACCATAGTAACCGGTTTCGGGATCGTTAAACTGCATAAGAATGAATTAACGTACGTTGTGCAGGGAGCAATAAAACCGCCCGTCAGTAAGTCACTTCCATGCAAACTGGAAATTATATATAACGAACTCGATAAATATATAAAAATTTACAAACCCGACGAATTTGCCATTGAATCGGCCTTCTTCGGCAAGAACGTGCAGTCGGCCATGAAAATCGGCTATGCAAGGGGTGTGGCAATGCTGGCAGCCGTGCATAACGGGCTTCCTGTCAGCGAGTATTCCCCGAGGGAAGTAAAGAAATCGGTTACCGGAAACGGCGCTGCTACAAAAAAACAGGTACAGTACATGATAAACCACATACTGAATCTGGACGAAAAGAAAATGCTTTTTGACGAAAGCGACGCCCTGGCTGTTGCGGCCTGCCATGCATTCAGGATAAAAACGGCTATACCCAGGAGCAAAAACTGGAAAGCATTCATTGAACAGAATCCTGACAGGATCGTTAATAATTGAAACGCTTAAGCGCTGAAAAGCAGAATTTATTTAACAGTTGCAATATGCTTTTTCTATCACTCAAAAAACATTGACGTAGCTTATGATTGGATATCTTACTGGTAAAATAATAACAAAAAAGCCTACGCAGCTGCTGCTGGACGTGAACGGCGTGGGCTACATTATTAATATCTCAATTAATACGTTTGAAAAGATACCGGAGGCAGGCCAGGCCACCTCAATTCATACCTATCTTGCCGTGAGGGAGGATTCCCTGACGCTTTATGGATTTTCATCAGAATCCGAAAAGCACATGTTCGAGCTCCTGATCAGTATCAACGGTATCGGCCCCAAACTTGCCCAGGGCATACTTTCCGGCATACAGATAGAAGAACTTACGCATGCGCTCAAAAATGGCAACGTCTCGCGCCTTGTTGCAGTGCCCGGAGTCGGGCGCAAGACGGCCGAAAGAATGCTGCTGGACCTCAGGGATAAAGTCGAAAATATAGGCGAAGAAAAAGAACCCCTTACGGGTTCATTCAAGCTTAAGGATGACGCCATAGCAGCACTGACCACACTGGGATATAACCAGAAGATGGCAGAAAGAATTATCCGGGATATACTGACTCAAAACCCCTCAACGGATATTGAGGAGCTCATCAGGCTGGCACTCTCGCAGCTTAATAAATAACGGAGAAAAGCCTCAGGCTATCTCTGTTGTCAGTCTTCCTATACCCGTAATTTCGGTTTCTATAATATCGCCTTTTACTACTTTACCCACGCCTGCAGGCGTACCTGTAAATATAAGGTCTCCCTTCTCAAGTGCCATGACCGAAGAAATATACCTCACCAGTTCAGCCGGAGGGAATATCATTTTATTTAATTCGCTTTTCTGCCTGTCCTGTCCGTTTACCCTCAGCAAAATGACTTCATCCATACTGAGCGGATGATCACTCTTAAGCGTAAAGTCGGAAAGCACGGCTGATGTATCGAAGCACTTGGCCAGCGTCCATGGGTTGCCTTTTGCGGCCAGTTCCCTTTGAAGGTCGCGCAGCGTCATGTCCAGGCCTACGGCATATCCTGTAATTGCATCTTCAGCCTGTTCAGCCGTGGCATTTTTAATCGTTTTACCTATCAGAACCACCAGCTCCCCTTCATAATGAAGCTCATTGGAGTATACGGGGTGCACCACCTTTTCACCAGAAAAAATGATTACAGAGGCCGGCTTCAAAAATATCAAAGGATATTCGGGCAATTCATTGCCCAGTTCCTTTGCGTGCTCGGCATAGTTGCGTCCGACGCAGACTATCTTGCCTGCAATAAACTCCTCGCTTGAATTCTTTACGCTCAGTTTTTTCATAAGACTGCTTCAAATTATGGGTAAATAGTTTTTGGGTAAATTGAGTTAAGAGTAAAGTTAAAGGTAAAAAGGAAAAATCAAAAAGTCTACACGCTATCTTCTTTAATTTTTCTTTTTAACGGCCATTTTATGTCTTTTGTTTTTTCTTCTGGGCTGCCGGGAAGAGGATATTATTAAGTATAAGCCTGTAGCCGGGAGAGTTTTTATATAGTGTCAGGTCTGTTGCCGGGCTGCCTACCATGTGCTGATAGTCCTCTGGATCGTGTCCCCCGTAAAAAGTAAAAGTCCCCCTGCCGAAATTACCGTGGATGTATTTAACCTGGTCGGTTCCCGCTCTTTCCCCCAGGATTATTACGGATTTCTTGATCAGATTCTTGTGGAACATGGTCGTCTGTCCCATAAATCCGTGCACCACGTTTACGTGGTCCTGTGTGAGCATGGTGGGAACCGGGTCATATTTGGCCGAGAATTCAAAGAGTGTAAAATAATCATTCTGAGGCGAGCCGATTTCCTGCATCTGGACGTCGATATTGGAAAACTCATAGACGTATGGATTCATCTCAAGCGTGAAGTTTTCGAAAGCCAGTGTCTTAGAAAAATCCAGTTTCTTCTGGGCATCCGGATCCGGAGCGTCGCCGTCATACATTTTATCGCAAATATCCACCCCGTCAGCGGCCAGGGCTATGTCGTATGAGTCTGTAGCCGAGCACATTGCAAAGAGGAATCCGCCCTGGGCCACATAGTTTTTTATGGTTTTAGCCACGTCGCGTTCCATTTCGGAAACCTTTTTATAGCCCAGTTTTTTGGCTTCCTTTTCATAAAGCATCTGCTGGTCAATATACCATTGTGCCCCGCTGAAACTTGCATAAAACTTGCCATACTGTCCCGTGAAGTCTTCATGATGCAGGTGCAGCCAGTCGTACTTATGCAGGTCCCCGCGCAGGATTTCCTCTGCCCAAACCTTATCATAGGGTACTTCGGCATATTCCAGGGCCAGCGTCACGGCGTCATCCCAGGGTTTAAAGCCCTCGGGGACGTAAACAGCGATGCGGGGGGCCTTCTCCAGGTGCATGATTTCCATATTCTGGTCTTCACTCTGCACAAGGTTATAGATATCGACTGCCTGGGAAGTGGAGATGGCGTCGAAGGCAACTCCCTTCAGCCTGCAGTCAGAGGCGAGCTGGTCAGTGTAATCCAGCATGAAAGAGCCGCCACGGTAGTTGAGCAGCCAGTCGGCCTTGATGCCCTTATTCAGCGCATTAAAGGTGATACCGTAGGCTTTCAGGTGATCGGTTTGCTGTAGGTCCATGTAAATCAGCAGCTTTGATTGCGCAAAAAGTCCGGAGGTAATGAATAACAAAACGGCTATTAGGTATCTCATCGGGTTATCTTTTATATTATTTTACACGGTAGAAAGGCGGAATATTCTATCTCCCCCCGGGATTATTGGCAACATAAAATAAAAAGCAGTATCCGGCAAAGCTGGCGGGATACTGCTCAAAATTATTTAAATTCTCAGGCCGATTTCCTGTCGGCTTCCATATAAATAGGTCTTGCACCGTTCAGTACCGTATCCCCGGTAATAATGCATTTGTCAACGTTTTCCATGGAGGGGAGTTCGAACATAATGTCGAGCAGGAAATCCTCCACTATGGAACGGAGTGCGCGTGCACCGGTCTTCCTTTCCATGGCTTTCTGTACAATGGCGTCCACGGCAAAAGGATCAAACTCCAGTTCAACGCCTTCCATCAGGAATAATTTCTTATACTGTTTCAGCAGTGCATTCCTGGGTTCAGTCAGTATATTCTTCAGGGCCTCCTTTGAGAGCGACTGAAGTGGTGCGCATATGGGCAATCTTCCAATGAGTTCGGGAATAAGGCCGTATTTCAGCAGATCCTCGGGCTGAACCAGGTTTACCATGTCATCCTGAGTCATGTCGTGGCTGCCTGCTATTTCTGAACCGAAGCCCATTTTGTTCTTGTTTATTCTGGAGGCAATTATGCCTTCAATGCCTGCAAAGGCGCCGCCAACGATGAACAGGATATTTTTTGTGTTTACATTTATCAGGCTCTGCTCGGGATGTTTGCGTCCTCCCCTGGGGGGAACACCCGCTACTGTGCCTTCGAGTATCTTAAGGAGTGCCTGCTGGACACCTTCACCGGAAACATCCCTGGTAATTGACGTGCTCTCGCTCTTGCGGGCGATCTTGTCAATTTCATCAATATATACTATACCCTTTTGTGCCTTCTCAAGGTTGTAATCGGCTGCCTGGAGCAGTCTTACAAGCACCGTTTCCACGTCGTCACCCACGTAGCCGGCCTCGGTCAGAGTGGTTGCATCGGCAATTGCAAAAGGAACATCCAGAATCTTGGCTAAAGTCTGTGCGATCAGGGTCTTTCCCACGCCGGTCGGTCCAATCAGCAGAATATTACTTTTTTCTATCTCAACGTCATCCAGTTCAAAGAAAGTGGATTTGGATTGAACTCTTTTATAGTGGTTGTACACGGCAACAGAAAGTACCTTTTTTGCCCTGTCCTGGTCAATTACGTATTCGTCCAGATTTTTCTTAATCATTTCGGGCGTAAGCACATAGTCGTTTTTCGTTTTTCCGGTATAGGCGGCCAGATTGTTCTTTAAGATATCGACGCTTGTAGTAATGCATATATCGCAGATATAAACATCGGGTCCGGCTACCATACTGGAAACCTCACTGCCGTCTCTACCGCAAAACGAACAATTCACAGACTTATTATTGTTTTTTTTACTCATAAATTATTACTCGGTTTATTTTTCAGTTCATTAATATTTTCTCTGGCGTCATCAAGATATAAGGAGTTCGGGAATTTTGCAAGCAAATTTTCATATGACTCCACAGCTTTTGCATTATCCTTAATGCCATACTGATATATCTGCCCCAGAAGGTAAACAGCCCTGTCGGCATAAATGTTCTTTTCGCTCTGATTTGAGATTGCCGTTAGCAGTTCAATGGCAACCGGAAGCTCATTCAGGGCCAGCGTCATCTCGGCATAGCGCAGCGCCGAGAGGTCGCGCAGGGTAAGAAGATTCTCGTTTTTTGACAATTTACCGTAGTACTCAGAGGCTGGCTTGTACTGCCTCTGGAAAGCCAGCAGCTCGGCCTTTGCAAACTGGGCAAGGCTGAGCGAGTCATTTTTTGTAGTATTGATGATCAGGGAAAGCTCAATTGCGTCGTTTGTATGGTTGTCGGAAAGATTATTTTCAATGCTGCTTAGCATCGCGTTAGCAACGGAAAAATTTCCGTTCCAGAATTCAATTTTTGCCATCATATAGGAAGCCAGATTCTTATCCGAATCGCTAGCCCTGGGATTTTCAACAATTTTTCCGTAATAGTCAGAGGCAAGCTGAAGATTACCCTTGATTACCTCAATTTCAGCCAGTCTTGTCAAAGCCGGTACGGCAAAAGGCGACATAATTGAATGATCGATTACCTCCTTAAAGGCCACGGCTGCGCCGTTGAGATCATTAAGCCTGTCCAGCTTTATCACTCCTATTCTGTAGGCAGCCTCATATGCAGTTTCTGATTCCCTGTAGTCGTTTATCAGTCCGGAATATGCCAGTATGGCATCGCGGTATCCATCCGTATTTTCCGGGGCGTCAGCTGAAAAAGGTTTCCACCTGCTGTTAGCCAGGTTATACTTCTTGTCGAGCGATGCCTCAAGGGTTTTCGCGTAGCCTATTTTTGCATTTGGAGCAAACGGGCTCCCGGGGTAGGTATCGAAGATTTTCTTAAATGCCCTGGAGGCTTCCTCAAAATGGCCTTCCTGCAGGGCGCGCTGGGCAAAATTAAAGATCTCGGCGCCTGTTGAGCTGTGCATTGCATCAATTTTGAGGTAAATGTCGTAAGCCTGGCTGTAGGCGTTGTTTTCCATGTAAAGCCACCCGAGCAGGATATAATAGTTTACGTTAGTATCGTTCTGCTTTGCCCATTTTTCAACTACTTCCGAGGTCTGCTTCAGTGCATCCGGTTTATTAATGTAAGAGGATATTCTTGTTTCAACGAGAGTGACCTGTGCGGGGTCCGCAGAAAGTACTTCGCAATATTCCTCTGCGGCCTCTTTGTATTTCATCATTATTGAATACAGGTTAGCAAGGTCGTAGGAAAAATTAAAGGATTCACGCGAGGTTTGTTTACCCTTTTTCAGTATGTCGGCTGCCACTTCAAAAGCCCTTCTTTCAATCGCGTAATTGGCAATTACCCTGTACACCATCGGCTTATCGGGCATAATGCTTATTGCTTTTTCCCAGATCTCATTTCCTTTTTTTTCGTTGCCTGCAAGATAGTATGCGCTTCCCAGCATTCCATACATATTAATGTCCTGCGGGTTCATGCTGAGGCGTTTTTCTATCATGATAATGGATGCATCATAGTTCTTGAGCAGGGTGTAGACCCTGTTAAGTGCTTCAAAGAACTGAAAATTATCGGGCTGCTGCTTATAGAGATCCTCATAGATTGATTTTGCCTTCTGCAAATCGCCGGCCTGCTCATAGCTCTGCCCCAGCCGCAGGCGGTTATAAAGGTCGTTATTCTGGGCAAAGGACACAGCCGGAATCAGACTAAGCAGGAATAAGCAAATGGCAAATTTATATTTCATTAATAGAATGAAAAAATTATCAATATTTCTAATTATTTAACGTACTGACAAACTGGTGGTGACCGGTACAGATCATGAAGAATCTGTTTCTGACATGTGTCATCAGTGTTTTGATTAAACAGTTGTAAAGGAATTTCAGTTCACTTTTTCCGTTCCCAAAAATACGGCCGGATCAATTACGTAAATATCCATAAAACTCCCCACCTATTCAAGGTAAAATATTGAACAGGAAATTCATAATAAAGATGAAAACTCCAGGCCTTAAATGGTGCTAAGGCCATTCTGCAGGTCAATTTTGAGCGGTTTTACGTGCCATATATGGCGCGCATATTCACCAATTGCCCGGTCGCTGGAAAACTTGCCCATTCTTGCCGTATTTAATACCGATGTTTGCGTCCATTTTTCTTTCTCCGGATAGAGCTTTTCCACCCTGCCCTGTGTTTCAATGTAAGATGCATAGTCGGCAAAAAGGCAGTAATAGTCCACCGAAAGCAGGCTTTCGATCAGGGACTGGAATATTCCTGGTTCGTTACGGTTGAAATAGTTGCCGGCTATCATATCGATTACCCTCTTAAGTCCGGGATTGCTTTCATAGTACTGGCGTGGGTTATAGCCCTGTTTCTTCAGGGCGGTAACCTCATCGGCCAGTAATCCGAATATAAAAATGTTCTTATCCCCCACCTCCTTTCTGATTTCCACATTGGCCCCGTCCATTGTTCCGATTGTAAGTGCACCGTTGAGGGCAAGTTTCATGTTGCCCGTGCCCGAGGCCTCGAATCCAGCCGTGGATATCTGTTCGGAAAGGTCGGCCGCGGGTATGATCAGTTCGGCAAGTGTTACTGAATAGTCCTTCAGGAATACTACCTTCAGTTTGTCGTTTACGGCAGGGTCATTATTAATGGTATCAGCCACGCAGTTGATCAGCTTAATAATGAGTTTTGCGGCCATGTAAGCCGGAGCTGCCTTACCGGAAAAAATTACTGTCCGCGCCACGGTGTTTGCCCATGGGTTGTCTTTTATCCTGTTGTAAAGCGTTATTACGTGTAAAATGTTAAGCAGCTGTCTTTTGTATTCATGAAATCTTTTTACCTGCACGTCAAACATTGACTCAGAATTTACTGCTATGCCCAGCTGGTTTTTAATATAATCACCGAGGTAACGTTTTCTCAGCCATTTTGCGTGCTGCCAGTTTTCAAGGAATGAGGGATCGTGTATGAACTCCTCAAGTTTTCTCAGCTGCCTGAGGTCCCTTACCCAGTCGTCGCCTATTTTATCATACAGCAGCAGGGATAAAAATGGGTTTGCCGTCTTAAGCCATCTTCTTGGCGTAATGCCATTTGTAACATTTCTGAACTTAAAGGGAAAGATTTTATAGAGTTCAGGGAAAAGATCTTTCTTCAGAATTTCTGTGTGCAGCGCGGCAACTCCGTTTACCGTATGGCAGCATATTATTGCAAGATTAGCCATGCGGACGGTCTTTTCGGGAGTTTCCCTTATGATTGATAGCCTGGAAATAGCCTCCTCATGCCGGGTAAAACTGCCCTTAATTGCCTCCAGAAATCTGTAATTGATCTCGTATATAATCTGCAGGTGACGGGGCAGCAGCTGCTCAAAAATTGAAACCGGCCATTCCTCCAGCGCCTCAGGCACAACGGTATGATTTGTATATGAAAACGTCCTGGCCGTAATATTCCAGGCTTCATCCCAGCCCATTGCTTCCTCGTCCATCAGTATTCTCATCAGTTCGGGTATGGCAATGACAGGGTGCGTGTCGTTTAGCTGTATGGCAGTTTTATCAGCAAAGCGGTCGAACGACTTATGGTTTATCCTGTATTTGCGTATTATGTCCTGCAGTGTGGCAGAAACGAAGAAATATTCCTGCCTTAGCCGGAGAAATTTTCCCATTTCAAATGTATCGTTGGGATAGAGTACCTTGGATATGTTTTCTGAAATATTCTTGCTTTCGACCGCTGCCAGGTAGTTCCCGCTGTTGAATTCCTTGAAGTTAAATTCCGAAGTGGCCTTTGCCTGCCAGAGCCTCAGGTTGTTGACGGTATCTGTTCTGTATCCGGGAATAGGAATGTCATATGCGACAGCCAGAACGTCCTCGGTATCTACCCAGTCAAATCTCAGATGCCCCTTTTCATCCGTCCGGCTTTCCACCCTGCCGTAGAACTTCACCCTGAAGGTAATTTCGCGTCTCAGTATTTCCCATGGATTTCCGTAACTCAGCCAGTTATCGGGCTGTTCTACCTGATAGCCGTTTACTATATCCTGCTTGAAAATCCCGTATTCATAGCGGATGCCATAGCCGAAAGCGGGCAGCTGCATTGCAGCCATTGAGTCGAGAAAACAGGCAGCCAGCCTGCCCAGGCCCCCGTTACCCAGTCCCATCTCTTTTTCGGATTCCCTGATGGCTTCCAGAAAATAACCGTTCTGGTGCATTATATGGAAGCACTCCTCGTAATATCCCATGTTTATGAGGGCATTCCCCAGCAGCCGTCCCATCAGAAACTCAAGTGAGAGATAGTACACCTTTCTGACGTCCTTTAAGTTATACTGGTGCTGTGTCCGCAGCCAGTTTCTTACCAGGCGGTCGCGAATTGACAGGGAAAGTGAATAATACATGTCCTCGGGAGTGGATGTGATTTTATCCTTAACCAGCATAAATTCCAGGTGTTCGGCAAACTGATTAGGCAGCGAGTAGCTGTCCTTTTTTTCGCTGTCTGTGTAGAAGATAGAGCTGTTCTTGTGGTTCATATTCTCCTCGGTATTCAAAGCAAATAGTGTAGAAACCGGCTATTCTTATAAAATAAGCTAATTATTCCTCAAAATCATAAGGTCCCGGCACATTTAATCCGGAAAGCCTTCCCAATGGGGGGATCCTGGAATTATTAATAAAAAAAGGCTGTACGCTCAGGGTGAAGCGACAGCCTTTATTAAAAGAAATAACTTATTAATCCGGAAGTGTTGTTTTTATTTCGGAGAGTTACCATTCCCGAATCTGAGGTCAGCTGGCAATTCTGTAGCCTGAAGGAAATTCCGGACTCATAAATCCGCCCAAGGGGGCCTCATGGTCACTGAGCTCAGAGCAGCGCTCTTCAATAGATTTAATCTCGTTTCTCATGCGTTCCTTGAAATTCCTGTAGGCCTCCTCGCTTGTCCAGCGGTCAATTGTAACGTAATGACCGTTCATTTCAGAGCATTTCAGGAGCTCTGTTCCTAGGTATTCCTTGTCTTTTTTGTATAGTTTATCCCAAATGCCGTTTTGTCCGTATGCTTCCTCGAAGCTTCTGTTCAGACCCGGTTTAGTGTGGAATTCCCAAATAGTTAAATACATAAAACCATCCGTTCATTAATTAATAACTAATAGTGCCGATCCCTAATTTGTACTGGCGGAAAATCGTGGGGATAAATATGAAAATTGGGCGTGTACTTAAAAATGATAAAAAAAATACACTTTAAAAGTGCCGTAAAAGTTCGATTAATTCTCAAAAATAAAAACCCGATTTGTTCATAATTGAAAAAATTCTGCTCATTCTCAGCTTTTAAGGCCTCTTTTTTGCTATAATAAAGGATATTAAGCTCTTAATTTTCAGGCAGAGATTTTGCTGTTATTTAATTGCAGTCAACGGTGTACTTACTACCTTCAAATTCAGTTGCTGATTAAGTATTACATACTGATTTTTCATGCTGCTATGTTCTGAAGACTGCAAAATCTGAGACACAACAAAAATATATTGGAGTCGAGATGCAATTGAAACTGGATAACAGCGTTGATCAATTCGCAATGGAAATTGAAGATCTCTGCGGCTGCAATGTTTATGATTGTTATCAGTGCGGTAAGTGTGCCGCCGGATGTCCCGTCTCGCAATTTACTAATGAATCCCCGACAAAACTTCTCCGCCTGATACAGCTGAACCAGAAAGAAGCCGTGCTGAATTCAAGAACACCCTTTCTTTGTGCTGCGTGCACAACATGTTCCGAGCGCTGCCCGATGAAGATAGATGTTACCAGAATCATGGAGACTATCCGCATACTTTCAGCTCGCGAAGGCATTAAGCCTCCGGTAAAGGAAGTTGCGAATTTTTCGGGGGCATTTCTGGATTCTGTCAAGTCAAACGGAAGACTTTTTGAGCTGGGCATGACAATTAAATTTAACCTTGTAAATATGACACCCCTGAAGGATGCGGGCTTCGGGCCCCTTATGCTCAGCAAAGGAAAACTATCGCTCATACCCGACAGGATCCGCAACAGGGATAAAATTAAAAACATATTCAGGAATTCCGGTTACTTCGAACCGAAAGAAGTTGTTGGTAAAAAAGAACATTAGGAGAGAATACAAATGGCTTATGGTTATTATCCGGGATGTTCATTGCACGCTACGGCAAAGGAATACAATATTTCCATGCGGGCCGTATGTAATACGTTAAGCATAGATCTCAGGGAGGTTGAGGACTGGAATTGCTGCGGTGCCACGCCTGCTCATACTACGAAAGAGGAACTTGGTATTGCCCTGCCCTATTCGAACCTTGTAAATGCTTCCAGACAGGGACTTGAGGATCTGGTTGCGCCCTGTGCAGCATGCTACAACAGATTAAAGAATGCAGATTACGCCGTCAGTCATTCTTCGCTAGTAAAAGAAAGGATGAATACCATAGTTGGTGCGCTGGCGGAAAAAGATATAAGAATAATAAATATCCTGGAATTTTTCCGGGATGTCTATGGTCAGGATGACCTGAGGGCAGCCGTAAAAAGACCCCTTTCGGGTCTGAATGTTGCATGTTACTATGGCTGTCTTTTGGTTCGTCCCTCCAAAGTATTGAATTTTGATGACGCTGAGGATCCCCGCTCGATGGATGAACTGACCGGACTGCTGGGAGCCAGGGCCGTTGAGTGGTCCTGCAAGACCGAATGCTGCGGCGGCAGCCATGCAATACCGGAGACAGATATTGTGCTTGAGCTGGGACGCAGGATTTTTTCTGCAGCCGAGAAATCAGGAGCAAACTGCATTGCCGTTGCGTGTCCGCTTTGTCATGCAAACCTGGATATGCGCCAGAAGCAGATTAATGATCGTTTTGGTACCACTTTCCGGATGCCGGTTTTTTATATAACACAATTGATTGGACTTGCTCTCGGTATACCTGCCAGGGAGCTGGGGATTGAATCCCATTTTATAAATTCTGCAGCATTGCTGGAAAAATCATTTAATTCTTAAATAAGGAGTTTTCCAATGGCCCGCATAGGTGTTTTTGTTTGCCACTGTGGTGAGAATATAGGGCGGACGGTAGATTGTACGGCTGTTGCGCAGAAAGCTGCCTTTCTGAGAGATGTCGTCTATTCGGCCGATTATAAATATATGTGCTCTGACCCTGGTCAGAACATGATTAAAGACGCTATCAGGGAGCATAAGCTCACGGGCGTGGTAGTTGCAAGCTGCAGTCCCCTTATGCACGAGAAGACTTTCAGGCGCGCCGTATCTGAGGCGGGAATGAATCCCTTTCTTTGTGAAATTGCCAATATCAGGGAACATTGCTCCTGGGTTCACGAGGATAAACCCGTTGCAACCGGAAAAGCGTTAGACCTGATACGCGTTATGGTCGAAAAGGTCAAGCATAACTCACCCCTGGAGCCTATCAGGATCCCGGTGACGAAAAAAGCCCTCGTAATCGGCGGCGGTGTGGCGGGTATTCAGGCAGCGCTCGATATTGCAGACGGAGGCAAGGAGGTAATCCTGGTGGAAAAATCCCCATCCATTGGGGGCCACATGGCACAGCTCTCCGAGACATTCCCTACGCTCGACTGTTCGCAGTGCATTCTTACCCCAAAGATGGTTAGCGCAAACACACACAAGAATATAACCCTTTATACATATTCTGAAATTGAAAAGGTCAGCGGCTATATTGGCAATTTTAACGTGACAATACGGAAGAAAGCCAGGTATATTGATGAGAAGGTATGTACAGGCTGCGGTATATGCCAGGAAAAATGCCCGCAGAAGAAGATCTCCAGCGAATTTAATGAGGGTCTTGGAATGCGTAAGGCAATCTATGTGCCCTTCCCGCAGGCCGTTCCAAATAAACCTGTTATCGACAGGGAGCATTGTACAAAGTTCATCAACGGTAAGTGCGGTGTCTGCGAAAAACTATGCGGTCCTAAGGCCATAAGGTTTGATCAGACGGATACATTCATAAATGAAGAAATCGGTGCCATTGTGGTAGCCACGGGCTATGATCTCTATACAATTGACAAAAAACCGGATGACGCCCTGAAAGGGTACGGGGAATATGGCTACGGCAAGTATAAGGACGTGATCTCAGGGCTTCAGTTCGAGCGCCTGGTCAGCGCCTCGGGTCCCACTTACGGCGAAATTAAGAGGCCTTCGGACGGCAAGATTCCAGAAACCGTTGTGTTTTTACAGTGCGTTGGGTCGAGAGATGAAGCCAAGGGGGTAAGCTACTGCTCAAAGATATGCTGCATGTATACGGCCAAGCATACCATGCTCTACAAGCATAAGGTACATAACGGAAAGGCTTTCGTATTCTACATGGATATACGCGCGGGCGGAAAGAATTATGACGAATTCGTGCGGCGCGCAATTGAGGAAGACGGGGCAATTTATCTTAGAGGCCGTGTTTCAAAGATATCCCAGGAGGGAGATAAGCTGATCGTAAAGGGTGCAGACACGCTCAGCGGAGCTCAGGTGGAAATTGCCGCCGACCTGGTTGTATTAGCCACGGCAATGACCGCGCAGACAGATATAGTACCGCTTGCACAGAAGCTGGGTGTGGGATACGATCAGTACCACTTTTTATCTGAAGCACATCCTAAGCTTAGGCCCGTTGAAACCAACAGTGCCGGCATTTTTTTAGCCGGTGCATGCCAGGCTCCGAAGGATATTCCTGAAGCCGTCGCCCAGGCCTCGGCTGCTGCCTCAAAAGTACTGGGACTCTTCAGTTCCTTTGAACTTGAGCGTGAACCTTATGTGGCAAGAGTAAACGAAAATACCTGTGCAGGGTGCGAATTCTGTATTACGGCATGCCCATACAGCGCAATTGAAAGAAAAGAAATTAAGAACCGTTCGGGCGAGATAATAAAAATAGTTTCACACGTAAACGAAGGTAAGTGCCAGGGCTGCGGCACGTGCGTGTCAATCTGCCGGTCCAAATCGATTGACCTGGCAGGCTTTACCGATGAACAGGTCTATTCGCAGATCAATGCCCTGTTTGTCTAGCTATATGCTCACGGGGAACCTGGACTGGCTGGGTTAGCAGGTGAAGAGTTTTATAGAAAAAAAAGAAATTTGGAATTTCTGAGGACATTATAGATGGAAGAAGTTAAAGAGAATCAAGGTTTTGAGCCGAAGCTTGCCGCTTTCGTGTGCACCTGGTGCACGTATACTGGAGCCGACCTTGCCGGCACAAGCCGTCTGAAGTATGAGCCTAACGTGAGGGTGCTTAGACTCCCCTGTACGGGCAGAATCGATTTTTCACTCGTTGTAAAGGCATTCGAAAATGGCGCCGATGGAGTGCTTATCAGCGGGTGCCATCCTAATGACTGTCACTATAATGCCGGCAACTTTCACGCGCGCAGGCGTTTTGCCGTTATGCGCAAACTGCTGGACTTTGTGGGTATTGAACCCGGCCGGGTGCAGTTCAGCTGGGTATCTGCGGCCGAAGGCGCCAAGTGGCGTGACGTGGTAAATACAGTTACTGATGAAGTCAGAAATCTGGGTCCCTTTACTGAATATAAAAAGCTGATCGATATATCATTCCCTTTTCAGCATGAAGAATTGACCCTGCTGAATGGCTCTGAAGCGCTTCAGCCTGAAAAAGATAAAACACAGGTGTAAGATGTCAACCAATATCAAGCAAATAGCCAGAGAGCTTCTGGAAAGCGGAAAGGTTTCGGCCGTAATCGGGTATGCAGAAGGTACGCTGCCTGGTAAAACACAATCCATGATTGCCAGAATGCCCAATGAGGCAGACAGGTTTATATTTAACCAATACTGTGTTAACAACCTGGCTGTATACATGACAAAATCATATAAACTCATTAAGGATAAACCGGTTGCCGTGTTTTTAAAGCCGTGCGACATCAAAAGCATTACTGTACTGATACAGGAAAAACAGATAGAGCGGGAGGACGTTTTTGTAATTGGACTTACCTGCAATGGGGTTATGAATGGTGATGTTCCGGCTGGAAAATGCCGGGCCTGCATGATGCACAATCCACAGTATTATGACATTCTGGCAGGTGAACACGTGGAAGAAAGGCAGCCCGAAGGGGTGGATCCGTTTGCCCGCCTGCGTGAAATTGAAGCAATGAGTCCCAATGAGCGCTGGAAATTCTGGAACAATGAGTTTGATAAGTGCGTCAGGTGTTATGCCTGCCGCCAGGCGTGCCCGCTCTGCTACTGCGAGCAGTGTATCGTAGATAAAACGCAGCCGCGCTGGATCGAATCGAGCGCACACCCGGTAGGAAACATGGGCTGGCATCTCATACGCGCATTCCATCTGGCCGGAAGGTGCATCGGATGCGGTGAGTGTGACAGGGTTTGCCATCAGAATATTCCGCTCAGCCTGCTCAATATGAAGATGGGAAAAGAGATATTTGAACTTTATGGCTACAGGGCCGGTACTGAAGCCGAAGCCAAACCGCCTCTTACCGACTTCCGTATGGAAGACAGCGAGGAGTTTATAAGATAATGTAAATGCAGGGATATTGCCCCTGGGAATGCGTTCTGCACAAATAAAAGTTTTTCGGCTATTAGAATTTCGGCTGTACAGGAGAAATTAAAAATGAAGATATTTAAGCTCAAAACGGACTACATGGGTTTTGTTGATGCCCTGCTCAAAAGGGGTAAAAATATAATTGCACCCAGGTATTCCGGGAAAACCCTTCTATTCGGGCAGATCGGAAAACCGGAGGAGGCGGTCCAGCCTGAGAAATACATAAATACTGTCCGTTCTGCCAAGGAATTTATGTTCCCTGTTACTGAACCGGTACTGGAATTTACGTATAAAAATAAGGAACTGGAGGTATTCGATCCTGTTCCCCCGAAAGAAGAAAAGATTATACTGGGATTAAGACCCTGTGACAGTGCCGCCTTTACTGTAATTGACGACATTTTCAGCTATGAATATAAGGATGAATTTTATTTTACCAGGAGAAATAATGCCGTGCTGGTGAGTTTTGCGTGTGAAAATGCGGATGAATCCTGCTTCTGTACATCGGTTGGCCTGGGTCCGGATAGCACTAAGGGCAGTGACATACTTTTTAAGAGGAATACGAACGGAACTTATTTTGCGTACGTAAATTCGGAAAAAGGCGGCAGTATAGTAAAAGAACTGGAGAGTCTGTTTGAAGAGGTCATCGAACTGGTGGAGGAAAATCCGGTTTATAATGAAACCGCCGGCAAACTGAGAGAACCTCTGGATACCGTAAAAATAAAGGAATGGCTGGATAAAAACTTCGATTCCCCGCTCTGGGATGAATACGCCTCACGCTGCCTGGGCTGCGCAAGCTGCGCTTATCTGTGCCCTACATGCCACTGCTTTGATATAGTAGACGAGATGAAATATAAAAATGGGCTCAGGCGCAAGAACTGGGATGCGTGCCAGTTCCCGGTCTTTACCGTACACGCTTCGGGACATAATCCGCGCGACAAACAGTCGAAGCGCTACCGCCAGAGGGTGATGCATAAATTTAAGTATTATAATGACCGCTTCGGCAAAACTCTGTGCACCGGCTGCGGCAGGTGCATCCGCGCATGCCCTGTAAATCTGGACATTTATCAGGTAGTTACGGAATTAACCCGGGGTTAGAAAATTAAGGAGGCAGACTGAAAATATGAACAATATCTATAAACCGTATCTGACGAGAATAGAAGACGTTAGGTGGGAAACCCCCGATACAAAAACCTTCAGACTGGTTTTTACTGAACCCGGGATGGCTGAAACCTTCTCTTTCAAGGCCGGGCAATTTGGTGAGTATTCCTCATTCGGCGAAGGCGAATCCACTTTCTGTATTGCTTCATCCCCTACCAGAAAGGGATATATTGAATGCAGCTTCAAGATCATAGGGAAAGTGACAAACGGACTGAAAAATAAGGATATTGGGGATATTGTCGGTTTCAGGGGACCATACGGCAACAGCTTTCCAATAGAAGAAATGCACGGTAAAAACCTGATTTTTATTGGCGGCGGTATAGGCCTTGCCCCGCTGCGCTCGCTTATCTGGAACTGTCTGGACCTGAGAGAAAAGTTTAATGATATCACTATTTTATATGGTGCCCGGTCAGTTGGCGATTTGTGCTATAAAGAAGAGCTGAAGGATTGGGAGAAAAGAAGTGACGTTAAGTTTGTTAAGACAGTAGACCCGGGAGGTGAAACGGACGGCTGGGAAGGCAAAATCGGTTTTGTACCAACAATACTGAATGAACTGGCTCCCTCACCCGAAAATTCGGTTGCCATTACGTGCGGACCGCCCATAATGATAAAATTTGTGCTGCAGAATCTTGCCCGGCTTGGTTTTCAGCCCGGACAGATAATCACCACACTGGAAAACAGAATGAAATGCGGCCTTGGAAAGTGCGGGCGGTGTAACGTCGGCAAAACTTACGTCTGCATAGACGGCCCGGTTTTTTCTGCAAGCCAGCTTGAATCGCTTCCGGAAGATTTTTAACCCTCTGAAAACTTCAGTAATCAGATTGCCAGATTGCCCCTTCCGCAGTTTGGCAGTCTGACCTGAGGCCTGACCCCTTTACACTGATCATAAAAAGCAATATGTTGCATAATAAAATGCTGAATGCATAAAAAATAGTCTCCTTGTCTTGCCGTGTAATTAACCTTTAATGGATATTATTTTTTACTGCCCGAAGCTTTCCACCATTGTACCTTAAAATAAGAAAGAGAGGGGCCTTATGAATGGTAGTACTCTAATTGACATGGCTGCATCACGACAGGTAAAAAAATATGCTGAACCGGCCACAGGACACGTTTCTCTCGGCTGGTCACTCCGGTTTCTACTGTTCCTTATTCCGACTTTACTGCTGGCCCTTATACTGTTTTTAATCCTGCCATTATCCCCTGCTCAGGCTTTGACAGCGCAGATAATTGGTATGATACTGATTATTGTAATAGTCTCTGGCGTCAGAGTTGCAGCCGAATGGGAACGCGGCGTGGTGCTCAGACTCGGAAAATTCCAGGGGCTGAAGGGTCCCGGGGTATTGTATATAATTCCATTCATTGAATATGTAAGATTTATTGACATACGGATACTTGCCTTAAATATACCCAGCCAGAAGGTAATAACCCGCGACAACGTTCCGGCACAGGTTGACGGAGCACTCTTCTTCCGCGTTGAAGACGCCGAAAAAGCGGTGGTCAGAATACAGGATTTCCAGTTTGCAATCTCACAGTTCGCACAGGCCTCACTAAGAGACGTCGTGGGAGGTCTTACACTCGATGAACTTCTAACCGAAAGGGAACAAATACAAAATCAGATTGGTAAAGTATTAGAGGAGAGGGTGAGGGAATGGGGTATTCACCTGGATTCTGTAAGACTTCTGGACGTGGAAATGCCGGAGGACCTGAAGAGAATGATGTCACGCCAGGCTTCAGCAGAAAGGGAAAAAAGAGCCAATATTACCAAGAGTGAAGGCGATAAGCTTGCGGCTGCAAATCTTGCCGAGGCAGCTGCAATCATGCTCCAGAGTCCGGGAGCCATACAGTTAAGAACGCTGCAGACCGTAGACGGCCTGGGTCCCACACCCTCAAATACAGTCATCTTATTCCCGGCTGAATTGGGAGACGCCCTGAGGGGATTGGCAGATAATATTGTAAAGAAGTAGGCAGCAAAAAGGAGCCCATTTTTAGTTTAATAATACAAAACATTCATTTCAGGAGGTTAACTTGTTCATGAATCGCAAAATTCAGGTTTTACTGATTTCAGTGTTTTCCTTTTTCCTGGGCGCATTTGTAATGCTTAAAACGGGAAATAATCCTCTTACAAAACAGATGGTCGAAAATGCGGAAAAACTAATTGGATTAAATTTTACTGACGCAGAACGCGATTCAATGATGGACGGGCTGAATGACCAGCTGAAGAGCTATGAAAGCATGAGGAAAATTGAGCTGAAGAACAGCACCCCTCCGGCAATATTGTTCAATCCAATTCCGGTCGGAATGAACCTGGATACCAGGCAGAAACCATTTAAGATGAGTAATTATTCCAGCGTTAAAATGCCGCCGAATATAGAGGATCTGGCCTATTACTCCATAGGTGAACTGGCCTACCTTCTAAAAAATAAAAGAGTTACCTCCGAGGCTTTAACCAGGATGTACATTGACAGGCTGAAAAAGTATGGCCCGAAGCTCGAATGCGTAATTACACTGACCGAAGACCTGGCCTTGAAACAGGCCAGACAGGCCGACAAAGAGATAGCTTCGGGCAGGTACAGAGGCGTACTGCACGGAATTCCCTTTGGGGCAAAGGACCTCCTTGCAGTCAGGGGTTATAAAACAACCTGGGGTGCAATGCCCTATAAAGAGCAGGTCATTGATGAAGATGCAACTGTCATAAAAAAACTTACCGATGCCGGTGCCGTATTGGTTGCAAAGCTTACTATGGGTGCCCTGGCCTGGGGCGATGTATGGTTTGGCGGTAAAACACGAAACCCTTGGGATATTACTAAGGGCTCAAGCGGTTCTTCTGCAGGTTCAGCTTCTGCTGTATCGGCAGGACTGATACCTTTTGCAATAGGCACCGAAACCTGGGGTTCTATTGTATCCCCATCTACAATTTGCGGTGTATCGGGATTACGTCCGACCTACGGCAGGGTCAGCCGTTCGGGGGCAATGGCACTGAGCTGGTCGATGGATAAGATTGGTCCCATCTGCCGCAATGCCGAGGATTGTGCACTGGTATTCAGGTATATTAACGGTCCCGACGGTATCGATCAGACTCTTTATAACGTGGCGTTTAATTATGATCCCAAGGTTAATCTGAAGGGATTAAGAATAGGTTACCTGAAGAAGGATTTTGAGCATAACTATGCCTTTAAGACAAACGATTCACTTACGCTTGAGACACTAAGAAAAATGGGAGCCGAGCTGATACCGATAGAACTTCCCTCCTTGCCGGTAAATGATATCTCTTTTATACTAAATGCAGAGGCAGCAGCGGCTTTCGACGAACTGACGCGCAGCGGAAGGGATGATCTCATGGTACGTCAGATAAAAAATGCGTGGCCAAACGTATTCCGCCATTCGAGATTTATACCCGCAGTCGAATACATTAATGCCAACCGCATCCGCTTTGAGCTCATTCAGCAGATGGATAAGATGATTAAAAACGTGGATCTTTACATGGCGCCATCGGACGAGGGGGATAATTCTCTTGTAACAAACCTGAGCGGACATCCCCTTGTCGTGGTGCCCAATGGATTTACCAGAGAAGGCCTGCCTACCAGCATAACCTTCGTTGGAAAGCTTTTTGACGAGGGAAGGATTATAGCCGTGGCAAAGGCCTACCAGGATTTAACTGGTTTCCAGCTAAAACACCCCAGGCTCAGCTGGTAAGAATGCCGTTATGGGCAGGATTATCTGGGTAATTATTGTTGGCTGGATTTCAGGAGGGGTAATTGATATAATGAATTAATAAGATAAAAATGAAAGCTAATTAATCTCAGAAATATTTCGAAGATAAAACAGGAGGCTGATACAGATTTCAAATTAAATACTCAATAAAAGGAGGTCAATTATGGTCACGATTAAATTTGAAGGCTTTAAGTTTGATGAAGAGAGTGGAACTTTCAAAATGAATGACATTGAAATGACCGCTTACGAGTTAATGGTTTGTAAATTTGAAATTGGAAATGGAATTGTCAAATCTGTAAATAAACATGGCAACGTATCTCTTAGACTTTCAGAAGAAGCACTCGAAAGACTGCAAAATCTGAGGGCGCAGAGTAATTAAAAATAAAAAATCCTAAACTCCGGATATTTTACAATTTCAGTTATCCGGGTTTAGGATTTTGTATTTATTCCCAGCCTTTTTGAAGAAAACAGCGTTACTGCCACAATTAAGCTTACGGCCGAAGAAATATAGAATGGCACCGATGAGCCAAAGGCATCCCACAGCACTCCCGTTAGCACAGATCCTGCCATAATTGCAAAACTGGAGAGCATGGTTAACAGGCCGATTGCAGAACCGCGGCTTCTGTCCGGGATCAGGTCGGCTACCCAGGCTTTGGTTATTCCCTCTGTAAAAGCAGCATAAATTCCATAGAGCGCAAATAAGGCCCACATCAGAATAAAACTCTCTGAGATGGCAAATCCGAAATAAACAACTGAAAAAATCACGAGTCCAGCAATAAATACGCTCCTTTTACTGGTCCTGTCTGCCAGAAGGCCTGCCGGATAGGAAGAGGCAGCATAAACTATATTATAGAAAATGTAACCGAATATGGCCAGTGAGTCCGATCTTGAAATCGACCTGGATTTCAGGATCAGGAACACGTCGCTGCTGTTAACTAGTGAGAATATGGTAACAAGCAGCAGCAGCCTTTTATACTGCAGAGGTGCAGAATGCCAGAATTCAAGGTAGTGTCCTTTGGTCCTGATGATATTGCCCGTGGGTCTGTCCTTTACAGTCAGCGTAAATATTACGGCAATAACCGATGGAATAAAGGCTACGAGGAAAATCAGGGCATAGTTCCCGGGATAAAATGCCAGCAGTATCAGGGCTACAACGGGACCGATCGCAGCTCCCAGCGTATCCATTGCCCTGTGAAATCCGAAGACTGCACCCGTATTACCTTCCGAATACCCGGCCAGCAGCGCATCGCGGGGAGCTGTTCTTACGCCCTTGCCTATCCTGTCTGTTATCCTTGAAAACATCACGGCGCCGAAATTCTGGAAGATGCCGGGAAAGGGCTTGACCAGGGCTGAAAGCCCGTAACCTGTCACTATAAATACTGAACGCCTGCCCAGCCTGTCGGAAATAACACCGAAATAACCCTTAAGCAGTCCGGCAGTAATTTCTGCCAGGCCCTCAATGAGTCCGATGGCCGCCATTGTTGTGCCGAGCGAGGTGAGAAATATGGGGGTAACGGGATAGAGCATCTCACTGGCAATATCGGTAAAAAGGCTAACCAAACTAAGTATAATGACCTGCCGGGGTAATTTTTTTAGAATCATTTTACTTTACCGGAATTTGTAAATTATTAAAACTCATGAATAATACGAAAAAAACTGCGTTTAAAGTACAAAACTTACGAAATAGAGAGGAAATAATTTAGTTGACAAATTCAAAAGGACTTATATCTTAATGTATGAGAATCAAAAGAATGGTAAATGGTACAATGACTCCCAATCTATCTGAAAATATGGTCGTTTCACTCACCGATAATTTGCAGTCATTAATTTATTAATTGCTCAAAAAATAAAGGAGCTTTTATGGAATATTATGAACTCCATCCTTTAACTCCTCAAATGCGTTTTATTAACAAAGCAGTTGAGGTATTAAAAGATGGCGGCGTTATAATTTATCCTACAGACACGGTATATGGTATCGGCTGCGATATATTTAACAAAGCGGCGCTGGACCGGGTATTTGCTATAAAACAGGATTCCGGCACAAAGCTGTTGAGCTTTGTGTGTGCAGACCTGAAGGATATTTCAAAATATGCAAAGGTATCTGACTATGCATACAGATCAATGAAGCATCTGCTGCCGGGCCCCTATACCTTCATCCTGCCTGCCGCGAAGGAGGTACCCAAGAAATTGTGGTCAAAAAGAGAAACCGTAGGAATAAGAGTTCCGCAGCATAATGTTGCGCTGGCACTGACAAGAGAACTCGGAAATCCGATTGTAAGTACGAGCGTAACAAACCGTAAAGGCGAAGTATTGTTTGATCCTGCTGAAATCAGGAGCATCTTTAATTCCCAGGTTGACCTGATGCTTGCAAGCGGTAATCTGCAGGGACAGCCCTCCAGTATCATCGACCTGAGCAATGATATGCCCGAAATAATCAGGGAAGGTGCCGGAGATGTGAGCTACTTCTTGTAGTGCCTTGGAGTTCAGCAATAAAAAAACCCGGATCTCTCGGTTTGAGATCCGGGTTTTTTGTATTAAAGCCTTAATCTTCAGATTTCCTGTCAGCTGTTCCTGTGTGCTATTGTGGCAGAAGCCTGCGCAGTCGGGTAAATGACAACTTCGGCTATATTTACGTGCGGCGGCCGGGATGCCATAAATATTATGGTATCGGCTATATCCTCTGCTGTCAGAGGATCCAGACCCTTGTAAACATTTTTGGCCTTTTCCTTGTCCCCGTCAAACCGTATTACGCTGAAGTTTGTCTCAACCATTCCGGGATCAATCGTGCTTACCCTGATGTTATGGTCGACCACATCCATTCTCAGTGACTTTGTGATGGCATCAACTGCGTGCTTGGAAGCGCAATAAACGCTGCCCTTGGGATAGGCCTCATGGCCGGCAATTGATCCCATGTTAATTATATGTCCGCTGTTCCTTGCAACCATGAGTGGCACGATGGCACGGGTTACATAAAGCAATCCCTTGACGTTTGTGTCAATAACAACGTCCCAGTTATCGGGATTATCCTCGTAGAATTTGTTCATGCCTTTTGCAAGTCCCGCATTATTGATAAGTATATCAATGTTCTTCCATTCCACGGGCAGCCGGGCTATGGAAGATTCAACGGCCTCTCTATCCCTTACGTCCAGCTTAAAGTCGTATACCTTAACGCCGAATTCCTTCCTTAATTCTTCGGCGAAGGTATTCAAGGTCCCGATGCTTCTGGCACACAAAATGAGATTTGAGCCTGCACGGGCAAAACCTGTGGCGCATGCCTTACCGATTCCGGAAGTAGCACCGCTGATAAAGACAATTTTGTTTTTTAATAGTTCCATTGCTGTCCCATAAATTTATTTAATAATTGGATATAATCTGCCGTCACATAATAAATAGCATCTTAATTGTTATCTTTCAATCCAGCTGGTTCTTTTGGTTTCAAAGTTCGGGGCTGTAATTATAAAAGAATAATCTCTTTTAACGGCACCCGTATAGTTTTCTGAGGCAGCATTCAGCGGCTGAGCCTGCCAGGTGGAATCGCTAAGGAGCTGAAGGCTGTTTTTACCCGTCTTAATTTCGGCAATCAGGTTGAATCCTGCAAACCCTCTGGGCAGATAGTTCTCAACCTCAACTGTAATGCTGTTTTCCCCTTCCTTCAGGTATTTTGCGATGTCCAGCATTTTAATTCTTTTGTATTCCGTATACAGTGAAAGTGAGCGTTTCTCGAATACCTGTTCCACATACTGTCCGTTGATATAGAGCTTTGCATAAGTATCCCCAAGAAGCTGAAGCATGGCAGAGGCCGGTTTTTCAGCCAGCGTAAATGTCTTGCGGAATCTGGCAGATTTTGCAAAGGTAGAGTCGTTTGTTTTGCAATAAATCCAGTCGCTGGCTAACTGTGCAGGATGCAGAGTGCCATTCTTCAGCTGGTTCTTTGTTTCCGCAAAGTAGCTGGAGAGCCTGTCGAACTTATCCTCAATCATCCAAAGGTTATCTTTTTTGTAGTATCTGAGCCACAGGTTTTTGAATTCTGCCTTGAGGTCCTTTATCGCGCTTAAATTTTCATCTATAAGAGAGTTGAGACTTTTCGCGTCGACTTCCCTTCCGGCGAGTTTATCCTGCAGCAGGAACTGTGTATTCAGTTTTGTCTGATACCATTCGTCAAGCTTAATTATGAATCTGAGCAGGTCAAAGTGATCCTTGTTCTTCCTGGCTAATATCTGTGTCTCTTTTATATCCTGCAGTGTTGAAGGCAGTGTGGATTCCATCCAGCTGATTTTCACTACAGGAGAGACTTTTGGCTCCCACCATGCGGGATCTCTTAAGGGCAGCAGGGGGTGGCGCCATACTTCATTCCATAATACCTGGTTTAATATGGTATTCATGCTGGCATAGATATTAACCAGGCGCTGATCACTGAGGCCGAAGAAGTCCCCCAGAAAATCGCGTGCAAATTTATCCTCATTGCTTCCCTTGTAATTCCATGCACACTGTGCAGACCAGGCGTAGCCAAAATAATTCAATTCCTTGAAGGTTTCGGCTCCGAAATCGCCCCAGTTGGAGTTGATCATACCCATTGAGCCGTCCTGAAGTCCCGAAGCTGTAATATACCTGATGTTGGGAATTGCATTGACGTTTACGGGGAAGGCCGAAGTATAGTTCCACACCGAAGGAGACACAACGTACGGATGTCCTGCCTTTGCAAAGACGCGAGTGGAGGGATAATCGTTCTCTGGTCTGTAGTGCCAGTCAACAACTGTAATATCCTTGGGCAGACCCTCCAGAATTTCCGGGTGACTCAGGATTATGTCACCATACATCATGACTTTCTTGCCGTATTTCTTCAGTATGTTGTAAACTTTAACATAGTGATTAAGGTGTACCTGGGCAATGGATGACTGGTCAACCAGGTGTTTGCTTTTTCCAAGCCCCACGTCGTAGCTTTCATCTGCACCCATATTAAAGTATTCTGAAGGGAAAAGGGAGCATGCTTCCTTCAGGAGATTGTCAAGAAACATATAAGTTGAGTCATTAGATACGTTCAGGGATGCTGCTCCCGGGAATTCCGCATACTTTAAGAACTCTTCCTGTGAGAGTATGTTTTCATAGTGCCCCAGGGTCTGGAAAGCGGGAATTACGTCAATAAAATAATTCTTTGCGTAGGCTACCAGTTCTTTAACTTCATCTTTGGTCAGTGCTCCCCTGTTTACCCCAATGGAAGGATAGCTGTCAAAGCGGAGCATGTCTTCAAGGTAAGGCATATAGGTATTCATTTTATACCGGGCCATAAACCTGATGATTTTTTTGAAGTTATCGAGTGTGGATACCTGTCCCCGGCTTATGTCATCTGAAATCCCGCGCATCTTCATGTCAGGCCAGTCAATGATTTCAAGCGAATTAAGCGGGTTTTTCCCTGCCTTCTCCAGTAACTGGTTCAGACTCATAACGCCGTAGAGTATACCCTTCTCGGAGGTGGATTTTATGGAGATGCCATCTTTAGTAACGTTTAATGTGTAACCCTCTTCGTTAGACTCAGCGGGTGAGATAAACGACTGGTTTGCAGCGGGAGCATACTTCAGGAGCACGATGCTCCCCTTCTCGGGATTGCCTTCGGAGATCTTTAGATCCAGATTATTGAGGGTCTTAAGAGTTTGCTTCAACAGCTCTGCTGAGAAGCGGCATTTTTCCGGTGTAAGTCCGGATATTATTATCTTAGTCTTAGCTGAAATGTTAAAACTGCCTGCCTGCTTATGCACTATTTGCGGAGCGGGCACAATCGGGACGTCTGTATTCTGTCCATTTGAATTAGCTGTAAAGAGCATACTCACAAATAAAAAAAGTAAAATTGCTTTCATTAGTACTCCTCTGTGAAAATAAATATCAGTCAATGACCGGACGATGCAGGGCTTACTCATCCAAAATAAATGAATAATCCCGGTCTGGGATCCCGGCAAACAGAAGTCTAAACTTTTGTACTGTCAAAAATAAGCAATTGCGGATATTTTGTTATATAAATATTCGGGGCGGTGAAAATATTTTATACTATTACTTAAAAGGAC
This sequence comes from Ignavibacteriales bacterium, assembly GCA_050258815.1. GTDB lineage: Bacteria > Bacteroidota > Ignavibacteria > Ignavibacteriales > SURF-24 > JAAXKN01. The sequence continues at coordinate 46,343 of JBLMZM010000070.1, forward strand.
TAAAAGTACAGTGGCTCACTAATTTCTCCTGGTGGCACAAGGAATTAGCCTGCACAGTGTTATGCGGAGATATTTTTAGCCCGTATTTTAAGTATTGGGGGAATTTTATATATTAAATAATTTTGAAAATCCAAACCTGCTGACACCATTTAATTGCGTTGAAATTTGTTTCAGGTATCTTAAAATAATAACTAATTCAGTGTAAATAAGGAACTCCGGATAAATTATGAAGGCAGAGTTAAAACAGGAACTGGAGAAGGTATTCAGGGAGGCAACCTCATCGGATGAACTTTTTGATACTTTTCAAAAAGCCTTGCATCACAAGCTCGTCGATGCCGAGCTGTATAAAATACTATTGGGCAACATGATACTTTCTGCCGACGAAGTTAAGATGTACACCGAAAAGCTCTGCCAGGAATTCCGGGATATCTGCTATGATATTTATATGTGGGCGGCCAGTATCCTGGAAAATATGCACGCGGGAGAACACCTGGAGACAGCCTTTAATTATTACAGAAAAGCAATTGAAGCCAACCGTTCAGACCACATGCCATATATAAACATTCTTAGGATGTATAATGCCGAACTGGATTTGCCCCCAAAAAAAGTCCTGGTCGAATTATTCCGTACCGGCATAAAAGAGGTAAAATACAAGAGCAAGCTGTGCCGGGCAATTGCCGACTTTTACGGCTCACTGGAAAACCACCAGATGAAGCATAAATACATGTCCCTGGCGGCAAGATACTCACGTTATGAGTGACATATCCTGAAACACTATAATGTAGATTATTCAGGCCGGGATTTTTAATTTAGTAGTAGTAACCGATTGTAAAATAAAAATACACGGGTCCCAGGCTCGCCGGGCTGCCTGGCGCGTTCCTGTTGAATATAAAGCTCCTGCCAATGGAGAAATCTGCCGGACCGAGCGGAGTGTCAAGAGAAAGTGAAGCCCCGCTGCCATGCATCAGGTCAGCAAATCTTATCTGTTCACGCGACTGCCAGACTGAACCAATATCATATCTGAGCTTGAAGTATGTATCGAAAAACAGTCTCAACGGCAGTTTTACCCTGTACTGTATTGAAGTTAAAAATATCTGCCTTCCCCGGAATTCATTATCCCTGAGGCCGAAGAATGAGTTTTGTCCTCCAAGCGAGAACTGCTGGCTCAAAGGCAACGTACGGTCGGCAAAGCCTATAACAAAGCGGGGAATAAAGCTATGTACCTCGTTCCGCGTAGTAAAATAACTAGTATAGTCAAAAATAAATTTTGAAAATCCTATGTCACTAAAGAAAAGCCTCTGGGCAGTTTCATAGGACGTCTTCACCAGAAATCCGTTGTTGGGGAAAGGATACTTATCCTGTGAATCAATGGTTGAGGAAGCTTCAAATGAGGTCAGTTTAACCTTGTAGGTATCACCCTTATAATCCCTCTTGTTTTTAATTTCGTTGCCCTGGTATTTCCCCTGTATTATAAGATTGCCGAATCTTTTTACCTGCATGCCCAGACCGAGTGAGAATCCCTGGCTGATCTGTCTGTATTCAGACTCAATTGAACGCGAAAAATATCTGTCGGATGAGGGGGCGTCTTCCTTATAAGTATAGATGTCACTAAATTCGTAGAAGGCTCTTATCTTGTATGTAAGATATGTATTGAATATCCTGTTTGCCCTGTGTTCCAGGATGTATGACCTGTTTCTAATTCCTCCGGCAAGTATGAGTCCCAGCTCGGTACCCGTACCGGCAATGTTTTCGTCCCTGATATCCATACTGAGTTGTGTCTGATTTTCATTATCGATTCTGAGTCCCAGGCGCAGCAGGCTGGAGGGTTTTTCGCTGACTTTAAGGTAAAGAATATTCTTATGATCCACCACTGCCGCAGAAAGAGTAATGTCGTTAAAAAGATTTGTGCTGCGGATGTTGGCCAGTCCCTGCTCAACCTTATTAAACATAAAGACATCGCCTTCTTCGAGCGGGAATTCCCTTTTTATTATGTCATCACGCGTCTTGGAATTGCCTTCTATGAGTATCCTGGAAATTATTCCCTCGGAAAATTCCACCCTCAGGGTCCCGTCTTTAGGATCAAAATCCACGTGCTCAACTTCAGCCAGAGAGAAGCCGAGATTGCGGTATAGTTTTATTACAGCCAGCAGGGCCGAAAATACCCTGCGCGCATTATAAGGGCTGCCCTTCAGGCTTGAAAGCAGGCTGTCAACCTTTGAGGAATCCAGCAGTGTAATTCCGCTGATGTTTATTTTTTGTATGTCAGGTAGTCTTTTTTCAATAAAATCTATATGAGAAATTCCGCCCTTCTCGGTCACATTGACCGAAAGGCTGTCGTAGTCACCGGATTTGTATAGTGAATACAGGTCATTTAAGATCTCATAGCTGCTAACCGAGTCCTTACGTGAATATTTATAGAGGAAAGACCTCTCCAGTGGATTAACTTCTTCATCATAAACCACATTCTTAACGTAAAACTCTTTTTCCTTCAGTTTAACTTTATACAAATCCTTTATTTTCTGCTCGATTTTATCCAGCACGGGCAATGTAGAGGCGTATCCCTTATCAATAATGGAATCTATGCCTGTAAAATCCGTGTTCTTTTTGTTTCCAATGCCCGGAGAAATTACTACATCGGCTATTTTGAGCTGCTGTTGTGTAAGAAGACGCATAGGGATACTCACCATCTGATCTGCAATATTCCAGGGATAAGCGAGTTCCTGGACAGAATTCAGTGGACTGGTTGTATTAAAAGCGATAATAAAGTCGCTTCCAATATCCTTGGCCAGCTGCACGGGAATATTTGCAACAAGTCCTCCGTCAACCAACAAGAGTGAATCCTGTTTAACTGGAGAAATAAACAGCGATATGCTGGAGCTGGCGCGCATAGCCTGGCTTAAAGATCCGCTGTTGAGCACTACCAGGTTGCCTGTAACCAGGTCAGTGCAGACTGCCCTGAAGTCGTATTCCAGCTCGTCAAAGTTTGAATTTACGTGTATTGGAGCATTCAGCGTAAGAAGGTTCAGGTAATTTGAAAGCCTCTGACCGGTATTAATTGAAGTAGGTATTACCAGGTGGAGCCCCTCCAGGCGGAAAGCCACCAGGGCCTTATCCTCTGTAATTTTCTGGTCCACAAAAAGTTCTCTTCTTTTGGATTCCTCGGCCGAGGTCAAAAAGTCATTCCAGGGGATAGTGCGGACAATAGAGTCGAGGTCATGTATGGTATATCCAGCCGAAAAGAGTCCCCCGATGATGCTTCCCATGCTGGTACCGACTATCATATTTATCGGGATATTGCGTTCAGTAAGGGCTCTTAGTACTCCGATCTGGGCCAGTCCCCTTGCGCCTCCGCCGCTCAGAACAACTGCAACGGCAGGCTGCTGGGCTACAACTTTTTCGGTGAGTCCGAAAGGCAGTTTATTTTCTTTATACTCAAGTGCAATATTGTGTTTTGTCTGTGCGGTGCTTACGCAGTAAGCCATCAAAAGCAGTAAGGCCGAGAGGCTGCCATGGCGGAATACTATCTTTAATAGCTTGATCATTTGTATTATTAAAGCCTTATAAATGAAGAGATTGCAGAGCGTCACAGTTTTATCATGAAAACTCTAAATGCTGAACACAAAAGCAATCCCGTAAAGGGGACTGCTTTTGTTCAGTATTTTGTGACAATCAAACTATCTTTTCTTCTTTTTTATGGTCTGCTGTTGCTGAGCGTTCTTTTCAGCCGCTTCCATAAGTTTTGCCATCATGCCGCCCGACTTTTTGGGGTTTTTTACCGGCACTAATTCAATATTATTGTGTGTATGATTTATATAATACTGCTGTAATATCGAGAATAAGTTAAACATAAAATAGTAGAGGTTTAAGCCGGCCGGGAATCCCATGAACATAATTGTAAACATTACAGGCATGAGATAAACCAGCGCCTTCTGTGAAGGATCCTTGACCGTCATCTTCTGCTGAATAAACATCGTAATTCCGAGCAGCAGGGCCAAACCGCTTATCTGGTTGATCCCGAAGATCGGGAGCTTGAATGGCAGATTAGCAATCACATCAGGGGCGGAAAGATTAGTTATCCACAGCATAAAAGGTTGCTGTCTGAGTTCAATGGCCACGTTAAACAGACCCCATAAGGCTACCAGGATAGGCATCTGCAGCAGCATCGGCAGACATCCGCCAGCCGGATTGATACCGTAGGTAGAATAGAGCTTCATGGTTTCCTTATTTACCTTCTGCGGATCATCCTTGAACTTTTCCTTGATCTCCGTAATCTTAGGCTGCAGGAGCTGCATTTTTTTCATCGACTTCATGCTGCTTCTTGTAAGAGGATGAAGGGCGATTTTAATGATCAGCGAAAATACAATGATAACGAGGCCATAGTTTGGTATAAACCTGTGCAGGAACTCAAATAAAGGCAGGAGGACGTATTCCGAAATCGGTCTGATAATAAATTTAAGACCAAAAAGGCTGCCAAAATCTACAATTTTCTGGAAATTTTTGTCATATGCCTTCAGGGTTGAATACTCTACAGGGCCAATATAAAGCAGGAATGAATTCTTCTGGAAAGAGGAATTATTAAATGGCACCTTAAGACTGGCGTTAAAGTATTTTCTTACGCCGGAATTGTTTCCAACGGCTTTCTCCGTACCTTTTATCTGGGCGCCCCATTCCTGACTGGGGTTAGCAGGAGCAATAATAACAGCAAAATATTTATTCCTTACGCCAATCCAGTCTATCTTCCCGTTGAATTCCTTCTCTGAGGTCTCCCCTATCTTGGAGTTAACAATTACCTGCTCATCTCCCGAATAGGCGCTGGCGTTAGAGTAGTTTGCCTCGTCCACCGAATTTTTCTCGACAAAATTGATTCCATTTTCCCAGACCACATCATATCTGTAATTGCTTATTATCTTCTCCATGTTTTTCATTTCTATGTCGCAGCGCGCAGCATAGTCACTTCCCTTGAAGAGATAGCTCTTTTTGATATAACTGTCGCTTCCAATTGGCAATGTATAGCTTATCAGTAATGAATCGTTGTCTTTGATCGTATAATTGTTGTTGTTGGCGCCTGAGTTAAACCGGGCCTCAGAGGTACTTAGCAGTTTCCCATCTTTGGAAACGAAGACCACATTAAAATCGCCTTCGTCATTAATGAGCTGAACATGACTGGTATAAAAGTCGGCCGAATATTCCGGTTTTGCCGCATACCAGGTATTGTACTTCTTCAGGAAGTATCTTTTTATTTTGGCGCCCTGATTTGTAAGTTCGAGCTTAACAAGGCTGTTTTCAATTGTAATGATCTGTTCGCCAGCTCCACCTGAGGCAAATGCTTTTCCTAAGATCGTAGTATCGGCCTTAGGGGCATTTTTAGTGATATCCTCGGTCGGCTGCTGTTTGGGTTGATTTTGTTTGTTTTTCTGCGTGGAGTCTTTGGCAACGAGTGTGGAGTCAGAGGGCTTCTTTACCTGCTGGGTCGGTTCAGGCGAGTTAAAGTATAGCCATATAATCAGTAAAGCTCCGATTAATACGAAAGCAATTGTTGTTTGTTTGTCCATCTATTTTCCAGATATTATTCTAATGGGTCATATCCCCCTTTGTTGAAGGGATTACATCTTAAAATCCGCCATATAGATTTTATTCCTCCCTTAAATACTCCATACTTTAAAAAAGCTTGGCGGCTGTATTCAGAACAGGAGGGATAAAATCGACATGAAGGCGGAAAAAGCGGTGATATTAATTTCTGATAAAGTCTTATTATAAAAACGAATAAATGCCTCATAACAGCCGGCCGTTTATTTTTTTCATAATATCAATGACTGCAGGCATAATATCATCTAGCTTTAGTTTCTTTTGTTTTCTCTGATTCAAATAATTTGGAGAAAAAATAACCTTAAGGCAGACTTTCTGGTTAACGCAATTATCTGCCATTATTTCTTTGTTAAGCCGGTAGGATTCCCTTAGTAAACGTTTAACCCTGTTTCTCCAAACCGCATTTCCCGCCTTTTTAGAAACGGCTGCTGCAATCTTAATATTTGCCTGCCCGGAATCCTTTTGAAAATAAAAGTTTGCTTTTAATTTCTGGTCTTCCGAGTACACAATCTTACCAACTGAATAAACTAACCTGAAGTCTTTTTCTCTTTTGATCCTTTCTTCTTTGGAAAGGCCAAACTTTGCCAAGACTATTATCTCTCATCACTTACGGTTAATCTTTTTCTGCCCTTTGCACGTCTGCGAGCTAAAACCTTACGGCCATTTTTTGTGCTCATGCGTTCTCTGAAACCGTGTTTATTAACTCTTTTTCTTCTGCTTGGTTGAAATGTTCTTTTCATATTTATACTCCTTGAAAATAAAGAATTCAAAGTTAATGAATACAATGAAAAAATACAAGATTTAAAGATTTCCCACTTCGCAAAATCGTAATAATTTAATACTTTAGGCAAAATTGATTCATAATTTTTATAATTTAGTGCACTTAAATCCCATTTTCAATTGAATTTAAGGGGCAGATGCCGTCCTGAATTTCTGCCCACGGTTGAGCTATTTGTGAAGTCCGTAAGGCTATTGCTGCCGCCTGAACCGGAATTGTCCCATCAGGAGGCGTGCATCAGCCGGTAATAAAATAATAGTGGATAAATTGGGGAGAATTCGTAATTTTCAGCCTTAAATTCATACTGAATAACAATAATTGCGGAGGATAGTCTTGAAAGCCATGTACTTTAGAGCACAATCTAGGTTTTTTGCGGCCATATTGATACTCCTGCTCTTTTTACCCTATAGCGGAAAAGCCCAGGACAAGGCAAAGGATGAAACAAAGGATGTTCACACCTTTACCAAAGACTTTGAAATTAAGACGACACCTGTAAAAAACCAGTCCAGGACGGGTACCTGCTGGTGCTTTGCCACTGTATCTTTTCTTGAAACAGAACTGCTGAGAACGGGCCAGGGAGAATACGACCTTTCCGAAATGTACATTGTCCGTAATACTTATCCCATAAAGGCGGAAAATTATCTGCGTCAGCAGGGCATGGCCAATTACGGTGAAGGGGGGCAGGCTCACGACGTATTAAACCAGATCCGGAAATTCGGGATCGTGCCCGAGGAGGTCTTTACGGGCAGAAACAGCGGCGAAGAAAAGCATAATCATACAGAAATGAGGGCCGTTACAGAGAGTATGCTTAAAACCATGGCCGCGAATAAAAGCGGGAAATTAAGCCGCCGCTGGAAGGATGTTTATGAGGCCGTACTTGACGTCTATTTGGGAAAGCCCCCAAAAGAATTTAATTATAAGGGAAAAACCTATACACCGCAAAGCTTTTTCCAGGATGAACTGAAGCTGAACCTGGATGATTATGTGGAACTTACTTCCTATTCCCACCATCCTTACTACAGCACCTTCAGCCTGGAAATACCGGATAACTGGAGCCGCAGCTTATACTATAATATACCCATGAATGAACTGGAAGCCGTTATGGATAACGCCCTCAAAAACGGCTATTCTGTAACCTGGGACGGCGACGTAAGCGAGCACGAGTTTTCACAGAAAAAGGGATACGCCGTACTGCCGGTAAAGGACTGGAACGATAAGTCCGAGCCTGAAAAAGATGAAAAGATTACCAAACCCGAGGAAGAAAAACAGGTAACAGAGGAGTTAAGGGAAGAAACCTTCAACAACTACACTACTTCAGATGACCACCTGATGCACCTGGTTGGACTCGCTCATGATCAGAACAATACGAAGTTTTATTATACTAAAAATTCCTGGGGTACTGAACAGACTAATGGCGGATATATTTATATGTCGGCCCCATTTGTACGCCTGAAGACCGTTGCAATCATGGTACACAAAAATGCCATTCCAAAAGAGATTGCCCAAAAGCTGGGTCTCTGACCTGTTTTGAAATAGCGGGACCGGTAAGCAGCAGAACAGCAATACTTGTTGTTGCTTTTCTGCTGTTCAGGCCCGTACCTAAAATATCAGTGCTCCCAAAAGTATAAGCGCCACCAGCCCTCCTGCTGCAAGTACAATTATCAGTGATGTATTCATGCCCGAACTCTTTTCTGCAGGTGCGGCATTATTGGGGGGCGTTTCCTTGTTCGGCTGCTTTGTATCGGTGACCTGACCGGTACTCGGGGGTTTGCTGGTGTTTACATCCTCCGTCCTGGTGGTTCCTGTAACATTCTGTTTGTCCTCAGTAGTGGTGTTAAAGGTAATCGTTGTTCCGTTGGAAAGCCTCAGATCCTTAATTTCGCTTTTGTTGTATTCGTGGAGCAGATTGGTAATCGATTCACGGAACTGAACCGTGCTGCTGGTTACCTTAATCACCTTCCCTGTATATGTCTGGCTGTTCTTCAGCTCAATTCTGTCGAGTGAGTCCAGCTGTGCAAAACATGTAAAGGTCATTATGATAAGAGCAATCATCATGCTTTTCATTACTTTCTCCTTTTATTAATAACCCGGCGCCCAGGGAAAAGATTAATTTTCGCGCCGGGGAAATTATTGCCTGAAAGTTTAATGCTCTCTCAGGATCAATTTTTTGATTTATCCTGTTATAATAAAATGTGATCATTACAGGCCTGTAAAGCAACTGCATTTTTTAGTGCAATCTCAATTCCCCCCCTGAAGATGGGTCCCATATACCCCCCCATTTGCCTGAAAAACAAGCATCCAGGCATTTCTCCCCTTGATTCCAGGCATTTAAAGTGCCGGGTAAATGCCGAAAACAGGGGAATTGAGGCTTTTTTTGCGGAATTTGTTCCTGGCATGATCTCTGATTAATGTAAAGAACAGGATAATGATAAGTTTTCATCAATTATAAAGGAGCAGAAAAAATGAAGAGCGAAAAATTAAATCTTTTAAGGTGGTCAGCTTTACTGTTAAGTATACTATCATTTATATGGGTAGCAGGATGCAGCAAAAACAATCAGGATATTGTTGGTCCTCAGGCCAATTCGGGGAATAACCAGGCTATCGAGCAGATTGTATTAAATGATCCTTCAATCACGTCGTTTGAGCCCAATTATAATGAAGAAGATGCCATGAGCTTTGCCCTGGGCAAGGTTGCAACTGCCATTTATCCGCTTTCAGTAGGCCAGCACATGTATGACGTAAGCAGGGATTTTACCGTTACATACAAGGGTGACACGGCTTATGGAAAGCTGACCAAGACCTTTAAGGGTGTACTGATTATTGCAGGCTCGTATACAAAGCCGGCAGCAGGAAAGCCTGGAATAGACACGGTTATCACCAAGGATTTCACGACGACAATTACGCGCAATGTAAAACTTCTAAGGGTTGGTGACACAACGAAAACGGATGATGGATGGAAGATTATTGCAACTTCACTGCCTGAAGGCGGTACACTTACAAGTAACGTAAATATAACAAAAATGACGCTCTTTATGCCTGATGGTGATACACTCAGCATTACCTCCCCCAAGGATTATTATCTCTACAGACAGCCTGGCAAATGGAAGCAGATGCCCTCAATCAACCGGAATTCAAGGCTTACTGTAAGGGTTGAACTGACAAGCGCATATGCAGACACGGATTTTGTAACTATTACACACGGTGCAGTTTATGATAACTTCAAGAGGGGCATGCACAGGGAAAAAGTAAAATTCCACCTCGTCTCCTCAACGCCCCAGAATGGAGTATATAATAAAATATATGAAGCGACATGGACAACCAAACAGTTCATGGGATACTTCCATGCAGTAGTCAATGCTTACCCGAAGGGAGCAATTTTTGATGACGCTGCCAAGGTAGAAACTGACAGCTGGGGACTTCCATACATAGTCAAATAACAGCTTTTGCAGCCGTTTTGAGTTACCTGTGGTAACAAAAGACGGCTGCTTCTTTTTTATCTGTATTGAATTAGAATTGCATCTGTAGTAAATTCCACTTAGAGAAATGAAAAAAATATTTATACATATCGGCCTGTTTGTCCTTCTGGTGTCTCTTGCTGCCTGCAATAAGCCGCAGCCAACTGAGCTGTTCAGCGATGACCCACAGGAGCAGAGCAATCTGGAAATCACAACTATTTCTCCCGAGAATGAATTTATCTACAGCAGCGGTTATGATTCCACGGCGCTAAGTTCGCTTAATTCAAAATTTTCCAGCGTTATTTCCGTCAGCTCTGTTAAGACCACATACAAGGCAAGAACTGTCAGGATTAGCCTTGCCTCTGCGGTTTTCTTTGATAAGGCTCAGCCAGTCAAGGGTCCCGGCGGAAAAATGTTTTCCTACAGGACAAAAAGTCCTGGGGTGGTAAGTTTTGAAAATGTTCCGGCAAGAATGATGCCTTTTATAGGTACTTTCAGGGATATGGGCATGCGTAAAGATACACTGCTGGGATTCTATTATTTACTTTATAAATACGATAATCAGGGGGATCCGTTTATTTTTCAGCACGATTCCCACATAGATTTTAAGCTAAAAACAATGACAAGAACCGAGCATTTTGAGATTCCTACTCCGGCTGAAATTTTGGGTGAGGTTGACCTTACAGGAAGCCTGCAAAAGAAAAACCTGGAATTTACACTCAGGTGGAACGGGATAAAGCAGGAGAAAGTTGAAGTTATCGTGGGTGGTACTAATGGCAGCGGGACTGCGGTAACGCCATTCTTCAGCCTTCATGCTCAGGATAATGGAAAAACAAGAATACCTGCTTCACTTTTGAAGAATCTTCCCCTCGATCAGTTCGGCAGAATTGTTTTTACTTTAATACGGAAAAAAGTAACTCAATATGATTCAAACAGTACCCTGAAAGATAATTCTATTGTTGCACAAAGCGTACATAGCATCCAGGTGGATATTCCTAAATAGATTTTTGCCGGCTTTATTTGGTATTGCCATGCTGTTGCCTGGAATAACTAAAGCGCAGAATTCTTTTGAACTACTAGGAAATCTGTCAAATTCAAACAACTCACAGTTCAGACTGAATGGGTTTGAAAGCAATGTGCCCAATCTGACCGGAATAAGGGACTGGGAATTTTCACTAACCTACGGCGATGAATTCTCGGGAAGTCCCAAAAGCAACCTGTATCTGATCTCCCTTTCCAAACGCATGAACAGACATTATTTTAGTTTCAGATATACCCCCGGATACAAAAAGGATTTTGTCTTTTATACGGGGACAAACATCAATAGGGGTGATACGATGTCAAGCCAGCTTAAATCGCAGTTCCATTATGAAGAGAAATTTGGACTGGGCTATTCCTACAGGCTGCACGGTAATCTTACGGCTGGCTTCACCTTAAGGTATTTCGGGCAGGAGTTCGCAAATGATCAGGCAAGTTTAAGATATGATAACAGTACGACCTCAATAGCAATAGAAAGTAAGAGTGAGAGTTATAACTTCTGGACGGGCGATCTTGGCTTTACATATTCCCCCTTTGGGAGTCTTGCCTTGAGTCTCTCTACCATAAATCTGCTGAGGGTAAATGAAGGAATGATCTCAGAGGAAAACAGGATCTATGGCATGCAGATGAATAAATCCTTACTGTTGGGTCTTGAATACCAGGCAAGCCGGTACCTGAGGGCAAGACTGATGTATGAAACTGAAAATTCATTTCAGGCGGGGCTAAATCTGGGAGCTGATCTGTTTGGCGGCAACCTTAGTCTTTCGGCGGCAGTCTTTCACGACAGGTATCAGCAACCCTTTCTGGCCGGTATAATTCCGGGGCTTAACTATTCCTCAAAAATGTTTTCTGTTTCACTTTCGGGCGTCAGGTATTTTTCCGGCCGCATCCGTCAGTTTTCGGTATCGGAATTTACAAGGGAAGGGCTGCATAACATCTTAAATAACAGGTACAGTTTTGATAAAGCGGTTCTAAGCGTAAATTTTGCTCTCAATACTATAGAGGAAAAGCTGGTCAGGTTTACAGATGTCCGGATCATACAGGATATATATCCTACGCTGGCAGATAATTATTTAGACAATGCTTTTGCCGTTGCCAGGGTTGTAAACCTCAGCAGTAAAGCGATTTCTGTCAAGCCCTCTAGTATGATAAGCGGACTTAACAGTGAGATAGTTCAGTCTCCTCCGGTCACAATTGCTCCGAATGATACTGCCGATGTGCCGTTTTACACGATTATAAATGCATCGGCCAGGGCTCCCGAGAAGGCCGGCATATCACAGGCCTCATTCTACCTTACTACTGAAAACAGTGCTCCTGATGATGAGTTTAAAAAACCGGTTTTAATAAACGACAGACACAGCTGGGATGGCAGGGTCTCGAGTCTGCGTTATTTTGTCTGGAAGGATTTTGATTTTTCTATTACATATGCCAAGAGTATCCTTCAGCAGCACAAGCAGATGCTGGATACACTGCCACAACAACTGACTAACTTTTATAATACAAAGATATTATTCAATGAATTCGTGGGCAATATGATATATGTTGCCGACCCAAGGGCATCGGTAAACAGGGTGCAGTTTCCAAATGAAACCATCAGACTCAAAGGGGGTGCCTGTGATGACTTAAGCGTGAGCTTCTCGAGCCTTTTGGAAAGCGTGGGTATTCAGACGGCCTTCGTTGACTTTAAGTCAGACTCGGGTATGAGTCACGTGAATCTTCTTATTAATACGGGACTCGCTCCTGAAATGGCGAGTCTAATTACAAGAAATGACAAAAAGTACATACTTAGAAAAAATACACAGGGAAAAGATGAGGTATGGATTCCACTGGAAACAACCTCTCTTACAAATTTCGAGGAAGCCTGGGATGCCGCAGCCAGAAAATTTAACGATGAGGCAATTGAGAACCTGGGACTAGCCAAGGGTGAAATTCAGATAGTAGACATATACTGAGCTTAAAGCAAGCTGCTTAAATGGAGGAAATAAAATGTATAAATTACTATTATTAATGCTGCTATTTTCGGCTTTCATGCCGCCGGAGAGCTTTATAGTTGAAAAGCTGGGTGGCAGGGTACTGGTTCAAAAAGGTACGGAAGAGAACTGGGCGGAAGTTAAAATGGGGGATAAGTTTTCCGCCAGCGATCTGTTGGTCACGGGCGACAAGGCCTTTGTGCAATTAAGTAAGGGCGGGGGCAGCTTTTTTCTGAAGGGCAATTCTGCCGTAAGTCTGGGCAGCATAAAGAAGCTTACCCGGGATGAACTCCTGCTGGCCCTTACAATGGAAGAGATAAAGAATGTGCCTAAAAAAAATAACGCCCCGGGAGTCAGGTCAACTGCCGTTTACGGGTCTCACATGGGCAAAAACCCGGATAAGAATACTGTATCAAACGGGCTGGGGGCAAAGAAATTAAATGGTGCCAGGCAGCTTGCCGAAAGCGGCTTCAGCGAATCGGCAGTTGTTGTTGCCAAAGAGACAATGCGAAAATATCCCGAGACACAGCAGAACGCCTCTGACAGGATCTATTTTGCCGGAATACTGGAAAAACTGAATCTTTTTGATGAAGCATATTCAGAATATTCTAAAATTAATGCGCTCAGTCTGACTGAGAAGGAAAAGGCTCTGGTTAAAGGCAGACTCGATATACTTGCCTCAAAGATATCACAAAAATAATCACCCGTAAACTATCCGCACAGCTGCAGTACTTCCAGATACAGGGAGGGCGGAGTTTTTCTCCCCTCCTGCTGTCGCATTTACGTAGTAAATTTGCGATATTAAATAAAATTTGAGAATATAGTTGATTTTTAAAGCTATTTTTTGCACCAATAAACTTAGGGGCAGAATTATGCCCTTCTTAATTAGATTTGTGTAATTATGAAGAAGAATGAGATGGAACCAAATGTAAAATGTGTCCATGCAGAGTCCTTTTCCACCAGGTTATTCAGACTCAGACAGCCTCCCAATTGTATTCTACCCGAAAAGTCGGAAGTACAGAACTTCGGCGAGGAGTTTCTGCAGATTCTTTTTCCGCATTTCGGGAAAAAGATATTTTATTCTCCGAAAGATATTGAAGTAGAACTGCTGCTGATCAAAAAAAAGCTGCTTCACATAATCCGTCCGCTGCAGTCATCTATCCCGACTCCGGTTGACGATATAACAGAGAGTTTCTGCGAAAGGGCCCCGGTCATCCATGAAAAGCTTATGCTTGATGCAGAGGCAATAACAAAGGGGGATCCGGCAGCAGAAAATATTGACGAGGTAATTCAGGCCTATCCTGGTTTTTTTGCAATAGCCATTTACAGGATTGCTCATGAGTTTTATCTGATGCACGTGCCGTTTTTCCCGAGAATTCTGACCGAGTATGCTCACCAGATGACGGGGATTGATATTCATCCCGGAGCTGAAATAGGCGATTCGTTTTTTATTGATCACGGCACCGGAACCGTAATAGGTGAAACCACAATTATAGGTGATAACGTAAAGATATATCAGGGCGTGACACTAGGAGCGCTCAGCGTAAGCAAGAAACTTGCAAAATCAAAAAGACATCCCACTATTGAAAGCGATACGGTTATCTATTCCGGAGCTACAATCCTGGGCGGAGAAACTATCATCGGGCACCACAGCGTAATTGGAGGTAATGTATGGCTGACGCAAAGCGTACCGCCATTTTCCATAGTATATCATAAGAGTGAGATTAAAGTAAGAAGTATAAAGCAGACTGATGAAGAACCAATTAATTTTTCGATTTAATAACAAATGAAAGAGAGGGCGCGGTAATATGAGAGCAAACAATATCCTGGAAACAATAGGCAATACTCCCCTAGTAAGAATAAATAATCTTTTCAGCAACAGGGTCGAAGTATGGATGAAACTTGAAAGGGCAAATCCCGGCGGCAGCATCAAGGACAGAATTGCCCTGTCGATGATCGAGGATGCCGAAAAAAGGGGTATACTCCACCCCGGAAGCATCATCATTGAACCTACCTCGGGCAATACCGGAATCGGACTTGCAATGGTAGCCGCTGTTAAAAAATATCAGCTCATCCTGGTAATGCCCGATTCCATGTCGATTGAACGCAGAAAAATTCTGGCGGCCTATGGAGCCAAGCTTGATCTTACACCCAGAGAAAAAGGCATGAAGGGAGCCATAGAACGGGCGCATGAACTGGTAAGGGAAAATAAAAATGCATGGATGCCCATGCAGTTCGACAATGAGGCCAATACAAGAGTGCACAGGGAAACAACGGCTCAGGAGATCATAAAAGATTTTCCTGAGGGCTTCGACTATCTGATTACGGGTGTAGGAACGGGAGGCCACATTACAGGATGTGCAGAAGTATTAAAGGAGAAATTCCCGAAGATTAAGGTGTTTGCCGTTGAGCCCACACAGTCGGCGGTAATCGGTGGCGGAAAACCGGGCCCGCATCCGCTGCAGGGACTGGGAGCAGGTTTTATTCCGAGCATCATGCGCACGGATCTGCTGGATGGCACGATTGAAGTATCAAAAGATGAGTCCTTTGAATATGCCGCAAGGGCGGCCAGGGAAGAAGGAATCTTTATAGGTATATCATCCGGCGCCGCACTTGCAGCAGTAGCAAAAAAAATACCCGAAATCCACGATGGCAAACGCATACTCACCTTCTGCTATGATACGGGTGAAAGATATCTTTCAATTGAAGGGTTGTTCGATACCGACTTTGAAAAGATAAAAGCCGAGAGGACTTAAAATAAAGATCAGATAATAAGGACTCCAAAACGTAATAATGTTTTGGGGTCCTTGCCTTACCGGGGATTTAACCTTTTATTACCCCCACGGGGCGAAGCTGGGCCACTCTCAAGGTAATGCCCGCATTATGCATTACGTTTACCACGTCTGATACATCCTTATAGGCTTCAGGCATTTCTTCGGCAATGGTTTTATGCCCGTGTGCCTGAATTACAACTCCCCTTTTATTCAGTTCTTCAACGAGGTCGCGTCCCTTGGCATTTTTAAGTGCCTGGTGGCGGCTCTGCATGCGTCCTGCTCCGTGGCAGGAACTGCCAAAGGTTTCTTCCATCGCTTTTTGTGTACCCGACATGACATAAGAGTATCGTCCCATATCCCCCGGAATAATAACCGGCTGGCCGGTTGTCCTGTACACTTCGGGCAGGCTCTTATTACCCGGTGCAAATGCACGCGTGGCACCCTTGCGGTGAACGCAGACTTTTTTCATTTTTCCATTAATATCGTGCTCTTCCACTTTTGCAATGTTGTGGCATACGTCATAAATAAGGTGGAAGCCGAGATCGGACTCTGACATGCTGAAGGTTTCCATCAGGCTCTTTTTTGCCAGGTGCATTATTACCTGTCTGTTATTCCAGGCAAAATTTGCGGCAGCCTGCATCGCCCCCAGGTAATCCTCTCCCTCGCCCGACCTGACGGGCGCGCACGCCAGCTGCTTATCCGGAAGTGAAATACCATATTTGTTGCCTGCCTTTAAGAGGACTTTAAGATAATCGTCGCAAACCTGGTAGCCAAGCCCCCTGGACCCGGTGTGTATAAGTATAACCAGCTGTCCTTTAAAGAGCCCGAAAATTCTTGCCGTCTGTTCGTCATAAATCTGTTCGACCACGTCAACTTCCATGAAATGATTTCCCGATCCCAGTGTTCCCACCTGATCGAGCCCCCTTTGGATGGCTCTTTCAAAGACTGCATCCGGGTCGGCTTGTGCAAGTCTGCCGTACTCTTCGGTAAAATCAGTATCCTCCTGCCTTCCGAAGCCATTCTGAACCGCCCAGTGGGAACCGTTTTTTAGTATCCGCTTCATTTCCGGCACCGATACCTTCTTAATTGCACCGCTGGCTCCAACTCCGGTGGGAATATTTTTAAACAGGTTCCCTACCAGTTTGGGAATCATTTTTTCTATGCTTTTGTATTCCAGTGATGTGGCTGCCAGCCTGACGCCGCAGTTTATATCATAGCCTACCCCGCCCGGTGAGATAACGCCCGAATCAAGATCGGTTGCCGCAACGCCCCCGATTGGAAAACCATACCCCCAGTGAATGTCGGGCATGGCAAGGCTGTATTTTTGTATCCCCGGAAGGTGCGCTACATTTATTACCTGCTTTATTGGCTCATCGTTTTTAAGTTCCGCTTCGATCATCTTTTCCGAAATATAAATGCGCCCGGGCACCCGCATATTGCCGTGCCTGGGAACCTCCCAAAGCTCATTGCTTATTTTGTTTAGTTCAATTCCGTTAATTATCATCTTTACTCCGGTCTCCGATGTTACTGTTTGATGCCTGAATTTTCAGATGTCAAAGACTATTCTTGTAGTAAACATTCCGGCTATTTTTTCGACTTTCATGTTATGGAATGTAACTGCCTTGATCTCTTCCTTCAGCCTGTGGATTTCCGGACTATAATTTTCACCCTCAAGCCTGGCCTCAAGATGGTACATTTCATCCTCCTGCCTGATCGTAATGCCGCTTATCCTGTCGGTAATCCACCTGTTGACAAACAGCAGATAATTCAGCTCACTTAAGAATCCAACCAACAGCTCCTCTATGGTAAGTTCAAACAAGCTTATATCCCTTATTCCGATTATATGGGGGATAAATTCTTCGAAAACCGTCTCCTGCCAGGCCATGGCAGAATTAAGAAATAGTTCTTCGTGAGAATGGCCCCTGACCTCAAAGGCAATGTCTGCCGTATGCTCTAAAAATCTGTAGTGCTTCAATTCTGCTCCATAGTCATAAAAAGCAAAATCAGCTTCATCTTTTTGTGAAGCCTTTATTAAATCTTATCAAATATACTCTGTTATTCAATGGAAAAGAAAGCGATAGTTATCCGGAGGTGTGATTTTTAGGGCCTGCTGCTGGTTGGTATCCTATAGTCCCGGGGCCAATTACTCTTAATAACTGACCCCGGTGCAAAGGCATTAATATTAGAAATAGTACAGATACTTGATCTTGAATACGGATGCACGGTCAGTTACCTGCATTTCCCAAACAGGAATAAGGTTGCCTGCTCCGTCAGTCTGCTGCAATCTGTTCTGCACTTCGTTATAAGCAAAATAAATCCAGCTCTTGGGCAGGAAGTTATACGAGAATAAGAATCCTGCAATAAATCTCTCAAAACGGTCCGAGGATCTCAGGTAAACATTGTCAACATAGAGCCTGAGTGTCAGGTTGTTTACGGGAACTAGTGAAATGAACGGGCGGCTGTTATAGGTAATATCTTCGAGTGAGCCATCGGGTTTATTTTCAACCCACATGCCGTAGTCGTAGCCGATTCTCAGGTTCTTTGAGGCATTCCAGCCCAGGCTGTTATTAAGCCACATGTATGAAGCCAGATAACTCCTGGTGAAATTATACGTCCTGGAGTAGCCCGCCCCAAGGTTTGCATCCCAGTCCGGAGAAATGTTATACCATGAGCTAAGGCTCAGTTCATATGAATTGAAATTAATTCCCTGGTCCCTGGATTTTCCCAGCGTATAGTTTATTTCATATCCCCAGTTGCTGCGCAGCTGCATGTTAAAACCGAGTATCAGGGAATGATCGGTGTAGTTGTCCACCTTCTCGTAGTTCAACACCGGACCTCCGTATAAAAGGATGGAGCGGATGGGACCGGTCTCGAAATACCAGGTGGGTCCCATTATTGACACGAACTCTCCGGTACCTTTCCATGGTACATATCCCACGTCGTTTATGTCAAAATTATCTCCAATGTATCTTGTACGCGTAAAGAGCAGCCATGATTTTTTCTGAAGCATGAAACCCGAAGCAAAGGCGTAGTCGCCGCTGTTATCCTTGAATGATCGTGCGATCTGGTATGACCATTGCCAGTCGGACTCCCTGAACGCACCGTCAATGTCCATTACTCCCGAATTACTGTTTCCGGTGCGCTTGTTAACAAGCATCAGTCCAAGCGTCGAATTATCTAATATCTGTTTTTTTATGCGTGCTGCACCAAAGTATGACCGTTCTTCCTTGTACAACTGGTTGTCAAAGCTATATTCCTTATTCCCGGATATTGCCAGAAATCCGCCATACTCCCAGTCATCTATTCTTCCGAAGGCCTTGGCACCGGTTATAAGCGGTACTTCTGTTCCATCGCGCAGCTTTTTGCCAATTCTTCTGGAATAAAAAAGCTCCAGCGGTTTATAGAACCCTGAGCTCTTCTGTTTTCCTGAGGCCATAAAGATCTCGTTGCCCTGCGTAAAAAATGGCCTTTTTTCATCGAAATAAGATTCGTAACGTGAAATGTTAAAGTCATAAGGATCGGCTTCTATTTGCGCAAAGTCCGGATTTGCAGTTAGCTGAAAGGTAAGGCTTGGCGACGGATTATAGAAAATATCCAGCCCTGCATCGGGTTTTACCTTATATTTCCCGTTCTGCTGCAAAACAATATTTGTAAGGCCGACAGGATACAGCTCGACATTCATCCCGGTGTTTACCGGATGAATTTCATTAAATGAAAGCTGTCCGAATTTGGATATTCTGAGTCCCTCGCTTTGCTCATAATGGTTCCAGTAGAGGTCCTCCCTTGAATGCGGAATCCACCTGTCGAAATCGAGTCCCCATTCATTTTTAGTCTTGTCATAAGAAATTGATTTAAAAGGAATCTTCATTTCAACTACATAACCCCATTCATATACTCTTGAATCTGCGGACCATACCCCATCCCAGCTATTATCGGTATTCCTGCCGTCATCCAGCATGCGGCAGTCTCCTTTTGCACCTGCTGCGGTTACTGTAAATCTGTAGGCCGTGCGCTTGTCGTTATAAGTATCCAGCATAATGGAAACTATATCTCCATTCTCCTGGTCGAGCGTACCGGCGTTTGCCTGAACTTGTCCGCTGTTGTCATAGGCAATAATAAGGCAATATAGGGCGTCTTCTGTTGCGAGTACTTTTGCAACGGTGTTCTGCGAGGGCTTTTCGGAATAGAAAGGCTGCAGTTGAAAATAATTTCCTGCCGAGTCGGCAGTATCCCATACCGGATCTATAACCCCGTCAATTCTGATATCCGTCTGGGCTTTTTTTAGTAAAAGACTGTTGGGACCGGAGCCGGCAAAAACTATTTCAGCACAAAGTAACAAAAGTAAAACAACTTTCATAAATAGTATTCCTTTTTGGTTAGAATCTGAATATTTAGACGCAAAGTTTGCAATTATGTTACAGGAGTTATAAAAATATGCACGGCTTCATGAATTATTTATGAATTTTCCTTTTCTAGACCTCATGCAGCCGGTGGACAAAAGGAAATAGTTACCTGTAATTTTTACCGCTCACACCATGTATTCCTTTTATATGCCTCAAAATCGCTTAAAATTAAGGCAATATTGCTCTGGCACTCTTCTTGAGGTTTATGTATTCCGGTAATTAGTTCTGTTTATTTAAATTAAACGGGTAAGTTGTCGATAATCTAAGGGTCAGATGCCGAAAAATGTTAAAGATAATCAGGTGAATTTATGAATTCGGGACAACTATTATTAACGCTCGGAGGAATGTTTTTACTTTCACTCCTAATTCTCAGGATGAACAATAATTTCCTGAGCACCGGTGATGTAATGTACAATACTAAGTATGGTGTACTGGCCGTATCACTTGGTACCTCAATGATAGAACAGGCTAACAGCAAATCTTTTGATTCACAGACAGATACTAATTCCGTGAGCAGTCTGAATTCCCTGACCGATCCCTCGGCTCTGGGAGCTGAACCAGGCGAGCAGTACACTGACTATAATGATTTTGATGATTTTAATAATTATGTACGGGTCGACAGCTCCATGCCATCGGCAAAATTCACCATTTCCTGCAAGGTCGGTTACGTGCAGTCAGGCAACCCCGATGTAATTGTAAATCAGAAAACCTGGCATAAAAGGATTTTAGTCACTGTTTCGAGTCCTTCCATGGAAGATACAGTTAAACTATCCTCCGTATTTAGTTATTGGTATTTCAGGTGAGGGGAATATGGGCTTTAGCACATTAATAGATATTTTTGGATCGACCATTGTGGGGGGATTGTTGTTCCTGGTATTACTCAGGATGCACGATACGGCGACACAGAACACTTATACCTTCAGTGGTGAGGTTCAGGTTCAGCAGAACCTTGTTGCCACGGTTGAGCTTCTGGAATACGATTTCAGGAAGATAGGCTATTGCCAGGATTTTACAAAAATTCCCATTCCCTCGATGGCCATTTTAGCCGCTGATTCGACAAGCATCTCATTTTTAAGTGATGTGGCTCCTGAGGACGGTACGGTGGATACGGTACATTATTTCCTCGGTCCTAAAAGCGAATTATCGGCTACACCGAATCCCAGGGACAGAATGCTCTACCGGGTAATTAATTCCAACCCTGCCAGGGGATCAAATCTTGGCATTGTGGAGTTCAGCCTCACCTATTTTAATGCGCTGGGTGATACGATACCTTTTCCCATACAGGTTCCGGGAGAAATATATACTATGCAAATAGACGTAAAGGTGGAAAACACGGCTGCTTATAATGAACAGTATTCAAACGCCTTCTGGCGGCAGATCAGACTGGCCGCGCGTAATATAAGAAACAGATAAGAGGAGATAACTTTTATGGGCGGTAAGGCAAGCTTATATGTGGTCCTGGGATTCAGCCTGATTTTTATGGCTATGGGGTTTAATTATGGGCGTCTGACTACGAATGCAGTTGACAACAATCTGGGATACTATAAAACTACCATAGCACATAATATTGCCGTGAGCGGCGCAAATATGGCTGCCAACGAGGTCTTTATGAATAAGAACTGGAGGACAGGCTATAGCAATTTGCCTTTTTCAAGCGGAAAAATTAATGTTAGCGTTGAGACGGTAGATATAAATAAAATCAGGATCATCTCTACAGGAAATTTTCAGGGTGAAGAGAAAAAAGTGACAATTCTGCTTCAGCCCAGCGGGTTTTCAAAGTACGCATACTACATGAATATATTCCCCGGAAACCTGTCGCTGAATACCGGGGATACAATTACGGGGCCTTTTCATACACAGGGTAAGCTTAATGTAAAGGGAACTCCCGTATTTAACGGTAAGGCTACGGCCAAGAACGGCTTGAAACTGGCCGACAAGTGGGCCGCACCCAAATTTTATGGTGGTTTTGAAAGTGGTGTTGATATTCCCCTCGACTGGCAAACCTCCGTCGTTAAAGCAGCTGCCCAGGACAATGGGTATGTCTTTAATGCCGGAGGAGCCGGAAAAATTGACGTAAGAATAACACTCAACGGAACAACCGCTACTATTAGTAAGAGATTTGATTCGGGCGGCTGGAGTGCAGATTCAACGGTGAACCTTGGTACCTTTGCCCCCAACGGTGTTATATATATTGACAAAGGGAATCTCTACCTCAAGGGAACCATCAGCGGTAAGTATACCCTCGTTGTAGACCAGTCCTCGGGTAACGGTACGGGAAATGTATACATAGAAGATGACGTGAGATATAAAAAGGATCCCCTAACTTATCCCAACAGTACCGACATGCTCGGTATTGTCTGTTCAAATAATGTGAGGGTTGTAGATAATGCTGCCAACAGGAGCAACGTCAATATTGATGCATCTATATTTGCATATAAAGGCGGACTTGGACTGACCAATGAAGATATGCCGGTAAGCGGAACTCTTAAGGTTTTTGGGGGGCTCATAGAATACCAGGCACAGACTACCTCCAAGTCATCCGGCACCACACTGGTAAATGGCTATCATGAAAGAATTATTTTTGACAAAAGACTTATGCTTACCTCTCCCCCGTACTTTCCTACTACAAACCAGTATGAAATTGTTTCCTGGCTTGAGTAATGCAGGGCTAGCTGTTTTCAAGCAGGTTGCTTAATGCGGTTTTGGCGTCTCTGAATCTGAATTTGTAACCCGATTTAATAAGCCTTTCCGGAAGCACAAGCGGAGCCTTTGTAATTGAGGAGGCTCCTTCTCCAATTACCAGTCTCAGGGCAAATTCCGGCACCTTCAGCCATGCGGGTCTGTGAAGCATGTTCCCCACAAGTAAAGCGAACTCTCCCATTGTCACCGGGTTGGGAGCTGTTGCATTATATGGCCCCTGCATCGAATTGTCATCAATTGCCATGATGAAGATTTCAACCAGATCCTCAATATGTATCCAGGAGAATCCCTGGTCACCACGCCCCAGCGGACCGCCGATAAAGTAATTAAAGGGTGTGGTCATCTTGGGCAGGGCTCCGCCGCTTTTATCGAGGACGATGCCTATGCGTATTGATACTCTTCTTACGCCAAAATCTTCTGCCCTTGCAGCCTCGGTTTCCCAGATCTTGCAGACTCCGGCCAGAAAGTCCTCCCCTGCCTCATCCGCTTCGGTTACGGGGCCCTTTACCTCAGTGCCGTAATAACCGATGGCGGAGGCTGAAACCAGTACACCGGGCTTTACTGATGCGCTTGCGATTGCATCAACTATTTGGTGTGTGCCGGACTGCCTGCTTTTGAGGATTTCTTCCTTGTAATTGTGGGTCCATCTCTTGTCCATTACCGGGGCGCCTGCCAGGTGGATTACGGCATCTTTTTCATCCAGGCATTTTTCCCATTTGCTGCCGTGTCCGGGATCCCACTTTATATATTGCGCTGCCCCCGGAAGTATCCTTTCGGCAGCTGAGGGTGAACGCGTTAAAAGTGTAAGCTCATCTCCCCTGCTTTTCAGGGCCCTCACAAGATGACTTCCTATCAGCCCGGTTGCTCCGGTAATAACTACTTTCTTAGGCATAAATTGTGTAATTTTTACTTGTTAAAAAGGAAATGAAACTTTTAGTCGTTGCATCTGTAAAATTAAAATAAAATAAAATTCAATCAAGAGCACCAGATGAAAATTATCCTGATACTTCTTGCCAGCATTTCATTGTTTAATTCAGCAGCCGCACAGCAATTCGAGATCCAGGGCAGAGTGAGTAATTCCATATCGGGCCAGAATCTGAGCTTCGCAAACCTGAGAGTTCTCAGCTCCACCAACGGTACATCGGCCAACTCCGAAGGCAGGTACCAGCTAAAACTTCCCGGAGGCAGATACGATATAGTAGCTTCCTATATAGGTTTCATGTCAGATACGGTCCACCTGATTGTTGATGGCAACAGTAAGAATGTGGACTTTTCCCTGGTGCCCATTTCAATTCATCTGCCCGGGGTGACGATACTGCCCGGGAAAAATCCAGCTCTTGAAGTAATAAGAAAAACAATAATTGCCAGGCAGGACAGGGCTGCAAGGATCAATGACTATAAGTTCGAGGCATATACGAAAGGCGTTATAAGGTCGGACAGGGAAATGACAGCGGCAACGGGGTCCGTCACCATAACTTCCGAAAAGCTGAGCGATTCTTCAAAACTAAAGATTAATGGTATTCTGGAAAATCAGAGCAGGGGCTTCTTCAAGAAGCCGGACAGATATAAAGAGCAGATTATTGCCAGAAAGCAGAGTGCAAATTTTCCGTCTTCAATCAATTTGCTCACGGGCGGCAGACTGATACAGAATTTCTATAATGATGATATTAAATTTTTTGACCGCCCTCTGCCGGGTCCTATTTCAAAAGACGCTCTCAGCTACTACTATTATTATATTGATGATACACTTGCTATTGACAATCTGAAGGTGTTCAAGATTTATTTTGAACCCGATAAGTCATCCGACCCGGGCTTTAAGGGCTATGTTTATATAAGCGACAGTACATTTAATCTGATTAAGGTGGATGTTGAATTAAACCGCGCTGCAAATATTGGGGGACTTCTGGAAAAGGTCAGCATCTTTCAGCAGTTCGTGCCATTTGAAAATAACATATATATGCCCATCGATTATCGCCTGTTCATCAGGGCAAATGTTCTTGGGCTGGCAAGACTCGGTTTTGAACTGAACACAATTATGTACGACTACAAAATCAACCGGAACATAGACGATGATTTCTTTGACAAGGCCATACTTACTGTATTAAAGGGAGCCGACAGCAAAGATTCCACCTACTGGATGAACTCCCAGACCATACCCAATACATATGAAGAACTGACTGCATACAGAAAAATCGACAGCATCAAGGCGCTTAAACGCGGAGTCTGGGATAATCCCTGGAGCAATCTTACTTCCAGCCGGATGAAGCTGAGTGACAATGTTTCAGTGAGCGGACCCCTGGGGATCTATCATTATAACCGCGTTGAAGGGCATGCTGCTGATTTGAATACATATCTCAGGGATCTTAATGAGAGCAGGCTCAATGCCGACCTTGGCCTCAGTTATGGCTTTTCAGACAAGAGAATGAAACAGCAGCTTTCAGTTTCTTACCTTATGGGCGATTACAGGTCGTACCGCCTTGATTTGAAAGCCTTCAACAGGCTGTCAAATATTTTTGCAGAGTCAGATTCATATAATGAACTCACCTCAACCATACTGGCTCTGTTTACAAAATATGAATTCAGGGATTACTTCTACAGCAAGGGCTTCAATGTAAACTTTGGCTTTCCTGTTTTTCCTGTGATGAATATGGAGGTGGGGTTTGAAAACCGTACGGATAATTCCGCACGGAAAAATTCCGACTATTCATTCTTTGCACGCAATAAAACATTCAGTGAAAACCCTTCCATCTATGATGGCAGGGTAAATGCATTGAGTCTGGGAGTGGATTTTGATTTCAGGGATTATATTGAAGATGGACTCTTCAGAAGAAGGACCACGCAGGGGAATTCCTATGCGCTATTTGGAGGCGAACTGTTATTGAGCAGCAAGGGTCTGCTAGGGAGCGGAACGGGCTTTACAACCTACAGCGCTTACACAATGGGAAGATTGAATACCTTCAGGTATGCGAGTCTGAACTTCAGGCTCTACGGCCAGTATTCCAGCGGTGCCATTCCGCTGCAAAGGCTTTATGCCTTGCCGGGCAACATAAATTCTGCGTCAAAGAATTATACCTTCAGGACAGTAAGAATTGGCGAGGTATTCGGTGACCGGGTCGTAACGCTGAACCTGGAACATAACTTCAGGGACGAACTCTTCAGGCTTTCAGGCATTCCAGTGTTGAAGGACCTGGAGCTGCAGTTAAATACATTTTTTTCCGCCGCATGGACGAAGCTTTCGGATGGGGCGGCCGGTATACTGCCCTTAGACTTCCGGCAAAAACCGCCGTCGTCTTTATACGAGGCTGGTTTCAGCATTGGGCATGTACTGTTTCCAATCAGCATTGAATTCGGATGGCGGCTGAACCACCGGGAAACCAATGGCTTTGTCGTGGGCCTTAATGCTTTTGTTCTCTAGGCAGGGAGTGTCAGTGTCTTCGGGACTTCTTTAAAAAAAGAAAAGCACTCAATCCAGAGTGCTTTAAAATGCGAACAATTAAAAACCTTTACTTTTGGGGTTTTGCTTCGTTGACAATGATACTACGGCCATTCAACTGGCTACCGTTAAGAGCTTTAATTGCAGCATTTGCATCAGATTCGTTCTCCATTTCAACAAAGCCGAATCCTCTAGATTTACCGGTCTGGCGATCGGTGATAACTTTCGCTGAAACAACGGTTCCATAAGATTCAAAAGTTGACTTTAATGATTCGTCGTTTACAGCCCAGGGGAGACTTCCCACAAAAAGTTTAGTACTCACGAAAATACCTCTAAAAAAAAATTAATGAAACTATTTCTGTGCTTTTAGCACATTTAAATATAATTGTTATTTTTTTAAAAGCAAATGAAATTATCAAAAAAAACTTGCGATAATGGGTATGTTTTCGCACTTATTTGCATAATTGTGCCCTCAATCAAAGAGAAAATTTACCCGGAAATAGCCGTTACTGAAGCACCGCATTGATGGCTGAAGTAATATTATCCACGGGAATAATTCTGATATCTGACTTTAAATTGAGCGACCGCATGTTATTTCGCGGAACAATTATATTGCTGAATCCGAGCTTTTCTGCCTCCTGGATTCTCTTGTCTATGTGGCTTATACTTCTGATCTCACCGCCCAGACCAACCTCACCAATAACAACATAACTGCTGTCGACGTTTCTGTCCAGAAGGCTTGAAGCAATGCTGCAGCATACTGCCAGGTCAACGGCAGGTTCGTCAATCTTTACACCGCCGGCCATATTCAGGAACACGTTTGCAGCCGAAAGCCTGAGTCCCGCCCTTTTCTCCAGAACAGCCAGCAGAATTGACAGGCGCCTGTAGTCAAAGCCGGTGGCCACCCTCTGCGGATTGCCATAATTTGACGGGGTAACCAGTGCCTGTACTTCAAGCAGTATGGGGCGTGTTCCCTCCATGCTCGATGTAACGGCAGAGCCGGTTGTTCTCTGGTCCCTTTCGCTGAGGAAAATTTCGCTGGGATTCTTGACCTCGGATAGTCCTGTATCGTGCATTTCGAAAATCCCGATCTCATTGGTGCTGCCGAAGCGGTTCTTCTGGGCCCGCAGTATCCTGTAGCTATGATGCCTTTCACCTTCGAACTGCAGAACGGTATCGACTACGTGTTCGAGGACTTTGGGACCGGCAATCATGCCCTCTTTTGTAACGTGGCCGATCAGTATTACGATCTGCTGTGTGGATTTTGCTATTTTCATCAGCTCCGAGGTGCATTCGCGGATCTGCGTTACCGTGCCGGGGGCATTATCCAGGTCACCCCTGTGCATGGTCTGTATGGAATCTATAATTATTACTCCTGGCGTAAGATCCTGCATCGCACAGACAACATTCTCTACTTCGGTTTCTGCCAGCACGAAAAAGTTTTCCGAATCAACCTTCAGTCTGGAAGCCCTGAGCTTTATCTGCCTGTTGGATTCCTCACCCGTCACATAAAGAACCTTGTCTTTGATTTTTGCCGCCGCCTGCATGACAAGCGTGGACTTACCAATTCCCGGGTCGCCTCCTATAAGTACAATTGAGCCGGGCATGAGGCCGCCGCCCAGGACTCTGTCAAACTCGTTGATATTGGTCTTTACCCTGTCGGCTTCATGTGAACTGATTTCCCCTAATTTCGAGACTGTAAAATTCGACCTTCGCAGAACGGATTTATTCTTATCCTTGTCAGCTTCCACAATTTCTTCGGAAAATGAATTCCAGGAGTCGCATTCCGGGCATTTACCCAGCCATTTGATGGATTCATATCCGCAGCTGGAGCAGATATACTTGGTTTTTATTTTTGCCATAGGAAACTTTATTGCTTAATTAAAAAATTATACTCTATAGAATCAGGACTTATACTTTACACATCTGCAGAGATATTACGGCAGAAGATGAAAGTTACCTTTCCATCTACGCTTAATAAACACGCACTTCGGAGAATAAATTCCTCTAGAAACCGGTTCTTTTAATGAAATTGACTACAATTTCGTCCTCGGAGTTAAGCAATTCTTCCGGGGTGCCCTTGAAGTAAATCTTCCCGTCGTGTATCATTGCAATCGTATCGGCCACGTTCTTGACGCTGACCATATCGTGAGTTACAACGATTGAAGTAACGTTCAGCTTATCCGACAGTTCCTTAATAAGGTCATCGATTGAGTCGGACATGATCGGGTCCAAACCAGTAGTAGGTTCATCATAGAGTATATAGCTAGGATCGGTTACAAGAGCGCGGGCGAGTCCTACCCTCTTTTTCATGCCTCCGGACAATTCCGAAGGTTTAAGGTGGAGTATATTTGGCAGGCCGACGAGTTCCAGTTTCGACTCGGCAATTTTTTCTGCTTCAGAAGGAGAAATTGAGTGATTATTTTCCACAATAGGAAGAGATACATTTTCGCCCACGGTCATTGAATCGAAAAGAGCTGCACCCTGGAACAGGAAGCCGAATTTTCGCCTGACATTATACAATTCTTTTCCGCTCAGCTCCCCGATATCCTGCCCTTCCACCTTAACATAGCCTTTGTCAGGAGAAAGCAGCCCCACGATGTGTTTGAGCAGGACGCTCTTGCCGCCGCCGCTGCGGCCAATGATACCAATTGTTTCACCTTGCCTGATATCCAGATTAACACCCTGGAGTACCTGTTTTCCCCCGAAGTTTTTATACAGATCCCTGATTTCTATCATATTGCACGACATGTTAAAAATTTGATATATAAATATACCTGAATTTAGGGAAATATGATCCTGTTCTTTAAAAAAACAAACCCGGAGCAGCTAAATCCGGGTTTGTTCAGGGAGAGTGTACGTGTCGAAAATTAAAATGTAAATGTCATACCGACTTTCCAGGTGTCGTAAGAGAGTGGTTCGGCACTGTCAAATGGCCAGTTCATTTTTTCTCTTCTGAGCTGATAGATGGCATACGAGAGACCATTTTTAAGCAGGAAGTTAATAATGGGTCCCGCCGCAGGTGAAGAGTCCATCACCTCACGGGAGAAGAAATCAACTGCGCCAATTCCTATCCATTCTACAGCCATACTTCCTAAATGTTTCCAGAAAAGATGGCGCGGGAAGACAATCGAGCGCTCGTACCCGGCGTTAAAGGTAAGCAGCGGAACGATCTGCAGTTTAATTCCACCTTCGCTCATCGTACCAAACCTGAAAGTCTTGTCGTACAGGCTCAACGTATTCATTTCATCGGGAGTATATAGCAGGGGCCCGGTTGTGGCAGCACCCGGAAGGTTCCATTCCACTCTTGACCAGCCGAAGGAATTTGATGTATAGGGAATAATTGCGGAATTGCCGAATTTGTAGCCATAGCCTTCCTGGCTCCCGAAACCGAATCGCCAGAGATTAGACGAAATATCATTGACGGCACCGGTCTTGGATATCAGATCGGTGGTACTATTACTGATATATGCAAAATTGTTCCTGTATTTTACAATATAACCCTCATATTCTGAAAGTCTACTGTAGCTGAGCTTTAGTTCTGCGGCACCGACGTTAGAAAAACCTCTTGTAAATGATTTGATCCCCAGTTTGGAATTCCCGTAAGTTGCTTCAATTGTAGGTTTACCATGCATGTGAAAATCCATAAAGTCGAAATTAGGGGTGTCGCTGCATTCATAGTCATCTTCATTGTCCCAGTTGTCCCAGGTATCAGTTGAGTCACTCTCCTGGGCAAAAAGCGCAACAGGCAGGACAAAGACAAATAAAAAGGAAAAAAGTAAAAGTAAGCGTTTCAACATATTCTCTCCTGTAAATTTTAACTATAAAAGTTCAAACCGTATGCCAGAATATATCCGGTTGGTCCGTTTTTTTTTATTCAATTCTTTAGACGTATTTATAGCTGAAATAGTTACAAAAATGTGTGAAAAAACAGCTGGAAGAGCAGAAACAGAGCCATGAATAGTGAAGCAATAGACAGTGGGAGAGAAAATGTGGGACAAAGATGTCCAGTTATTCAGATGCCAGTGTATTTAATAGAGGACATAATACTGGTTAAACCCAGTGGGAAAATCCGGCATTACCGGCCAGGCAACGGGATGGGCCTGTACAGAGGGAATCTGCCAGGCTTTCTCCGGAAATTAAAATTCTTAGTTCAGATGGATTCCAGATTTTTCTTCAAGGGTTTTTACGAGAGTATCCATCAGGACGTCATTCTGCACGGGCTTGGTCAAGAATACATCCACGCCGGCATTATATGCATTATCCTTATCCTTCTGGAAAGCGTGTGCCGAGAGGCCAACGACGGGCAGGTTGCTGTATTTGGGTATCTGCCTGATTTCCCTTGTGAGCTGAAGTCCGTCCTTCTTGCCGCGCAGAGAAATATCCATCAGTATAATGTCGAAAGTACCATTGTTTAATTTTTCATAGAATGTTTCTTCTGAATCGCAAATCTGAACTTCAAACTTCCTCTTGAGAAAGATCTGAAGGAACTTCTGATTTTCAAAATCATCCTCAACAACCAATAATCTGGGTTTTGAATTTTCATTCATCAATGAATTTTTCCTAACTTATATAAATAAAATCGATTTCCTGGCGGCAAAAACCACATACCGGAATTAATAACGCAATATGTATGCTTTTTTTCAAAGGAATCCCAATATTATTATCGAAACAAAAACAAATAATATAAACCGGAACACTAAAATTTCATACGTTAATTTAACTTTTATGTAAAAACATATCAACAAATATTTAATTCTTTAAATATCCCGTGCCTTTTACCCTGCCCGGATGATCTCCGGTGTAGTAAGTTATAGAAAAATTGGGATAAAAGATATAATTTAGCTGTATTGTTTAATAATTCCTTTTAGCAATATGTCAAAAACAAATGCGGTAAGAATTCTTGAAGCCCGTGGAGTCAGGCATTCAACCATCAGCTATGAAGTTCACGAAGATGAACTGGACGCTCTCAGTGTTGCAGACAAGATTGGAGCCGGGCATGAGGAGGTTTTCAAGACACTTGTGGCGCGGGGGGATAAAACCGGCATAAATGTCTTCTGCATTCCTGCCAGCGCCGAGCTGGACCTGAAGAAGGCAGCTCTGGTAAGTGAAAATAAAAAAGTAGAAATGATCAAGGTGAAAGAACTGCTGCCTTTAACAGGATATATCAGGGGAGGCTGCTCACCCTTAGGGATGAAGAAAAGCTATCCTACATATATAGATGAGACCGCACAACTCTTTGACGAAATCTATGTGAGTGCGGGAGTAAGGG
Organism: Ignavibacteriales bacterium; assembly: GCA_050258815.1. GTDB lineage: Bacteria > Bacteroidota > Ignavibacteria > Ignavibacteriales > SURF-24 > JAAXKN01. The sequence continues at coordinate 77,752 of JBLMZM010000070.1, forward strand.
GAATGCAGCTTAAAATTTCACCGCGGGATCTGGCTGAAACTACCGGCGGTGCCTTTGCAGACATTACCTGACAGATTAAACATGGGGATATTCTGTACACCCCCTGCCCTGGTCCTGCAGCCCCAAAAGCAGGGAGTGTGCAAAGTTGTAAGTTATTTTTCTGCTTCTACGGTTTCAGGCGGAGTAAATCTATTAACAATGTTTCTTACAGGTTTGAGGCTGCGCAGGTATTCGTATATGCTGCCCAGGTCTTCTTCCGTCATTCCGGCAAAGAACTGCCATGGCATTATGGTATTAAATTCATTCCTGTTTACCTTGGCAAACACAGTATCGTTATCGTAGGCCTTAAAACGCTTTATAAAATCCTCTTTTGTCCAGCTGCCTATTCCGGTTTCCTTATCTGGTGTTATATTCGCCGAGCGCAGGATGCCGAAGGGTAGTTTAATAACAGTTCCGCCGGCAAGATGCATCCCCTGAACCGGCTCACCTTTTACACTCTGAGTATGACAATCGGCACACCCGGCTATTGTTACGAGGTATTTGCCATAGGCAACTTTATCGGACCTGTCGGGGACTTTCTTACTCGAATAGGGTTGGGGCAGAGTTTTAACTATAAAATTCATGGGAAAATCCAGCTTGCTGTCGGGCACCTTGTTTTCGATGGGTTTCAACGTTCTGATGTAAGCAATTATAGAATAAATATCCTCCTCCCCCATCTGGCTGAAGCCCGGATAGTTCATTATAGGGAAGAGCACCCTTCCATCCTTTGTAACGCCCGAGGTAATGACCCTGAACAATTCACCATCTGACCAGCTGCCCAGATTATAAGGAGTAATATTCTTTGTGTAGAGTGTTCCTGGTAATCCAAGTTCTTTCCCGAAGTTCTCTCCACCCTTGCCTTCAGTACCATGAATAAGCGGGCCTGAAAAGCGGGTCCAATCGCGGGATGAATGGCAATCCATGCAGACTGTTACGTGATTTGCCAGGTACTTCCCGCGTTCAATTCTTTCAGGAGTGGCCTTAACTGTAAGGTTTGCGGCCGGACCCACCTTGGGGAATGTGGAATTGAAATAAATAAAACCAGCCAGGATGAGTATTACAACAATTAAAAATACAACACCCATAATCTTTATAGTTTTTTTCATAAGGAATCCTTTCTTGCTTTTTAGTATTATTTATGTGAACTGAGCAAAGCAATAGGCCAGGAAGCAATTCCTGAAAAAAAATCTGATGCCGGTATCTATTGTTTCAACAGCATCAGAATTCAAACGAAGTTCTTGGTAATCATCTATTTGTACAAATTATTATCCTTTCATTATTCTACTACTTTTAAGATTTCACGATAGCCCGAGTCAGCCAGGGGAATAAATCTCTGGTACCACTGCTGATATTTTTCATTCGAGAAGAGGTGAGGCAGGGAATCTTCAAATTCAGCAATGTTCTTAAATGAGGTTTCAAGTATCAGAGTGTAATAGGTGCCCGTATAATCGGTCATAATGCGGTCGGGAAGATGCCCGGCGCTCTTTAGGATGTCCCTGCCCTCTTTCCATAGAGAAATTGCCTCTTTAGCCTTGCCGAATTTCAGTTTGAATACGTCGCGTACAACTATCATATTATATCCTCCTTCATAAATCATATATAATAAATTACCGGGAAGCTGAATACTTCCGCTATTTATCACTGTGAGCTGCACACATGGGGGCTGCCCCCGTAAAACATGTACAGCTCACACTTTACTGAGTTATAGGAATATTGATTTTAATGATGTCTTAATTCAGGCATGTAGCCTATCTGTCTGAGGACACTTGCCAGATCAAAGTATGATTTTATCTGGGTTACCTTACCATTTTTGATGGTAACTACGTCGCAGAGTTGAAATTTGACCGGTTTATTGGTGCCCGATAGGTCCCCTTCCGGGGTCTTAAAGGTTCCTTTATGCGTTCCGGTACCGGTAAATTCGGTTACGACAGCATCTTCACAGCTGATCTGATTTTTGATATCCACCTTAGCATCGGGGAAAGCCGTTTCCCAGCCATGCAAAAACTGAAGGAAGCCGTCCGTACCGTGCATTACCATGTTGGCCGGAACGTTGGTGATTTCAATGTTCTTATCTATATATTTTAATGCACTGTCAAAATCCCTGCGGTTAAAGGCATCATAAATAGTGCGTGCTATTTTGGCGTTTTCCTGGTTAGCCATGTTTCCTCCCTTTAAATATTAATTATTAAAAAACTACATGGATGTTTCCATGCAATTAAATATTGGGTTAATTGTACCCATGCTATATAAGAGCTGTAACTGAGCATCTAATAAATATTTAATAAGACAAAAGGTCGGATAATCGCACAGACAGAATAAATGTATCAGACGGGAAGCAAAGAAGCAAATGGAAAAATTTCCCCCTTCCTGTTTCCATTATTGCGTGGGAGTAAAATCCAATTATTGAGGAGCTATTATCAGGAATGCCTCAGGTCAGATTACAATGGGGGTTTTTTTCTTCTCCACTCATCATTCAGGAAAATATTAATTACAAGTGCGAACCCGAAGGCTGCAGCTAGAAGAAACATGATCATTGCAAGGCCGGGATAGCCTAGTATATTAAATGTACTGCTGACGTGCATCATGAGGGCTGCACCTATTATGAGTGCACCCAGGACTATACCCATTGCGATCCGGTTGGCGATCTTTTGCAGGTTTTCCATGAGCCGCAAGTCGTCAATGGCATCAATCTTAAGGCGGAAGTTGTTGTTGGCAAGGTTATCAAAGAGTGAATTTAGGCGTGATGGCAGTTTCTGCACGAGTTCATTTACTTCAAGAAGTGAAGAGAAAATATTTCCGGTTGAAATTTTCTGGAAAAAGTGTTGTCTTAGGATCGTTTCTGCATGCCTGCGGATAACCTCATTGGGGTTGAATTCGGGATCAAGTGTTTGTCCTATCTGATCAAGATTCAGCAGTGTCTTGCCCAGCATGGTTAGTTCCGAGGGGGTTCTGACGCCATTGCGTGCAGCGATCCTTGTAAGTTCCACTACTACCCGGCCAACCTTTATCTGTTCCAGGGTTGCATCGTGGGACTGAGCTACAAATTCAGTGATCTCCTGAGTAAATTTCTGCTCATTGAAGTCCTCAAGCTGCGTGCTGAGTTCCTTGCTTACCTGCGCGGCATCTCTTCCGCGCCCATTGCTTATAAAAAGTAGAAGTTTAAGCAGGCTTTCGCGGACCTCGGGATCAATACGGGCGACCATACCCAAATCCAGGAGGGCTATTTTATGATTATCCGTTATAAACACATTACCCGGGTGCGGATCGGCATGGAAGAAGCCATCGATAAGAACCTGATCCAGATAGGCTTTAAAGAGTTCTTCGGCAAGTTTCTTACCATCCAGATCGAGGGTTGCCAAAGGGCTGAGTGAGGTTACCTTTTTGCCGCGCACATAATCCATGGTCAGAACCTTTGAGCTCGAATAGTCGCTGATGGGCTGTGGAACTATAATATCTTCGTATCTGGTCAGATTATTTCCAAGCCTGATCAGATTTTGTGCCTCCTGTTTATAGTCGAGTTCCTGGAGGAGTGCCTTCTTAAACTCATGCAGTATATTAAGGAATGAATAACGCCTTCCTGTATCAGTATGTTTGTCGAGTGTCCCTGCAATATCTTCCAAAGCCCCCAGGTCCTGGAGTATTGTTTCCCGGATTCCGGGACGCTGCACTTTAACAGCTACAGCCCTGCCATCACGCAATACTGCCTTGTGCACCTGTCCCAGTGAAGCCGCCGCCATAGGTACCGGGTCGAATTCCAGGAAACCCTTTGATATGCGTACGCTAAGCTCATTCTGGACGATTTCCTCGATCTCCTCATATGAAAAAGGCTTTACGTTATCCTGAAGGCGTGCAAGGGCATCCAGATACGGCTGTGGAAGAAAATCAGGGCGTGTTGACAGCAGTTGTCCCAGCTTAATAAATGTTGGTCCAAGCTCTTCCAGATCGTGTGCGAGCTGTTCGGGGTCGCCTTCAGCAGTATCACCCGAAACGATTTCTTCCTCCAGAATGGAATCATCCGCATTTGCGGACTGCATAATGTTTTTTCTCCCGTATTTTATCAACAGGGTAGCTATGTCTTTATATCTTTTTAGTTTTTCAGGCTGAAGGGAAATCGCCATTTTGTGTCTCCTAATGCTTTAATTATAATAAACCCAAGTTAAGAGATAAAAACAAGGTGAAAACAGGAGGTAGTTATGTGAATTTTATCGTGCCGTACTGCTGTGTCAATAAGAAGTTAAAACCCCGCCATTTAAGCAGCAAGTAAGTACAAAGTAAAGGTGTTGATTTAAACTTGCAAAAAGAATAATATATTATTCCAGGGCCCTTATCAGGCACAGGCCGCCAATATAATCAAGCATCTAACAACAAAGGAAAAACACTCTGCCTGTATTAGTCATGCTTTCCAGGCATTGCATCTCGATAAAAAGAGACTGGCTCAGCTTAGGCAAAATAAAGGAAGAAGGTTTTTGATAAATATCAGTCAGGAGCAGAAAAGTGTCTAAGGAAAAGTCCAGACAAGAGGAAATACTGCATATATTGCACTCCCGAAGATTTCCCATAGGAGCTGAAATAATCGAAGGAGGGGGAGTAAACTTTCGCCTCTGGGCACCCTTATGCAGAAGGGTTGAGATAGTACTGGAAGAGGGAAATGAGAACGTGCACAAGAGTAAGCGTACCGGTTATGAACTCACACCCGAGAGAAATGATTATTTTTCAGCAACGGTCAAAGAAGCCCATGAGGGATCATTATATTACTTTCGACTGGATGGAAGTGATCATCTCTATCCTGATCCTGCCTCACGTTTTCAGCCCGAAGGTCCCCACGGGCCATCTCAGGTTGTAAACCCGCGGAAATTTGAATGGACCGATGGTGACTGGATGGGAATTCCCCCTCAGGGACAGGTTATCTATGAAATGCATGTCGGTACGTTTACTCAGGAGGGAACCTATGAATCTGCAATAAGGGAGTTCGGTGAGCTCTCGGAAATGGGCGTTACAATTCTTGAAGTAATGCCGCTGGCTGATTTTACGGGCAGCTTCGGCTGGGGATATGACGGCGTGGATCTTTTTGCGCCAACCCGCCTGTATGGTAAGCCGGATGACCTCAGAAATTTCATTAACCAGGCGCATAAGGCCGGTATGGGGGTGATTCTGGACGTGGTTTATAACCATCTGGGACCCGATGGAAACTATCTTAAGGCGTTTTCAAAGGATTACTTTACCGACAAGTATGAGAATGAATGGGGGGAAGCTATTAACTTTGACGGAAAAAATTCAGCGCCGGTAAGGGAGTTCTTCATCTCCAACGCCAGGTACTGGATAGAAGAATTTCATTTCGACGGACTGCGCATGGACGCGACACAGCAGATATTTGATGAATCCCCGGTACACGTGCTGGCTGAAATCTCGAAAACCGTAAGGCAAAGCGCAGGCACAAAGAATACATTTATTGTTGCTGAGAATGAACCTCAGCACGTAATACTGGTTAAGCCGGCTGACAGCGGGGGCTACGGAATGGACTGCCTGTGGAATGATGACCTGCATCATAGTGCAATGGTTGCCCTGACGGGGCACAGTGAGGCGTACTATACCGATTACAGCGGCAAGCCGCAGGAGCTGATCTCTGCCTTTAAATGGGGATATCTATACCAGGGCCAGTATTATAAATGGCAGAAGAAACGCAGGGGTTCGCCCAGCCTTGGATTAAGGCCGGAGAATTTCTGCACATTCATACAAAATCATGACCAGGTTGCAAATTCAGGCCGGGGCCAGAGAGTACATGAACTCACCTCACCCGGGCGCTACAAGGCTATGACCGCTCTATTCCTGCTGGCACCAGGGACGCCGATGCTGTTTCAGGGACAGGAATTTGCGGCAACCAGCCCCTTCTTTTATTTTGCCGATCACAATAAAGAACTGGCCAAAATGGTGGCCAGGGGGAGATCCGAGTTCTTATCCCAGTTCCCAAGCCTTGCCACGCCTGAAATGCAGTCCTGCCTGCCCGATCCGGGCAATAAAAGAACATTTGAGCGCTCGAAGCTGGATTTCTCGGACAGGAAGAAAAACCGTGCGATTTATAAAATGCACCACGACCTCTTAAGACTGAGGCGTGAGGATCCTGTACTCAGTAAACAGCGTCCCGGCGGAATTGATGGTGCCGTCCTGGGTGAAGAAGCCTTCCTGCTCCGCTTTTTTACCCAGGACGGCCAGGACAGGCTGTTACTTGTAAACTTTGGCAGGGATCTCTTGCTTGATATTATGCCCGAACCCTTATTGGCACCACCTTTGGGAAAGCAGTGGAAGATTGCATGGGCAAGTGAGGACCCGGATTACGGAGGCTGCGGCAGTCCGGCAATTGATACAGGTGCATCCTGGAGAATACAGGGGCAGGCAGCTGCCCTGCTGATACCAGAGGAAACTTTACATGAAACCCTAACTACTAAGGAAACTTGAATCTACTAAAATGAAGAGGAAGAAATGGATGAATTAGTCCGTACGATGCCCTGGAAAAAAAGAAAAGACAGTGAGCTGGAACCACTGCTTACGCGTGAATGGCTCGTTACAAACGGTCTGGGCGGCTACGCCTCCGGCAGTATTGCCGGTGTAGTAACTAGAAGATATCATGGATTTCTGATATCGGCACTGCCTGCGCCACATGGGCGTATGGTAATGCTTAACCATATTTCAGAAGAGCTGATTCTGCAGGATGGCACAAAAATCCAACTGGGTTCAGAGGAGCGTGCAGAAAGTGTACTGGAAGTTCCGGGTGCCGGCCACCTGACCGAATTCCGCCTGGAAGCGGGCGTGCCTGTCTGGAAATACGATATAAACGGTGTGGTACTTGAAAGGACACTAATGTTACCGCACATGCAGAATACTGTGCACGTGAACTATAGGCTTCTCGAAGGAACCGGTCCCATTATAGTCAGGGTCCGCCCCTCAATGCATTTCCGCCCGCACGAAGCTGCAGTGAGTGAAGAGCTGCATAAGCCATATGTGCTTACGGTTGTTGATGACAAATATGAGATTTCAGCCGGCAGCGGCCTTCCCTCCTTAAGAATGCTTTTCTATGGCGGAGGCGCAACCTTTACCTCTGACAAGGGAACGATCCGGGAAGTATTTTACAGGATTGAGGCCGAACGGGGATATGATTCAAGGGGTCTGCTCTGGAGTCCCGGATATTTCAGTACGGAATTATACGCGAATCAGAATGCTACTTTAATAGCCTCAACCGAAGCCTGGCCTACAATACTCGCCCTGCCACCTCAGGAGGCGGTAGATGCCGAGAAGGAAAGGCGCCGCAGGCTGCTCAACATAGCCGCGCCCAAGACGGATGATAAAACATTTTCGGAATTTGTGCTGGCCGCAGACCAGTTTATAATCACACCTGCCGGCCGTATAGAAGATGCCGCAAGGGCACGCGCCTCGGGTGATGAGGTGAGGACCGTAATTGCCGGATATCACTGGTTTACGGACTGGGGGCGTGATACAATGATCAGTCTTGAGGGACTTACGCTAGCTACAGGCAGGCATAATGAAGCAGGCTGGATACTGCGCACCTTTGCACACTATGTTAAGGACGGACTCATACCGAATATGTTTCCTGAGGGAGAAAGAGAGGGACTTTATAATACGGCTGATGCTACGCTCTGGTTTTTTCATGCCCTGGACAGGTATTTAAAGATAACGGGTGACAGGGAGACACTTAAGATAATACTTCCCAAATTGCTCGACATAATGGACCATCACCTGCGGGGTACGCGTTTTGGAATCGGGGTAGATCCAAAAGATGGTCTCTTAAAACAGGGACAGGAGGGATACCAGCTAACCTGGATGGATGCCAAGGTGGATAACTGGGTTGTAACACCCAGGCGTGGAAAAGCAGTCGAAATTAATGCTCTCTGGTATAATGCGCTTTGTCTGCTTGAGGGCTGGGTACGCGAAGAAATGGGAGACAAGGATGCGGATTCGATAGCTGAGCACGCAAAAAGCGCGCGTGAGTCATTCAACAGGCGTTTCTGGTATGAAGAAGGCGGATACCTTTATGACGTGGTTGATGGAGAAAAGGGGGATGATATTTCCTGCCGCCCCAACCAGGTATTTGCCATATCGCTGCCAAATCCCATACTGAACAGGGATAAGTGGGACCCCGTGATGAAAGTTGTGCAGGAAAGGCTGCTTACACCCATGGGCCTCCGTTCACTTTCGCCCGGAAGTCCCGACTATAAGTCGAAATATTTTGGCGATCTGAGAGCCCGCGATGCTGCTTATCACCAGGGTACTGTGTGGGCATGGCTGATTGGACCCTTTGTGGATGCATGGCTGAAAATTAATGAGAATGATAAAAAGGGTGCCCGCAGGTTTCTGGATGGTTTTTCACAACACCTGAATGAGGCATGTATAGGCTCGATCAGTGAGATCTTTGACGCCGAAGCCCCGTTTACTCCGAGGGGATGCATAGCACAGGCCTGGAGTGTGGCTGAAGTACTCAGGTGTCTGATCAAAACATCGGAATAAATGATTGAACGAAGCTGTAGCCTGAAATGAAAATCCTGAACAAATACCGCTTTCATTGATATGGAATGCGAATTTGTTCAGGATTCAGAATTGTTTATTGAATTGCCTTCTCCAGGATCTTCTCTCCCCTGATATTCAGTACAATTACATTCAGCGGTATTTCCCTTTCCGACAGGGCAATCGCCTGCTGTGCCAGGTGCACCAGCCCGCTGCAGCAAGGTACTTCCATAACGAGAACTGTCAGTGAATTAATGCCCGCATCATCAACCATCATCTGAAGCTTTTTAAGGTAAATGTCTTTACCCTGATCGAGTTTGGGGCACGCAATTGCTAGTGATTTTCCCTCTAAGTAATCCTGATGAAAATCTGCTGCGGCAAAAGCCGTGCAATCGGCTGCCAACAGTACATCCGCTCCAACGAAATATGAGGCTGCAGGATTAAGCAGGTGAAGCTGTACGGGCCACTGTCTGAGGGCAGACTCCCTGTTGGTTTTTTCTTCCGGCCTGGCTTTATTCTCCCTTTGAATTTCCACGGTGCGTGAACCCGGGCATCCGCTGTGCTTTGGAGCCGGAGCAGTAATGTTTAACGGAATTTCAATGCCGTTATCTTTCAGGTATTCAAGTGCCTGGTTTAGATAAGCGGTTTCATTGTGCTCTTTTAAGTGTAAAAGGTGCGCCGAAATGACGTTCCTGCCCCCTTTTACTATATAGTCCATGACTTTCCTTTCGTTGTAAGCCTCTGCTTCGCGTTCTTCGATTTCAATTGCCCCTTGCGGGCACTGACCCAGACAGGCCCCCAGACCATCACAAAACAGGTCGCTTATTAGCCTCGCCTTACCATCAATCAGCTGCAGAGCTCCCTCGGCGCAGTTGGGAATACAAACCCCGCAGCCATCACAGAGCTCCTCATCTATTTTAACCACCTTTCGTATCATTTAATCTCCGGCAAATAAAGTTCAAAACATATTCAGATTATATAGTCTGAAAATAAATATTTCCTGCCTCTAAAGCAAGCAAATATTTGAGGTCCCAAACTATCAGCTGTTCCGCCTGAGTTCGTGCAGGTATTTCAGCTGAATTTCCAGAGGAGGGAGGCAGTCACTTTCCCACCTGAGATCAGAAGGAAGGCCGGCATAATTAAATATCTCATCCAGGGCCTGGAATGTATTAACCGGGCCAAATGCATTGTCTCTCAGATAATGGATCAGCTTCAGAGTTCTAAAGCCGTCAAACCAGACCATCTTCTGTCTGTTTATCTGTGTGTCTATTTTGGAATTTACCAGTATCCTGTTCCAGTCCGCTTCAAAACCCTGCAAAACCAGAAATTCAGCCAGAGCCGGGTGAATCTGTTGTGCGTGGGATAAATAGTAATTACTATCGTGCACCAGGCTGTCATTAAATACTTTAAGCCAGGCTTTAAGTACATAAAAGCCTTGTGGAGAATAAAGCCGGTACTCATCCTGCATTCCGGATAAAAACCTGTTTACCCTTTGACCCGTGCCAAAGGGCACCCGCCATGATCCTCTTGCAGAGGGGTAAACCGTAGTCGACAGGATGCTTTCGATCCGCGTATTTTTTGCCAGCTTTTCCATAAAATAGAAGTCTTCGGCGGCTTTGCGTTTGTTCATGCCCTCAATTTTCATATAACTTTTATGGTCACAAGCCATAGTTGAGCCTATGGTGTGGAAGGCATAGGGCGAGCAGGCAATTTTGAGTCCCAGCACGTAATAGCGCAGGAATATTTCATAGCAGATAATTGCCCGGTCATGCTGATCACTGATACCGGTGAGAGTATGGCTGTAGTTTACCACGGCAGCATCAAGATTACGTCCGTTAAACTCATTATGAATGGATGTGAAATAGTTGGTGTCTATAGTACAGTCGGCATCCAGGCATACCAGTATATTCTTTCCGGGGGAATTATAGCTGAAAATTTTCAGCGCGAGGTCCATCCCAATTTTTCGGGCGAGTCCTACTCCCCCGTCTTTTATGGGCAGTTCCTTCCCTTCAGAGGATGCATCAACCAGTGCCAGCCTTAATCCCGAGGAGATTACGTCATTTACGAGTGCATCGCCGGATGGTTCTTTTTTAATAATATTTCTTAGCAGTTTAACAGAGCTGTAATTATCGGTTTTAATCTCCTCTAAAGAAGATGAGGTATTGTTAATTACAAATATCACTAATGTGCTGTTGAAACAGTCGCGTTTATTCAGAACCATCGACTGAAGAAGACTCCGGATGTTCTCATATTCTCCTATAGCGGGAATAACGACGGCCATGTGTATTTTATAAGAATCACCTGATTCAAGCTCCCAGCCTGTTAGCGAATACTTATTCAGATAACGGCTGACTTCCTGAGGCAGTGAATTTATTTCTGGTGTTAAGTGCCGGATGCTCAATTGGGGCTTTGCAAATTATTAAGAAAATATTTATCTATTACTTCTGAGGCTTTGTTGAAATCGGGTCCCTCGATCCAGTGAATCCCGATGCCGGATCTTTCCATCTTGCGGAACCAGGTCATCTGCCTTTTGGCAAAACCATGTATGGCGCTGTTCAGTTTCTGGAACATGTCGTTATAGTTCATCTTTCCCTGCAGATACTGCCCTATAAATTTATATTCGAGGCCGAAAAAATCCAGTTTATCGAAACTGACGCCGGACCTGACCAGCTGATTCACCTCTTCGATCATGCCTGAGTGAAGCCTCTTTTTTAGTCTCACGGTAATTCTTTCCCTGATTACTGAGCGTTCCAGGTGAATGCCAAGAACCAGTGAGGTGATTTTACTTTTGGGTGCGGGGTTATTTTGAGCGCTGCCCCTGGCTACGCTGATTGCCGCGATAACCCTCTCCTTATGGATAAGGTCTGTTGTGTTGTGGCACTCAGGGTTAAGTTCAAGGAGCATTTGCCTTAGCTCCTCAACCGGCAGGGAATTGAGATACTGCAGTGTTTCTTCGTCTTTCCGGGCTTCATTCATTGAATAATTGCGCAAAACGGCATCCAGGTAGAGGCCCGTTCCCCCGACCAGAAATGGGACCTTTTGCCGCGAGGAAATGAGGTCAAAGGCTGCATTAAAATACTTAATAAAAAGGTAAAGGTTAAATTCCTCTTTCGGATCAGCAATATCAATTAAATGATATGGAATCAGCACGCCGTTAATTTTGTATTCGCTGAGGTCTTTTCCGGTCCCAATATCCATAGAGCGGTAGACCTGCCTGGAATCAGCCGATATAATTTCTCCATTATATTTTAAGGCCAGGTCAGCTGCCAGTTTTGTTTTACCGGTTGCGGTTGGTCCAAGTATTGTAATAAGATTCATGAAAGTAAAAAAACACGGTTAAAAGTAAAAAATAAAAGTAAGCAGGAAATCAGTAAGTAAAAAGGAAAAAGTGCCGGACAGGAATATCTTAAGAAAAGGCGTTAAAATAGTTCCGGAATATTAAAATCCTCACTCTTTAGTTCCAGGTTTTCAGCGCCAAGAAGAAATTTTGTGTAGGAATGCTCCGGGCAGCGGATCAGATTTCCGGCAGAAGCTTTCTCAATAATCCTTCCTTTATAAAGAATTATAATATTATCGGCAAATGAACCGAGTATTCTCAGGCTGTGGGAGATACAGATTATTGTCACGTTAAACTCCTTATTTATTCGCCTGAATACCTCTCTGAGATTGACCACGGACTTAATATCCTGGGCGGAAAAGGGTTCATCTACTATTAGTATTTCAGGTCTCACGGCCAGTATTCTTGCAAGAGCAATCCTCTGCTGTTCACCGCTGCTTAACTCAAAGCCTTTCCTTTCTAAAAGCAGTGCCGGTATGCTGAGTGCCGAAAATAAAGCTTCCTTTTCTCTTACAATATCCGCTCGGTTTTTATGCCTGAGTCTCAGTGCCTCTGTAATCACATCGTTCACCTTGCGGAAGGGGTTAAGCAGTTCTCCATTATTCTGAAACAATATTTGGATTTCGTGAGGTTTATTGTTCCCGGAAATGCCGCGTCCTGGTGTAATGCAGCCGGAGTCGGGCTCCAGCAGGCCCGCAATAATCCTGGCCAGTGTTGTTTTTCCTCCGCCTGACTGACCAGCTATCCCCAGAATTTCACCTTTCAACACTTCAAAGGAGACTCCCGAAAGTATCGGCTTTCCCTCAATGGAGTATGAAAGATCTTCAGCTTTCAGAATACATTCCACCTTTGCCGTCCTGCATTAATTTATATGCTTCAAGAAACCCGTAAACCGGAGAATCCTCTTTCGCCTCCATAAAATCCATAGCCGAATTGAGTTCGTGTAGTGTTTTATCCACAAGAAATCCAAGCCTGCCGCCTGCTGCGAGTGCCAGGTCAATATCCTGCGTAATTAGCAGCACGCCGCCGCCATTGCGGGTAAACTCATTGAGTTTCAGCATCACAAGGTTTATTGATGCGGCATCCAGTGAGGATGTAGGCTCGTCTAAAATCAGAATCCCTGGATCTGAAAGCAGTGCAAGAACAAAAGAAACCCTCTGAGCCATGCCGCCGCTGATCTCAAAAGGATAGAGGCGCCCCAAGTTATTGAAGCCGGGGAGTCTGAAAAATTCAAGCAGATTTTCGACCTTGTCCATGCGGTCCGCTGAATCCCTGAAGTAATAGCCCATCTTTTTAAGAGGATCGAAGCAGCTTATTGCATCCTGGAAGATGTATCTGATTTTATCCTTTCTTGTCTTCAGCAGTTCATCATTGGGCAGTGCAAGAATATTCCTTCCCTCAAGGCTCACTTCCCCGTCCACACTGTAGAAGGAAGTATCAAGGAGTCCGGTCAGTGCTTTTGCCAGTGTTGTCTTGCCCATGCCATTTTTACCCAGAATGGTAAATATGCTTTCCCGCTCAAGCTGAAAACGGATATTACTAAGTAACCCGGTTTCAACACCCTTTTTTTTCAGGCAGATGCTGTTAATATTTACGTTTAATAGACTGTTCATATATGGTACCCGAAATTACAAATTTCTTTTTACTTTAAGAAAATTTTTTCATATTATGGGGCAAAATTTAAGCTCCATTAATTCAAGTAATACCAAAATATTTTAATTGGCGCACGGAGTAGCTGCAAAATGACTAAACTTAAGTTTGCCTTTGCTTTAATGCTGCTATTAATAATTACAGGCTGCAATAAAAACAGGTCCAGTGATGGCAGCCGGGTTGTTGCAGGCATTACTGCAGACATTGAAAACTTTAGTCCTTTGTATGCATTCAGCGTAGACGAAGGTAATATAAGTGAACTGCTCTATCTGCCTCTCGTAAGTCACAGGTGGAATCCTGAAAAAAGTGAAATTGAAACCTACCCTATGCTGGCAAGCAAATGGGAGTGGAACGAGGATTCCTCTTCAGTTATTCTCTACTTAAGAGATGACGTAAAATGGTCCGATGGCCAAAGCTTTACAGCCGCTGATGTGGTCTTTTCATTTGACGCATATTCTGATCCCCTCGTCCAAAGCCGTTTATACGGAGCTTTCGGTAATTTTTATACCGATTCATTAAACCACATTCTGCCCGAAAAGACCTTTGAGGTCATTTCTCCCAATAAATTAAAGATTAATTTCAGGCCGGGAGCTAATGCCGGCATGTATGACATAGATTTTCCCATCCTGCCCGGACACGTGTTTGATAAAGTTGAAAGGAAAAGTTTCTCTACGGCTGCCGAAAACTTTAAGCCGGTAACAGATGGCCCATACCAGTTAAAAGAATGGAAAAGAAACCAGTTTATCAGCCTGAAGGCAGATCCGCGATCCTTTCTTCATAAAGAAGGGTCGGTAAACAGCATAATATTTAAGGTTATACCGGATTATAATAACAGAATTCTACAGCTTAAAAAAGGTGAAATAGATCTTCTGGAAGAAATTAAGTCCAATGATGCATCTGCACTAAAGGAACAGGCGGGCTTAAATGTTGTGTCAGTGAAAGGACGCGAGTATGATTATGTAGGCTGGAACAACATTGATCCGGCATCATTTATTAAGAATAATAAAATTGTGCCTCATAAACTCTTTGGAACTCCGGCAGTCCGCAAGGCCCTTACCTATGCGATTAACAGGCAGGAAATTATTGAGGAGTTTCTTAATAATTATGGTGAAATCTGCTCTGGGCCCATATCTCCGATTTTCAGGCAGGCATTGAACAGAGAGGTTAGTCCTTATGGCTACAATCCCGAAAAAGCAAGAGAGCTGTTAAAAAATGAAGGCTGGAGGGATCGGGATAATGATGGTATTCTTGAAAAGGGTACTCAGAAATTCAGTTTTACTCTTGCTATACCGGGGGGAAATCCGCGCAGGGCTTTTGCTGCATCGGTCATAAAGCACAATCTGCGCGCTGTGGGAATAGACGTTAGGGTAGAAACGCTTGAACTGGGTTATCTTATTGATAATTTAAATTCAAAGAAGCTGGATGCCTGGATCGTCAGCCTTTATATACCGCTCCCCTTTGATCTGAAGAGCTGCTGGCATTCTGATCTGAAGGCGGCGAATCTGAACTTTGCCAGCTACAGGAATAAAAATGCCGACTACATTATTGAGCAGATCCAAAAGACAAATTCCCCGGATGAGCTAAATAATTATTACAAAAAAATCCAGATGCTGCTGCACGAAGACGAGCCCGTGTCGTTTCTTTACTGGGTCGACAACGTGGTGGCATACAATAAAAAAATTAAAAATATTAAAATAGATCCTCTGGGTGTAATACATGATTGCTGGGAATGGTCAACTAAAGATTAAACCGCTATGAATATGGAGTTGTTTAAGGCACTACTAAAGAGATTGATCAGTTCACTTATAGTCTTATTTATCAGCATCAGTATTATCTTCCTGTTGATCAGAGTCTCCCCCGGTGATCCGGCCCAGAAATTCCTCGGCCCGGGACTGAGTCCCCGGCTCCTGGAAAATGTTAAGGCTTCCTACAGCCTGAATAATTCGCTTTCTGAACAGTACTTTTATTTTGTTAAAAATTTTTTATCTCTGAATCTCGGGGTATCCTATACCTACAGGCTCCCTGTTCTGAGTGTTATTGCAGAGTATCTTCCCTTTACGCTGCTGTTTTCGCTGCTGAGTTTTTTAATCCAGATTTTTTGCAGCATAGTGCTGGTTATATTTGCAGGTAAATACAGGGGCCGCATTATTGACCATCTGATTTCCAGGTCTTTTCTTGCCCTTTATTCGGTTCCCGCTTTTCTTATAGGTCTTGGCCTGATATATATATTTTCCGTTAAGCTGAATATGCTTCCCTCCTCGGATTTAAGATCTCCGGAAGTTCAGGGGCAAATTCTCAGTCAGATATGGGATATTGTCTCTCACCTTATACTTCCTCTGCTGACACTCTCGCTTCCGGGTCTGGCAATATTCTATACATACCTGAGGGATAATACAGAAGAGATTTACAATAAGCCTTTTATAACCTATCTGCGCTCAATGGGTGTCAGTGAAAAGACAATACTGAAAAAACACATAATACCTAACGCTATTTCGCCCCTGATTTCAGTTGCCGGAATTGAACTGGGCTTATTATTTTCGGGAGCATTTATTACTGAAGTCATATTCAGCCTGCCGGGACTGGGAAGGCTAACAATGAATGCGGTCTTTTCAAGGGATTACCCTCTTATAATCGGATGCACGTTTGTATCGGGACTGCTGATACTCATAACGAACCTGGCGGCCGATTTTATAAAGTTCAGGATTGATAAACGATATCTGAAGGGCATATTTAACTGATATGGCAATACGCATAAAAATATGGCATTTTCTGCTGTTGTTATGGCTTGTGCTGCTGATATTAAGGCTGGACATGTTTTATCATCTTGCTATACTGGCAAAAGAATATCTCGTTCTGATAATAAGTGAGGGATTTACACTAAAGCCGGACTTGCAGCTGATTGATCTCTGGATTGAATTAGCTGTTTTTATTCTGATGCTGCCCTTTGGCATGTATGCGGTAAAGCACTTTTCTTTTATGTCCGGCAAATTGAAATTTTACAATGTCTTTTGTATTGTTCTACTGTATTTCTTTGTTTTCGTTCCGGTGCTGACAAAAGAAAATCCTGATAACCAGAAAAATCTTTCTGTTACAAGGCTGCTGCCCCCTTTGAGTACGGTGAAAGTGCTATGCCTGAATTCGGTTACTGAGGGCAGCGGGTCGGGTTTCCGCAGCATGAGCAGAAGGATAATAAATCTTTCTGATGCGCAAAGGGTATTCATGGACAGTATGAGCTATGGTGACAAAACTTTTATATACCAGAAGGGCAAAAAAAACGAAATAGAGGCTGGACTCGTTGAATTAAACCAGGGAAAGCCGGTAATCAAGAATAAAACATTTTTGTTTGGAAGTGATGAACTTGGACGTGATATATTTGTCAGGGTAATGTATGGCATCAGGACCTCTCTGCTGACGGGTATATGTGCCTCGGTGATTTCATTTATAATAGGACTCCTGGCCGGGTTTCTGGCCGGATACTATGGAGGGGCAGCGGATGTTGTCCTGAGCAGGTTTGCTGAGAGCTTTTTGACTTTTCCCGTAATTTTTCTTGTCCTTTTAATCCTTGCCTTATTTGGTAATTCCTTCGGAGCTGTTATCTTTGTACTTGGAATATCAGGCTGGATGAGTCTTTTTAAGATCGTGAAATCTGAAACCATTGTAATTAAAAATAAAGAGTATTTTATTACTTCCAGAATGCTGGGCTTAAGGAAGAGGCAATTGATCTTTAGTGATCTGTTGCCGGTACTCATTATACCGGTTGCTGCTAACCTGGTACTGCAGGTATGCAATGTAATAATGGCCGAGTCGGCCCTGGGTTATCTGGGACTGGGTGTTGGAGAGAGTTATCCTACGTGGGGATCAATGATACAATCCGGACAGGAATATATATATCAGGCCTGGTGGCTGGTATTCTTTCCAGGAGTTATGATAGTTTTAACGGTGCAGGCCATAAGGGGTCTGGGCAACAGCATCAGCTGTCATTATAATACAAGATTGGCAAATGATAAATAACAGATATATAGTTGAACGGAAGATTGGCGAGGGGCGCAGCCAGGTATTTCTGTGTACTGACAGGTATATGCAGGACAGGCAGTTAGCCCTGAAGGTACTGCCGGTGGCGGTTACTTCCGATGAGGCATATATCTTCAGGGGTGAATACCTGACCCTGAATAAATTAAATCACCCTAATATTATCAAGGCCTTTGAATACGGGACGATTCTGAAGGCTGACAGCCGCGAAGAGCACATATACGGAATAGCAAAAGAATGCAGATATATTGCTATGGAGTATTTTGAGGGTAAGAGGCTTCTTGAGAACCCAATCTGCAGAAATGAAAAGATACTTGAAAAAATCCTCGCCCAGATCTGTTCTGTACTGTATTATCTTCACCAGTCAAATTACACATACAATGACCTGAAGGGTGAGAACATACTGCTAGCCGAAGGCAGAAGTTCTGTAGACGTGAGATTTATTGATTTTGAATTTTCTAAGAACATTACCAAACAGAACAACAGTCTGCTTTCGGGTACCCCACACTATCTTTCGCCTGAAATACTGAGAAATGAACCTGTTGATATAAAGACTGATCTGTATGCTCTTGGAGTACTTCTCTACAGGATGATGTACGGCAGCTTCCCATTTGAAGGACACGCTCAGAATGAAATATTCCAGTGTATACTGAATAAGGATGTAGTTTTTCCTGCATCCAAATATTCCGGCAGGCTGAAAGAAGTAGTAAAGAAGCTTTTGTCCAAAGATCCGCTTCAGCGTTACAGCTCCTCGCTGCAGGTTCTTGAGGCCCTGGATATAACGATTGACAATGACATAATTGCAAACTGGCAGCCCGTCAAATCTTTTGTCAAAAAGGGCGAATATTTCCAGATCAAAGAATACCTGTCAAATAAGCACGAAATGAACGCTCTTCTCATTCAGGGTCCGGAAGGAAGCGGTAAGACCACTCTCCTGAAGAAAATAAATTCCGAAATGGAGAATGTGGTCTACATCAGGCACCAGGAAAACCTGAGTTCTGAAAAAAGCCTTTTAAGTGAGATACTCTTTAACAGAAATGTATATGAAAAACTCGATGAGAACTTAAGGGAAGATATAATAGCATATCTGAATTCCGGGGTCAATTCATTTGATCAGGTTAAATCATTCATTATAAAGATATGTTCATCCACAGAATTTGTTATAATTCTGGATGATATAAATCTTTATGATGAATACAGGCTGAATATTCTCTCGGAATTATTTTTGATAATGCAAAGCCGCAAAATCAAAATAATTCTTAGTGAAACTGCGCCCGTCTCAGTTACCTATAATGTTGTAAACAACCTGAATGAGATAGAACTTAAACCCTTTAAGGAACCTCAGGTTCGTGAATTACTGACAAATTCCCTGGCCTCTTTTTACCCATACGAGAAGATCATTCCTATAATATTACAGTACTGTGACCTCTTCCCTGGCAGCATCGTGAGCCTGATGCAGAATATGCACATGTCCGGTGTAATCAAAATCCATTCCGGTGGAATACAGATCCAGGCAGGAGAAGAAAACCTTGAAATGCTTGCTCAGAGGCAGGATGAAAGATACGGTAAGCTGATAGAAAGTCTGACGGATACAGAACTTAAAACCTCACGGTTCATATCCTCATTTGAAATATATCCTGATGCCAATATTATCTCATCGCTCCTTAATAAAACAGTGCAGGCAACAGATGCTATTACTGCGAGTCTCAGAAAGAAAAAGATACTGGATTCTGATGCATCTGAAACCGGTATCAGAATAATTTCCGAAAGCCTCAGAAAATTTATTTATTCAACCATTGCCCGTCCCGGGCGGCTGCATTATATAATTGCAAAAAAACTGGAACAGGCTGCCCCGCAGCTGAATCCCGTGGAACTGGCGCGCCATTATGAACTTAGCGGCCATTATGAAGAAAGTTACGATATACTATGGAAAGAGCTACAGGATCCGGAGAAAAACCATGCTCTTGATTACTGTAAAAGTATCATGCTGAAGCTGATTGGCTTTCCTCTTGCTGAGGAAAAATTATTTGCTGTAAGGGCTGAGTACTGCAGCCTCCTGTACAGGCTGGGAAAGATTAACGAGTGTCTGTTAACGGCAAGAGAGCTCCTGGACAAGGAATGCTGTCCTGCTTATAAAAAGGCCGATCTGATGATGCTTGAAGGGATGTGCCTTATTGAATCCGGGGAACCCGAAGCAGGCAAGCAGCAGCTGAAAGGGCTTCTTTCAGAAGTAGCAGAAAAGCAAAAACGGCTTACAATTCTCCTGAACATTGCTTATGCCGAACTGGATCAGACAATGTATGATAATGCAGCTGAAATTGCACTCGGACTTACGCGCGAGGCGGATGTACCACCTGAACTCCTGGGGAAAGGATTTAACCTGCTCGGTCTTATCGAGCTTTACAGCAGAAATAATCTCGAAGCGGCAATCGGTTATTTTAATGAGGCCCTGGAAATATACACCAAAGCAAATTTGCTGATGCAGGTTGCCGCAATTAAGGTTAATATTGGCAATATTTACAATATGACCGGAGAGTATGAGGCTGCCGAGGAACACTGGAAGAAAGCGCTTTTAATCAATCTTTCGATAGGCAATCTTGACCAGGAAGCAAAACTGCTGCTGAATTACGGAATTTTTAATTTTGAAAAGCTGAATTTTGAGACTGCAATAGAACAGTATCAGAATGCAAAATATATTTTTACTAATCTTGGCAACAGGACGTCGGTAGGTATGGCTTTAACTAATCTGGGCGAAGTTTATCTCAAGATTTGTAATTATCAGGCTTCATTTGAAAGCATTACTGAGGCAATAAATATTTTCCGCAGTGTTAAAAACCCGGCCGAAGAGGCAGAAGCAGAGTTCATGCTGGGTAAGTATTATTTTCAGATTGGGGATAATGAGGCTCTCTGTACTGTAATCAATGACTATGGACTCCTGCTGGGAGCAAATAATCTGAATGAAAAATACGGCGATTACCTGGATTATCTCCTTGTGCTTAAGGCAATTCAGTGTAATAACATGGAGCAGGCCATTGAAGGCTTGAAAAAGTCGGGCGAGCAATTCCTGATCCGTTCCGAGAAGCTTAATTTTATAGAATCCACCCTTCTTCTTGCAGGCCTGCTTATAAAACAAAATCAGCACGCCGAGGCTTTGGAGATATTAAGCGAAGAGTTGTTCTGTAATTTATGCGAGGGGGATGTGTATGCTGTTGCCGAAAAATATCTGCTGATGAGCAGGATCGATCCTGCCTGCGTAAAAGAGGAACTAAAGCCATCTTTTGACTATCTGCACCAGGCATACGAATTACTGGAAAGTCAGAACGTAGGTGAAATCACCTGGAAAATACTATTCTCACTTGCTGGCCAATACTTTGACAGGGGAAATACTACCAAGGCCGAAACATATATAATTTATGCCAGAGAGCTGATATTCTACATTGCCGATCAAATATCTGCCGGCTATCTGAGGGAAACTTTTCTCTCTTCCCCGGAAAGGAAAGCTGTGCTTGATAAACTAAAACTTATGCAAGGACTTATTACATGCCTTTGAGAAAAATCAGAGTGTGTTTGTATTCGGATAATAATGAGACCGCTTCAGTTGTATCCATACTCAATGGAATTGAGAGCCGGGATATTGAGTTAAAGCTCTGTGATTCATCGGAAATAATTCCGGACGAACAGGATATTACTATATATAACGTGTGCAGGCTGGACTCGCATCTGCTTGCCTGTCCCGAGAAGCTAAAGGAACGCAGCAACAGCCGGAGCGTGATTTTCACCGTTTCAGGTAAAGACCCCCAGCTGGTAAGTACAATAGCCAAGTTAGGTTTTAACGACATATTTGTATTTCCTTATGAACTTTACAAGTTCCGTTTATTTATTGAGGAGCTGTTGAAGAAACACTCCGCCAAAACCCCCGCAGAATCAATAAACCCGCAGGCCTCAGGTGATGTCTCCTCCGGTTTTATTGGTAATTACGAGGAGCTCCCGCATGTACTTTCTTTGGCACAGAAAGCAGCCGATAATCCGGCAATTAATGTTCTTATACTGGGAGAAACCGGTACGGGAAAGAGCCTGCTTGCAAAACTGATCCATAAGATTTCAAGGAATAATTCCGGTCCCTTTGTCGAGGTGATTTGTACGGCAATACCTGAAAACCTGCTTGAAAGCGAGCTCTTCGGGTATGAAAAAGGAGCATTTACAGACGCCAAGAGCAGGAAAAGCGGGCTTTTTGAGCTTGCCGAGGGCGGCACAATATTCCTGGATGAGATCGGGGATCTGAGTCTGGGACTTCAGGCCAAGCTGCTGCACGTAACGGAAAATAAGGTCATACGCAGATTGGGAGGCATCAGGGATATTCCGGTAAATACTAGGATCATTACTGCCACCAACAGGGATTTGCAGAAGCAGCTTGAAAGCAATCAGTTCAGGAGGGACCTCTACTACCGCCTGAACGCCATAACATTTGAATTGCCCCCGCTAAGAAAAAGAGGGAATGATATAATGCTGCTGGCTGAACATTTTTTTAATGAATTCTGCGGCGTTTATAATAAAAATATTACGTGTATCACTCCGGAAGCCTGGGATAAGATTCTGAAGTACTCCTGGCCCGGGAATGTAAGAGAACTGCGCAATTCCATTGAAAGAGCCGTGCTGCTGTGCGATTCCCCTGTTCTGGACGCTAATGGCTTTAAGGAACTCCGGCTGGCTGAAGAAATGGATCTTGGGATTAATGAAGATGACCACTTTTTGGCAGAAGCTGATGATATAATCAGGCTCAGGCTGGATTTCAATCAGATGAACCTGTCTGATCTTAACAGATTGTATGCGAAAGAGGTCCTGGCGAAACTGGCTGGTAACAAGTCTAAAACCTCCAGGGTGCTGGGGGTTTCAAGGCCCACGCTGGATAACCTGCTGAATGATAAATAAGGTCCCCATTGGCACTGCCGACGGTAAAACTTTTTACAACGCGTGTGTAAAAAATATTTACAGTCTAAAAATATCTTTACATCTCTTAAAAATACCAATAAGAAAGAGTAGTGATTTTCCTCACTTCCTGGTGGCCTGGATTTTGCTTAAGGAGCTTAACAATTCATTATAGTTCATCTAATTATTCAGCGAGGTAACAAATGAAAGGGTTGCTTTTAACTATTTTAGTTCTAGTTTTTGTAGTAGCAGGATGCCAGAAAGAATCTTCAGTCAATGGCCCTGAAAAAAGTAACAATTCCTCCCAGTTAAAGGCTTCATGGCAGCAGGCTGCTGAAACACAGGGTTTGAAATTCATCTCCCTCCAGAAGCAATCAGGTAGTGCGCTTTCTAAAACTTTATCAGATACAAAATATGCCAGGGTAAACAGCTTTACTGTGCTGTCAATTGTTGACAGGTACAGAGCGGCCGGCAGATATGCAAGCATTAAGGCATTTCTTACCATTTTACCATATGCTTTAAATGAAAACACATATTTAACAATGTCTTTTGACGACACATACATGATGGGTGACGTTGACTTAACGTTTGGACCTCACGGTGTCTGCTTTAATAAACCCGCATTATTAAACGTTGAGGCTACGGGTCTGGATTTTTCAGGCTTTGCTCCGACAGATCAGCTGAAACTTTACTACTTTAATGAAACCACGGGTGTATGGGAGCAGATGCAGGCCGACGATATAAGCTGGGATTTTGAAACCGGTTATCTTAAATGTGTAAACGGAAGACTTCCTCATTTCTCAAGGTACGGATTTACAAGATAATCTGAGCCCAAAGAAAAAGGGCGCATGAGCGCGTGCAGTTACACTTATTACGAGGGGATAATTCATGACGAAGACATTTATAAATGTTATTGAGGAAGTATTTCAATGATGAAATCCTATGATAACTTTTTAAACAAAATAGTCGAGCAGCTTAAATGCTTGATGAATTCTAATGAAATTGATGGCTTTATTAAGATGCAGAATGAGGACCTGGACAGGGTAAAAAAGGTCCGGCAGACAGCTGAAGATCTTCCCTCAGCATCTTTTTTCACCGAGAAGAACAGAATTTATATTGATGGTTTAATTACCTTTGCCGGAGAAAAGCTTGCTGCCGGGGAATATCTGGTCTTTTTACAGAATGTCGGACAGGATTCCATAGCCCTGGGTGAATTTTCACTGGCCTCGGATATCTATAGGCATGTAATTGGGAAATTCAGGAAAAAGAGTAATTATGAAGATATAGTAGCCTATGCCTATTATTACCTGGGCGATATTTCAAGCAGGCAGGCTCTCTGGAAAGAAAGCTTTATGTATATCAGAAAAGCCGGAACCCTGTTTGCGCGCCTGAAGGACTACAAGGGGCAGGCGATGTGTGAAAACCTGCTTGGGGTAATATATGGCGAAAAGGGCGATCTGGAAAAGGCTAATCAGCATATGGAAAGCAGTCTGGAGATGCTTGCACAGTCCGAGGATAAATTGCTTACGGCCAGCATCGAAAACAACCTGGGTATTCTAAATACAATTAATGGTTGTCTTGAGAATGCATATACTTACTACTGCCGGGCTCTTACTAAATTTGAAGAGCTGAATGAAGTAAGAAGGATTACCGAAGTCAGACACAATTTCGGGATGCTGTTTATACAGAAGAAAAGATATGACCTGGCCCTGAATGAACTGGCCATGAGCATAAGCATGGCCCTGAGGGAAAGGCAGTTATCCATACTTGGCCTTTCATACATCGCCAAGGCATACATACTGACACAGCAGAATGATTTCGAACTTGCCGGAGCCTATGCCGATAAAGGAATGGAAATAAGCTATCAGCTGAATGATAAGCTTTCAATGGCAGATATCTATAAGATCAAGGGCATCATTCACTCCAGCAAGAATAATTATGAACTCTCTGAAAATTATTTGCTGTCCAGCCTGCGCCTGAACAGGGAAACAGGAAATGAACTTAACTATGCCGAGACTTCCTATGAGCTGGGTATGCTTTATCTGAAGCAGAACAGAATAAAAGACAGTAAAAAATACCTGAACAAGGCATATAATTACTATAAAAAGATCGGCAAGAGCTCGGAAATGCTGAGGATTCAGTCCCTTAAGGGCGAATCTGAGTATCAATGACCGCCTATAATTATTAAAGCGGTGAAAGTGCCTGAAAATAAAATGGAAAGTGTTGGATGCACAACTGTGTGTATTGGGAGAAACATGCTGTTGTGCTTTCCCTTTTATCACCCTTTCACTGCATTATTTTTGTTGACTAATTCCCTTCCCTCAAATCTGCTTTATTAAAACCACAAGGGCGGCTTTTTATTACGAAAACAAAGATTATTTTGTAATTTATTTAGTATTTTTTTGCAATTTGCGATAACTAAAATTTGTGATAAGTTTATATGAGATTTAGTGAATTCAAAGAACAGATCGACAACTCATATTTCACCCCCGCACAGGGTGAGATTAAAGCCGGTCAGCATCTGGAAGCAATTCTGGATATAATAAAATCAGTCAACAATTCCCTCATTTTAGATGAGGTACTGCAGCTTGTACTGAAGAATGCAATTAAGCTCACGGATTCTGAACGGGGATTTATTGTCCTGGCCGATAATTACGGGGCCCTGGAGTTTAAGCTGGGAATGGATTCAAAGGGGGAAATACTTACCAAAGGCTCCTTTAATTTGAGTCTCACCGTTGTTGAGGACGTATTTTATACAGGGCAGTCAAAATTTATTGAGGGTGCTCTTAATAACAGCACCTATGATCTGAGCAAGAGCATCGTGAACCTTGAGCTGCAGACCATAATGTGTTCTCCGCTTTTTGTGAGTGACCGGAAAATCGGGGTTATTTACGTCGATAGCAGATATCTGCATAAGATCAGGATAAGAGAAATTATTGATACTTTTGAAATTCTGGCCGGACAGGCCGCCGCCGCCATCAGGAATGCCCAGCTGTATAATGACCAGATTAAGGCAAACAACGATCTGAAGGAGTTAAATGAGCAGCTTTATCAGGCAAAGGAGCAGGCTGAAAAGGCTAACAGGCTGAAATCCGAATTCCTGGCCCAGATTTCTCATGAAATCAGGTCCCCGCTGAACGTCATGATGAGCTTCTCGGGTCTGTTAATGGATGAACTGTATGATAAAATAGAAGGGGACCTGCGTGAGGGATTCCATATAATAAGAAATGAAGGCAGCAGGATAATCAGAACCGTTGACCTAATACTGAATATGTCACAGCTCCAGGCCGGATGCTATGAGGCTATACTGAGGAGAATTGACATATACGGCGCCGTACTTTCGAGAATATATGATGAATTTAAGCTGATGGCCAGGGACAAAGGCGTTGAGTTTAACCTGAGAAAAGTGGCCGGGGACGATTTTATTATGGGGGATGAGTATTCGGTCTTCCAGATCTTTAATAATCTCGTGGATAATGCGATAAAATATACAAAAGAGGGAAAAGTAGAAATAATTCTGGGTCAGAATTCTTCGGGCAGGACATGTGTAAGCGTATCTGATACCGGAATTGGAATATCAGAAGAATATCTTCCTCTGCTCTTTGAGCCTTTTTCCCAGGAGGAACAGGGCTATTCAAGAAAGTATGACGGTAACGGACTGGGACTTGCGCTCGTAAAAAAATATTGCGAACTGAATAATGCCGATCTTACCGTAAGAAGCAAGAAGGGAGAGGGAACCCTGTTTACTGTGACCTTTAACGGCTGAGAAAATCCGCAATCCATTGTGACTAGCCATTGCCGGCCGGCTTGAGACGGCAAGCCCATTTACCGGGGAAGGGGTTCTTCAGCCCATAAGCTGCTCATTTAAGCCCACAGGCTCACCTGAAGACCGCGTCTTTTACCAAATAATTATGCACTCGCCTTCCGGGATTTTCCTTAGTGAAATTTAACCGCAGATTCCTTAACTTTATTAAATTGTATTATGCACATATGGGCAGGCAGATAGTTACTGTTTTTTGATAACTTAATGATTGAATGAAAATGAAAAATTCAGACATGGAGAAAGGAATTCTGCACCTTTCAGTAAATGACAAAAGGCTGGCCGCGATAATAAAAAAAGCGGGCAGCTGTACGCTTAAAGCGCACAAAAATTACTATTATTCCCTGCTGGAGTCTATCATCGGCCAGCAGTTATCCGTCAGAGTGGCAGAGGCAATTTGCAAGAGGTTCATGACATGTTTCAAAGGTGATCCCAGGCCCGAAGACATTCTGGCCTCGGATGATGCGATATTAAGGCAGCTGGGACTCTCAAACGCTAAAGTAAAATATGTAAAGGATCTCTCGCAAAAACTGCTTGATAAAGAGATTTCCCTGAAGAATATCGACAAAAAAAGCGATGAGGAGATAATCAGTGAACTTACCAGGGTCAAGGGAATAGGCCAATGGACGGCTCACATGTTCCTTATTTTTACTCTCTGCCGGCCGAACGTACTACCGGTGGGCGACCTGGGCATTAAACGTGCAGTAATGTTAAATTATGGCCTGGATGATATGCCTGATGAGCAAATTGTAAGGGAAATTGCGGGCAGCAACAACTGGCATCCGTATAGCACACTGGCAAGCTGGTATCTGTGGAAGAGTCTGGAATTTAAATCCGCATGACCGGGGCCTTAAATATGAATTACAATAGCATAAAACTGAATCCTTTAAGAATACAGAGCATCATATAAATGAATGAAGATGAGTTAATAGAAAAGGCCAAGGCCGGGGACCGGAAAGCACTTTCGGAACTGGTCAGGAAGTATGAGCAGACCGTTTATAATTTTGCCTTTAAGATTTGCAGGAACCGTGACAGGGCCGAACATACGATGCAGGAGACATTTCTCAGCATGGTTAAGAACCTGCAGCAGTTCGACAGTAAAAGTAAACTCTCAACCTGGCTCTACACAATTGTATCCAATCACTGTCTGATGCTTGCAAGGTCGGGCAAAAAACATAGCTATACATCCTTTGATGATGAAGAGAGTTTTATTGATGAGGGCAGTATGGCTGACTGGTCGGCCTCACCCGCTAGAGTGGTGGAGAACGAAGAGCTTAAAAGGGTACTGGATGAATCAATACAGAATCTTCCTCCCGATTACAGGGTCGTATTTCTGCTCCGGGATGTGGAAGGGCTCTCGACCGAGGAGACCGGTAAGATTACTAATTTATCCGTCCCGGCTGTCAAGTCGAGGCTGCACAGGGCGAGGGCATTTTTAAGGAACGAAATAAATAAGAAAATGAGATATGGAAAAAACTAAAGTTACGTGTAAAGAGGTAATGGATCACATTTGCGATAATCTGGGTGAGGAGCTCAGCTCCCCGAAGTGCCTAGAAATAAAACGCCACCTGGAAGGCTGCAGCGATTGCCGGAATTACTTTAAGTCGGTAGAAACCACAATCAGCTTTTACAAACAGTACAATGTGGAACTTTCCGAGGACGCCCATGAAAGGCTGATTGGATTCCTGGGCCTTAAGGAGTGAAACAGTTGTATGAGAAACAGCCCGCAAAATAATAAGTAAATTAATTAAATATACAGATCATAATAAATACTTTGGAGACAAACGATGCCGATTTTCGAATATCGCTGCAATGAGTGCAATAAAAAATTTGAAATCCTGCACAAGTCCAGCACTCATCAGGAAGAAGTAGTCTGCCCTGAGTGCAATTCAAAAAACAACAAGAAATTATTATCCTCTTTCAGCGCCTCCGTTCAGGGCTCTTCAACGGCTTCATATGCCGGCGATTGTTCTACTGGCAGCTGCCGCTTTGCGGACCAGGCAGGCGGATGTGCTTCGGGAATGTGTGGATTAAATTAAACGGAACATAGTCAATAGCCGTATTTACATTGCATCGGTATTTTATGCCGGCAGCCCAATGGGCATGCCGCTAAAAAATAAAGGAGAGAATATACATATATGAGAAACATAAGGATTTTAATGATGGGCGTACTCCTGACTATATTAAATATTCTGGGTTGTGCCCAGCAGAAAGACAGCACTATGAACGTTACAGAGCTCAAGGAAAAAATTAAAAATAACCCGTCATTGGTTGTGCTTGACGTACGCACACCTGAGGAACTGCAGGGACCGTTAGGTAAAATTGATGGTGTGGTTAATATTCCGGTACAGCAGCTGGAAGCACGCATTGGTGAAGTGGAGAAGTATAAGGGAAAAGAAATTGCTGTTATCTGCAGGACCGGCCACCGTTCCGGAATAGCCCAGGAAATTTTGTCAAAGCACGGCATTAAAGCCATCAATGTCAAAGGCGGAATGACTGAGTACCGGAACAAGGGTTATTAAACCCCAATATGAATCCCATCTTTTACGGAAAGAAATATACCTGAATTGGAAAAGTCCCCTTAACAAAAAGGGGACTTTTGTTTTATCAGGCTAAAACCAAACCGTAAATCCAACATTAAAAGCCACCTGGTTATATCCATATCTTTCCACAGCTCCCGAAGGATTAGTTGTCACCTGCAGGTATTCGAGTCCCATGTTTAACAGGCTGTTGCCGACTACTGCAAGCTTTACGCCGCCGCGCAGGCCCCAGCTGAAGCCGCTCCTTGTATCGCCGTTGGATTGTGAGGCGTATCCGAGCAGTGCTTCAATAAAGGGGTATGCAAGGCTGCCGGTTTTGAAATTATAGGATGGGGCCAGCAGGAACAACAAAGAAGTATTGCCCTCAACAGTAGTGATACCAAAGGGGTTGAAGCCGAGTTCGAAGCCGTCGGTGAAGAAATATCCGATATAGGGCATCAGGCTGAATTCGGTGACGGTCCCGCCTGTTTGCCCGTTTACAACGGACGTCGTGCTCTGGAATGTGAGGCTGCCGCCCAGTTCAGTTACGCCTCTGGAGGCAAAACCTCCGGAGTTACCCTGTGCTTTAGCTGCAGACGAAGAAAGGACGATTAAAACAGAAACAAAGTATATTATTTTTAGCAATCGAAACATGATTCCTCCTTTGCATATTGTAGTTATAGTAGAACATATACAAAAGAAAAAACCGAGTCAATCTGAATATCAGGGGATAACCAGTGCGGATTTAAGACTTATTCCCCCAAGAGATTTTATTGGATAAATATATATATCGCTGATAAATAATTTTGTCATATTGGTTTCCTGAAAATAAATGGGTATGCTTTTGCCCGGGATAAGCTTAAGTATCTGAGGCAAAAGTCCGGCTTAAATCGTGCCCCAATATACGCACTGAGGCTAATAAAAAATATAGCTCCTCAGGGCGCAAGCCTTTCGATTTGCCAGCCTGCAGGTGTTTTGCTGTATTGTATTCTGTCGTGCAGCCGGTTCGCCCTGCCCTGCCAGAATTCTAAAATCAGGGGTTCAAGGCAGAATCCTACCCAGAATTCGGGTCTTTCTATCTTGCCGCTGGCGAATTCCTTTTCGTATCTCAGTACCATATTGTCCAGGTAACTTCTGTCAGGTATTGCCCTGCTCTGTGGTGAGGCCCAGGCTCCGATTTTACTTCCCTGGGGTCTGGAATAGAAATATTCATCAGACTCATGACCCTGCAGCATGCTTACACTTCCTTCAATCCTTATCTGGCGTTCGAGTTCCGGCCAGTAGAAAACCAGGGCGGCAAAAGGATTCTCCAGGAGCTGTTTTCCCTTTTTACTCTGATAATTTGTAAAGAAAATAAATCCCCTCCCGGTGATCCTTTTAAGAAGTACGATCCTGGCAGAGGGCCTGGCATCTGAGGTTGAGGTTGCCAGGGTCATTGCCGTCGGATCATTAACACATGCTTCAATGGCTTCATTCAGCCAGGTCTGAAATTGAATGAACGGGTTTGCATTTATTTCTTTTTCACTCAGCTCTTTAAGAATATAATCTCTTCTGATTGAAGCTATATTTTTACTCAAGGACTCATCCTTTCACACTTAAGATTTTTCAATAGATATCCCGGGTATATATATTACTGTCTGGAGTGGTGGTTATCTGTGAACCAGTCTATCAGCCGGCGTGCGATACTCCACCTGCCTGGTATGAGCGGGAGTGCCTCAGGAGAAAACCAGCCGGCTTCCAGGATCTCAACTCCATCTGGCTTCAGGTCGCCTGAAGCATATTCGGCAGTAAATCCAACCATCAGAGAGTTTGGAAAAGGCCATGGCTGGCTGCCGAAGTATTTAATATTTCTGACCTCAATATTAACCTCTTCTTTGACCTCGCGGCTTACACATTCTTCAAAAGTCTCGCCTGCTTCCACAAACCCTGCAATAACGCTGTACATCTTCGACTTAAAACGTCCTGAGTTTGCCAGCAATATTCTGCCGTCATTTACTACTGCCACTATGACCGCAGGTGATATGCGGGGATAATTAACCAGACCGCATTTGGGGCATTCCTTGGCCCTTTCATCAATCCGGGTAAAGGTCTGTGTTCCGCAACGGCCGCAAAACTGGTGCGTGGAATCCCAGCTTACGATCTGAAAAGCCCTGCCAGAGAGGGCGAGCAGATTATCATCAAATATTCCGAACAATGAACGGAGATTCCGGAATGCCATGTCCTCCGGTATCTGCGTGCTTTCCGGTAACTCTGCCGAATAACAGTGTTCTCCGTTTAGTACGCCCAAATACTGTGTCCTGACAGGAGTTATATTAAGTGCTGACAGATCCCCCATAAACGGGATTTCTGCCTTTTCCATTTCCTTCTGAATCACCAGGAGTTCATCTTTTCTGAAAGCAAAACACCATGCAGCCCGGGGCTGAACCTCCGGTGCCGCAACTGAAGCAAAAAAATCCATCTGATATTTCCTTTAAAAAACTGGTACTTATAAATGCGGGTGCATAATAGTAGTAAACAGTTATAGATACAGATCCATAAAAACCTTTACCCGTGAGAATAATTCTCTGATATCGGTTTCGAGCCCCATAAAACCTTTTACATCCTCGGCATTATATCCGATTGCATTGAGACCCAGCTTGCGGGCAATAAACACGGCCCTTTTATTATGCCAGTCCTGTGAAATAACCGTGAAGCTCTGGTAACCGAAGACCTCACTGCACCTTACAACCGAGTCATAGGTCCTGTATCCTTCATCATCGGAGAAAATAACTTCTTCAGGAACGCCGTTTTTAATAAGGTCGGCTCTCATGTTCTTTGGTTCTTTATTATACTTATTGCCGCTGACTATTATTACCTTAATCTTGCCCGCCTTGTACAGCTCAACGGCTGCTTTTATTCTGTAGGCAAAATAAAGATTGACAACCCTGGGTTTCAGATATTTCCCTGTTCCCAGGAGCAGGCCGGCTTTGTTTGCGGGTATACTGTTCAGGTCATCATAAACGAATCTGCCCGCTTCACTGTTAATTTTATTGTTGCAGAAGAAAATTACAAGTGAAATCAGGAGCAGAAGCATACCGGCAAAACCAGCTATTTTTTTCCCCCGGCTTCGGAGCTGTTTCATCTATTATCCGGATATATTTTGTGCACCTTCTTTCTTTAATAACACTATAATATAAGTTAATTTTTATTAATTCACTTTATCTCCCCCTTGATTTTCAGTCTGTGATGCAATCACCATTTTTGCTTCCCCCATTTATTGCACTTGCATAATCACTCCTAATTTATATTTTATATATAAAGCTCACAAAACAGAGGGATTGCTTCAAAGCAGTGGTGCAGAGCAAAAGGTTTGGATCAATTACAGGCTTACATTAAGAGAACCTTTGCTACAAGCAGAATTTGAAGTGTTGTAGAAGGGAGATGAGATTTGAATACTGCAGCGGATAACCCATCGGTTTGGCCTTTACTGGCATATGCACTTGGTGTACTTCTCCTTGCCGGCATAATGGTCGGCCTGTCATATATACTAGGAGAACGTCATGAAGAGACTCAGACTGATACACCATTCGAGTCAGGAATAAAAGTAACGGGCAGTGCCCGTCTTCGTTTTTCAGTCCACTATTATCTGGTCGCCATGTTTTTTGTAATCTTTGACCTCGAGTCGGTATTTATTGTTGCCTGGGCAATTGCATTTAATGAAGTAGGCTGGGCGGGATATCTGGGTGTCCTTGTATTTATCGGGGTACTGATTGCCGTGCTGGTCTATGAATGGCGCATTGGAGCATTGGATTTTGGTCCGGATGGTAAAAAGATTCTGAAAGCATATAAATCAATGAACAAAAAAAGTATAACTATATGAATTGGTCACTAAGCAAGCCAAATAATCCTGAAGTAACGACAAATGGTAAAACTGCATTCGAAGAGACCGTAAAGCAAACATTATTTATGAGCCGTCTGGAAGATATGATCGCCTGGGGGCGTAAGAATTCCATGTGGCCTTTTAATTTCGGGCTCTCCTGCTGCTATGTGGAGATGGCTACCAGCCTTACCAGCAGGTATGATCTGGCGCGTTTCGGGGCAGAGGTTATTCGCGGTACACCGCGTGAAGCCGACCTTATGGTAATTGCAGGTACGGTCTTTATAAAGATGGCTCCCATAATAAAACGCCTTTATGAACAGATGATGGCTCCACGCTGGGTGATTTCCATGGGCTCATGCGCCAATTCGGGCGGCATGTACGACGTATACAGCGTCGTGCAGGGGGTCGATAAATTTATGCCCGTGGATGTTTATGTGCAGGGCTGTCCTCCAAGGCCGGATACCTTCATGGAAGGCATCCTGCTTTTAAGGGATGTTGTAGGAAAAGAAAAGCGTCCTCTAAGCTGGACCATTGGGCCGCAGGGAATTACCAAGCCGGAAAAGCCTTCAATGCGTGATATGAAACGGGAAGAGAGAATGAAGACTACGTTCCTGCGTCCGCCGGATGAGATCTAGAGGAGGTAACATCAGAAGGTTAATATTAACCAGGCAGGATTGAAATTTAGAAACTGAAAAATAACTCATATGACAAACAGCCATACGGTAACCGAAGAATTACAGAACAGGTTTGGCGCTGCTGAATTCAGCCTGCAGCCAACGGTTGACGATATTCCAACACTGTGGGTTTCAAAAGACCGCATTGTTGAAATAGTGAACTACCTCAGAAACGAAATAGACCGTCCCTATAAAATGCTATATGACCTGACGGCAATTGACGAAAGGGAAAGAAAGCACAGGGAGGCTCAGCCCGAAAGTGATTTTACGGTTGTCTATCAGCTCCTGTCATTCGAAAGAAACAGTGACGTGCGCCTGAAGATTGCACTGAAGGGAGAATATCCCTCGCTGCCCAGCATTACGGGCGTTTGCCAGAATGCCAATTGGTATGAGCGTGAAGTCTTTGACATGTTCGGTGTCAAATTCGAGGGCCATCCGCTCCTTAAAAGAATACTTATGCCTCCATGGTGGGAAGGTCACCCTCTGCGCAAGGAACATCCGGCACGCGCAACAGAAATGGGACCCTTTCAAATGCCCGAGGAAAAGGCCCTGAAAGAGCAGGAGGAATATGAGTTTAAGCCGGAGGACTGGGGGCTAAGCAGATCGAATGAATATGAAGATACCGACTTTATGTTTCTTAATCTTGGTCCCCAGCATCCGGGTACTCACGGCGTATTAAGACTCATTCTGCAGCTCGACGGAGAAACCCTGGTAAACGTGGTTCCGGATATTGGCTTTCATCACCGGGCAGCCGAAAAAATGGGCGAAAGGCAATCCTGGCATAGCTATATCCCATATACCGACCGGGTAGATTATCTGGCCGGCGTCGTTAACAATCTGGCTTACCTGATTTCGGTCGAACGCCTGGCCGGAATTCAGGTCCCCGAACGCGCAAAGGTAATCAGGGTAATGCTGTGTGAACTGTTCCGTATCTACAACCACCTGGTCTGGTATGGGACGTTTGCCCAGGACGTGGGACAGCTTTCCCCTGTTTTCTATATGTTCAACGACCGTGAGGAGCTGCTTAAAATTATTGAGGCTGTAACCGGCTACAGGATGCATCCGAGCTGGTTCAGGATCGGCGGTACGGCAGCTGACCTGCCCAGGGGATGGGATAAACTCGTGCGTGAGTTTGTCAATTACCTGCCCCCCAGGCTGAAGGAGTATGATAAGCTAGTAATGGGAAACCGTATATTCAAGGCAAGGACCGTAGGCATCGGGGCCTTTACCTTTGAAGAGGCTTATGAATGGGGGGTTACCGGCCCTAACCTCAGGGCCTGCGGATACGACTGGGACCTGCGCAAGAAGCGGCCCTATTCGGGCTATGACCAATTTGAATTTGATATCCCGACAGGACAGAACGGCGACTGCTATGACAGGGCAAAAGTGAGAAACGAAGAAATGCGCCAGAGCCTCAGGATAGTAGAGCAATGCCTGAATAATATGCCCGAAGGCCCTTACAAGGCAGACCACCCGCTTACCACTCCCCCGATGAAGGACAGGACAATGCTGGATATTGAGACCCTGATTAATCACTTTTTGAATGTGAGCTGGGGCCCGGTTATTCCTCCGGGCGAGGCATCTATTGCAATTGAGGCAACCAAGGGCAACAACAGTTATTATCTCATAAGCGACGGAAATACGGGAGCATACAGGAATCATATACGCACCCCGTCATTCGCCCACATGCAGATGGTTCCGTTTATGAGCCGCAGTTATACGATAGCTGACCTGATGGCAATTCTTGGAAGCCTGGATTTTGTTCTTGCAGACGTCGACAGATAATAAAGGGAAAAAAGAATGCTTACTGAAGATGAAAAAAGAGAAATAGAAGAAGAGTTCAAACTCTATCCATTTAAGCAGGCTGCTACTATTGAAGCACTTAAAGTCGTGCAGAAACACCGCGGCTGGGTCTCGGATGAAAGCCTGAAGGATGTGGCCGAAATACTTGAAGTAACACCCGATGAGCTGGATAGCGTAGCAACGTTCTACAATCTGATCTTCCGCAGGCCTGTAGGCAGACACGTCATTTTAATATGCAACAGCGTAAGCTGCTATGTTATGGGATATAATGAAATACTGAGCATAATTTCGAAACAGCTGGGGATCAGGTACGGAGAAACAACTCCCGATGGGAGATTTACTCTGTTACCCATTCCATGCCTTGGAACTTGTGACCGTGCACCGGCACTTATGGTGGATCATGACCTGCACAGGGACCTGACGCCTGAAAAAATAAATGTTATTCTGGAAGGATATAAGTAGGAAAAGCCTTTGATGGAAAAACCCTTAACCCAAAATATAATAGCCGGAAAGGCACTGGACCTGAAGGAATACGAGGCAACCGGAGGCTACCAGGCGCTCCGGAAAGTCATGCAGGGAATGCAGCCGGTGGACGTCATGAACCTGGTAAAGGACTCAGGCCTGAGAGGCAGGGGAGGCGCCGGATTTCCGACAGGCATGAAATGGAGCTTTGTACCGATGGGAGATAAAGCCCCGCACCCGAAGTACCTGGTTGCAAATGGGGATGAAATGGAACCGGGTACATTTAAGGACAGAATACTCCTGGAGGGCAATCCGCATCAGCTCATCGAGGGTATGATCATCAGTGCCTACGCAATTCAGGCGGATATTTCGTATATATTCCTGAGATGGGCTTATAAGGAAGCCGCAAAAATTATACAGAAGGCACTCTCAGAGGCCTATCAGGCCGGATATCTGGGCAAAAACATACTCGGTTCGGGCTACAGCCTGGAAATGTACCTGCATACCAGCGTGGGACGTTATATGTGCGGTGAGGAAACAGGACTCCTTAATGCCCTGGAAGGTAAGCGCGCCAACCCGAGGGCTAAGCCCCCATTCCCGCAGTCGAGCGGACTGTTTGGAAAACCTACTATTGTAAACAACATTGAAACACTCTGCAATATACCCCACATAATTAATAACGGTGCCGAATGGTTCAGGAAGCTGAGCCTTACGGGCGAAGGAGGCACAAAAATTTACGGCGCCTCGGGTAAGGTCAAAAAACCAGGAGCCTGGGAACTGCCGCTGGGGACCACGCTGAGGGAAATCCTGGAAGTGCACGCCGGAGGAATGAGAGATGGGGTCAGTTTCAGGGGACTCCTGCCCGGCGGGGCCTCAACGGACTTTCTTATTGAGGAGCACCTGGACGTTAATATGGATTTTACTGCTGTGGGTAAGGTCGGCAGCCGTCTGGGTACCGGGACAATCATTGTAATGGATGACAGGACCTGTCCCGTCGGATTCGTATTAAATCTCGAAATGTTCTTTGCGCAGGAATCCTGCGGCTGGTGCACGCCCTGCCGTGAGGGGCTGCCGTGGGTGGAAAAAATACTTCAGGCAATTGAAGACGGGCAGGGTGAAATGGAAGACTTAAAACTTCTGGAATTCCATACAAAATACCTGGGTCCGGGCAATACCTTCTGCGCACTCGCTCCCGGGGCAATGGAACCCCTGCAGAGTGCACTTAAATATTTCAGGAGTGATTTTGAAAAACATATAACAGAAAAGCGATGCCCCTGGAGGTCATAGATGGCGAAGATTATTATTGACGGTAAAACTTACGAAGTGGATGCAAAGAAGAACCTGCTGGAAGCAATACTATCCCTGGGCTTAAATCTACAGTATTTCTGCTGGCATCCGGCAATGGGTTCGGTGGGCGCATGCCGTCAGTGTGCAATTAAGAAATACCGCGATGAGAAAGATACGGTTGGTAAATTGTTCATGGCCTGTATGGAACCGATTCAGGACGGGATGAGAATTTCCATCGAGGATCCTGAGGCAAAGGAATTCAGAGAAGGGATTATCGAATGGCTGATGACAAATCACCCGCATGATTGTCCCGTCTGTGATGAAGGAGGAGAGTGCCACCTGCAGGACATGACCCAAATGTCGGGTCATGTCTACAGGCGGTACAAATTCAAAAAAAGGACCTACAGGAACCAGTACCTGGGTCCTTTTATTAATCACGAAATGAACCGCTGCATTCAGTGCTACCGCTGCGTCAGGTACTACCGTGATTTTGCCGGCGGACGTGACTTCAACGTCTTTGCGGCCAATAACCATATTTATTTCGGCAGGCATGAGGATGGAGTACTGGAAAATGAGTTCAGCGGCAACCTTATTGAAGTATGCCCGACCGGTGTATTTACCGATAAGACGCTGGGCAAGCACTATACGCGCAAATGGGATCTGACCTCGGCACCCTCAATCTGTGTGCACTGCGGAGTTGGCTGCAATACACTGGCAGGAGAAAGATACGGCAGCCTGAGGAGGATACTGACGCGTTATAATGGCGAAGTAAACGGATACTTCCTCTGCGACCGCGGGCGCTTCGGATATGAATTTGTGAATAATCCCAAAAGAATAAGAAAGCCGCTCCTCAGGATTACTAAGGATAATATACTCTCAGCAGCAGAGGTTCCGGATACGCTAAAACAGGTGGAGAAGATACTCAGAAACAGTAAAAAAATAGCCGGCATTGGTTCGCCCCGTGCCTCTCTGGAATCAAATTTTACGTTAAGAGAATTTGTTACGCCCGAGAATTTCTACTGGGGAGTTACCGGAAGGAGCCTGGGACTCATTTCAGATGAAATGAACATACTAAAGGGCGGGCCCGTCAGAACCCCTTCACTCAGGGAAATCGAAAAATGCGACGTAATTGTCATTCTGGGCGAGGATGTAGTTAATACGGCTCCCATGATCGCCCTTTCATTGCGGCAGGCCGTACGCCAGATTCCGGTACAGAGCGCCACGGTCTACAAAATTCCCCACTGGCAGGATGCAGCCGTGCGTGAACTGGTGCAGGATGAACGTGGTCCGGTTTTTATTGCCACTCCCTACACAACAAAGCTCGATGAAATGGCAAAAGGTACTTTCAGGGGGGCAGCTGAAGACATTGCGCGCCTGGGATTTGCCGTAGCCGGCATGCTGAGCAGTGAAGCCCCGCATATTGATGACATGACAGATGAGGTGCGCACACTTGCAGGTAATATCATGGATGCCCTTAATAAGGCTGAAAGACCGCTGATAATTGCGGGCCCCAGCCTGGGCAGCAGGGCAATTATTCAGGCGGCAGCCGATATAGCCTTAGCCATGAAAATGAGCGGAAAGAACTGTGAACTATGCTATACCGTGCCCGAGTGCAACAGCATGGGCATGGCATTAATGGGAGGCAAGAGCCTGGATGACGCCTATCATGAAGCTACCGGTGCAGATACTTTAATTATACTTGAGAATGACCTTTACAGAAGGGATGACAGGGAAAAGATAGATTCATTTCTTGGCAGTTTTAAGGACATCATTGTGCTGGATACGCTCGAGAATGAAACAGTTTCAAGGGCCGGGGCGGTAATTCCGGTAGGCACCTTTGCTGAGTCAGACGGCACATTTGTAAATAACGAAGGGCGTGCACAGAGGTTTTACCAGGTATACGTGCCAGGAGACGACACAAAGGAAAGCTGGCGCTGGCTGCGCGATATAATGATTGCCGGAGGACTGAGTGAATATGAGAGCTACAAGGGGCTCTATGACTTTACGCGCGCAATAGTAGAAAAGATGCCTCAGTTCCAGGGAATTGAAACTATAACACCGCCTCCCGGCTTCAGGATTGCCGGCAGGAGAATACCCAGGGAGCCTTACCGCTACAGCGGGCGTACTGCAATGCACGCAAATAAGAGCGTACATGAGCCGAAACCTCCGGTGGATATGGATTCCCCGCTCTCATTTACAATGGAAGGCTACCGCGGGCAGCAGCCCTCCTCACTTGTCACATTTTTCTGGTCGCCGGGCTGGAATTCGGCACAGGCAATTAATAAATATCAGATAGAAGTGGGCGGCCCGCTGCACGGCGGGGATCCGGGTAAAAGGCTTCTGGAACCCGATCTGAACGCAAAGATAAACTTTTTTACTGATATACCTGACCCTGTAAGCATCAGGAATGGCGACTGGCTGCTGGTGCCGGTATACCACATCTTTGGTTCCGAGGAAATGAGTTCTAATTCAGCACCCATCCAGGAACTGATACCCAGGCCTTATATACTGCTGAATCCGGAGGATGCCTCAGCCTTGGGCATTACGGCGGGCGGTGAAATAGAGTTCAGCCTTTATGAGAGTGGACCAATGCAGCGCCTGCCTGTTAAACTGAATTATGGCCTGCCCAGGGGAATTGCGGGATATCCTGCCGGGCTGCCGGGCATTGCGCATTTCAGTTTCCCCCATTATACAAAACTATCCGGAGTGGCAAGATGAACGAGACACTTCGAAGCATAATAATTATCATTGGGGTACTTCTTGTAGTAATGACTATTGCTGCTTTTCTGATCTACGTGGAGCGCCGTATGCTGGCGGTGTGGCAGGACCGTTATGGCCCAAACCGCGTAGGGCCCTTTGGCCTGACACAGGTAATGGCTGACATGATTAAAATTTTCTTTAAGGAGGACTGGATTCCCAGGTTTTCAGACCAGCCCACTTTCTTTATTGCCCCAGCCATAATTGTCATTACAGTGCTGATGAGTTTTGCAATAATACCATATTCACCCGGTATTATTGTGGTGGATTTTAACGTTGGAATACTATTCTTCCTGGCGATGTCCTCTCTGGGAGTCTACAGCCTGGTGCTTGGCGGCTGGGCCTCAAACAACAAGTATTCACTTCTGGGTGCTTTGAGAGCGGCAGCGCAGATGATAACCTATGAGGTATTCATGGGTCTTTCACTGATGGGTGTGGTTTTACTTAGCGGTTCGTTTAATCTGGTGGATATTGTGGAAGCACAGAGGAATATGTGGTTTGTAATTCCGCAGTTTGTCGGGTTTGTCATCTTCCTGATAGCCGGTATTGCCGAAACGCACAGGCTGCCTTTTGACATACCGGAAGCTGAAAGCGAACTGATCGCGGGGTTTCATTCTGAATATTCAGGAATGAAGTTCGGAATGTTTTTCGTCGGTGAATACCTTGGGGTGACACTTATCTCAGCCCTTATAGCAACGCTCTTCTTCGGGGGCTGGCTGGGACCGGGATTTTTACCGCCGGTAGTGTGGTTCTTTCTTAAAACTTTTGCATTCATCCTGTTCTTTGTACTTCTGAGGGCGGGATTACCGAGGCTCCGCTATGACCAGCTGATGTCCTACGGCTGGAAGGTTCTGCTGCCGTTATCGCTGCTGAACCTGCTCGTTACAGGAGCCATTGTGCTCTGGATGAGGCAATAAAGGCGGGGGTGTATTTTTCATGTTATTTTATTGAAGAGCCGGGGAGATCGCAGACGAAGACTGGATTTAATAATTATACCGAAAGGGTTGTAAGATGTTCAGTAATCTCAGAAGCTTGTGGATAGCATTTACTCATATGTTCAGGAAGAGAGTTACGGTGCAGTATCCCGAGGAAAA
This sequence comes from Ignavibacteriales bacterium, assembly GCA_050258815.1. Classification (GTDB taxonomy): domain Bacteria; phylum Bacteroidota; class Ignavibacteria; order Ignavibacteriales; family SURF-24; genus JAAXKN01. The sequence continues at coordinate 118,522 of JBLMZM010000070.1, forward strand.
GATCCCGCTTCCACCCAGGTGGAGGGGAAGGATTGTCCTGACCCGTGACCCCGATGGCGGGGAACGCTGCGTTGCGTGCTACCTTTGCCAGGTGGCCTGTCCGGTCAGCTGCATCTCACTTCAGGCTACGCAGGATGAGACCGGGAGGAGGTATCCCCTGTTTTTCAGAATTAACTTCTCGCGATGTATTTTCTGCGGCTATTGTGAGGAAGCATGCCCTACATATTCCATTCAGCTGACGCCGGAATTTGAAATGAGCGAGTATTACCGGCAGAACATGGTTTATGAAAAGGAGGATCTGCTAATAAGCGGTGAGGGTAAATATCACGGTTACAATTTCTACAAGGTTGCTGGTCTTGCAATAGGAGGCAAGGATAAAGGCGAAGGGATTGAGGAAAATCCTCCGGTGGATGTACGTTCGCTTCTGCCATAGAAAATGCCGGAGCAATAGAATTTAACTGCCCGCAGTTACTCTTAAGTATGCCTGGAGGCTCTGTTCCAGGTTAACTCATTTAAGCGGGTCAAATTAACAGGATAATGAGATGATAATTACATTTTATCTGGCCGCTGCAGTTGCCGTAATTTCAACAATTATGGTAATTACACGCTTTAATGCGGTGCATGCCTTGTTGTACCTTATTGTTTCGCTTCTGTCGGTTGCGGTAATATTTTTCATCATGGGGGCCCCTTTCATTGCGGCACTGGAAGTAATTGTGTATGCGGGTGCAATAATGGTGCTTTTTGTATTTGTAATAATGATGCTGAACCTGGGGCCGGCTTCGGTTGAACAGGAAAGCCAGTGGCTGAGACCCTCGGGATGGATAGGTCCCGGCATACTGACGCTCATTCTTATCATCGAGTTTATTTATGTATTTCTTACGGCAAGCGGCAAGCATCTGAGTTCCCCGGGCGTCAGTCCCAGACAGGTAGGTCTCTCGCTTTACAGTACATATCTTCTGGGGGTTGAAATGGCCGCCATGCTTCTTATGGCCGGAATCGTCGGTGCATATCACCTGGGAAGGAAAAAGGGGGCAATAGTGCACAGATTTTTTATAAAGGAGCGGAAATGAACTCTGTCCCGATGGATAACGGATTAATTCTGGCGGGCATACTGTTTATTCTGGGTTTTGTGGGTGTATTGGTGCGCCGGAATATTGTATTTATACTGATGTCAGTCGAAATAATGCTGAATGCGGCCGGACTGGCTTTCGTCACAGCAGGTGCCAGGTGGGCACAGCCGGACGGACAGGTAATGTTTATTTTTATTCTGGCCATGGCAGCAGCCGAGGTTTCAGTAGGACTGGCTTTAATTCTGCAGCTGCACCGCCGCTTCAGGACGCTGGATACGGACGCTGCAAACAACATGAGAGGATAATATGCTAGAGTTATTGTGGCTTGTACCTGCCTTACCATTTTGCGGATTTCTGATCCTGGCACTTATTGGCGCCAGGCTGCCGCGTACGGCTGCAGCGGCAGTCGGGGTTGGAGCAGTAGGCCTGAGCGCATTGTTAACCATTATTATAGGCATAAATTTTATTAATTCTGTTCCCCAGGGCAATGCATATACGCAGACTTTGTGGCAGTGGTTTAACGTGAGTGGGCTGAATCCGGGCATCTCACTGAAGCTGGATGCCGTGTCGCTCACGTTTATCTTCATAATTACCTTTGTGGGTTTCCTTATCCACCTCTATTCAGTCGGCTATATGGAGGGTGAGGAAGGCTTCTCACGGTTCTTTGCGTATATGAATCTCTTTGTGGGGGCCATGCTTATGCTGGTTTTAGCCGATAATCTCCTGCTTCTATACCTGGGCTGGGAGGGGGTGGGCCTGTGCAGTTACCTTCTTATAGGTTTCTGGTATAAGGATCCTGTCAATATGGATGCCGCTCGCAAGGCGTTTATTGTAACGCGCGTTGGTGATACGGCCATGATAATCGCGCTGTTTATGCTGTTTATTGAGCTGGGGACGCTGAATATCAGCGCTATACTGCAGCAGGCCCCACTGCACTGGGCGGTGAGTTCCCCCATGGCAATTACGGTTGCAGCGCTCTTATTGGGAGGAGCCGTGGGTAAATCAGCCCAACTGCCCCTGCAGACATGGCTCCCGGATGCAATGGCGGGTCCTACTCCCGTCAGTGCCCTTATACATGCTGCTACAATGGTTACTGCGGGTGTATACCTGATAGCACGCACGCACGTATTATTCTCTCTTGCTCCGGTAATACAGTCCACGGTAGGCGTAATCGGGGCCCTGACGCTGCTGATTGCAGGCTGCACGGCCCTGACACAATCCGATATAAAAAAGGTTCTGGCCTATTCGACCATTAGCCAGATAGGTTACATGTTCCTGGCTCTCGGAGTGGGAGCATGGTCAGCTGCCGTATTTCACTTTATGATACACGCATTCTTTAAGGCACTCCTGTTCCTGGGAGCAGGGTCTGTAATAATTGCGCTGCATCATGAGCAGGATATGTTCAGGATGGGCGGGGTGAGAAAGTTTCTCCCTGTAACTTTCTGGACCTTTCTTATCGGTTCGGCCTCACTGGCCGCACTGCCCTTAATTACAGGGGGATTTTACAGCAAGGATCTCATTCTGTTTTATGCTGCAGAGGGTGAGCAGGGCAGCAGGCTGCTCTATGCAGCAGGCCTGATCGGGGCACTGATAACCGCAATTTATACTACGCGCATGGTGGTGCTCACGTTCTTTGGCGACATTAAAACGCACATGGAGCATAAGCCGGGATGGATAATGGAGGGCCCTCTTGTTATTCTGGCAATTCTTTCCACAATTGGCGGATTTGTTGAACTGCCCGGCACGCTGGGGCATTTTACCCCCTTCTCTGATTTTATGCATACCGTGCTCCCGGTAACAAGAGCAAATGAAAATATATCTGCTGAACTTCTACTTCAGGGTGTGGCGGCTGTGACGGCACTGTCGGGCATATACATTGCATATCTGTTGTTTTATAAGTACCCAAAGGGAGTCTATCAGTTCAAGCAGTCTGCATTTGGAAGTGCTCTTTACCGCTTCCTTTTCTATGGCTGGGGATTTGACTGGCTGTACGATAAACTCTTCGTCAGACCCATAATATGGTTTGCAAAGATCAATAAAGATGACTTCTTTGACCTGATCTATACGGGTATTGCGTGGACAAACCGGTTATTCAACATGTTCTTAAGCTATACACAGACCGGCAGGCTCCGCTGGTATGCCATGGGTATCGCCCTGGGGGCCATTATAACAATAACTATAGCGGTGTTTTTATGATATTATTATGGCTTATATTAATTCCGATGGCCGGGGGGCTTTTGGCCTGGCTGGTTGACAGGTGGAGCAGCCTTCTGACCCGGTGGATATCTTTGGGAGCACTGATAATAACTTTTATAATGAGTATATATCTGTGGATACAATATTCGCCCGATGTATCGGTCTCAGGTCATGCTCCCTGGATAATGGAACTGCGCTGGAACTGGATTCCATCCTTCGGAATAAGTTTTCACCTGGCATTAGATGGATTAAGCCTGCTGTTGGTCCTGTTGACCGGATTTCTCGGCATTCTGTCGGTGCTGACCTCCTGGACCGAAATAAAGGTCCGGACCGGATTCTTTCACTTCAATCTGCTCTGGATCCTGGCAGGAATAATAGGCGTATTTCTGGCGCTGGATCTCTTTCTGTTCTATTTTTTCTGGGAAGTAATGCTGATCCCGATGTACTTTGTTATCGGAATATGGGGGCACGAGAACAGGATATATGCCTCCTTTAAGTTCTTTATCTTCACACAGGCAAGCGGATTACTGATGCTGCTCTCGATTCTGGGGCTGTTTTTTATACACGCCAGAAACACAAATGTTTATACATTTGACTATATGGATCTTTTGGGCACTTCAATTGCCCCGCAGGTGGCAATGTGGCTGATGCTGGGATTTTTAATTGCCTTTATAGTAAAACTGCCCGTTGTACCATTTCATAGCTGGCTGCCTGATGCCCACACGGAAGCTCCTACTGCAGGCAGCGTGATACTGGCTGGCTTGCTGCTTAAAACCGGAGCATATGGACTCATACGTTTCGTGCTCCCCTTATTTCCCGAAGCATCCAGGGAATTTGCACCTATAGGCATGCTCCTGGGGGTAATCGGACTATTATACGGGGCAATTCTGGCATTTGCACAGACGGACTTTAAGCGGCTCGTGGCCTATACGAGCGTGAACCACATGGGCTTTGTGATGCTGGGAGTATTTGCATTAAATGAGCTTGCACTCCAGGGTGTAGTGATGCAGATGATCTGCCACGGCATCAGCACAGGCGCCCTCTTTATTCTGGTCGGCTCTCTGCAGGAAAGGATCCATACGCGTGACATTCACAAGATGGGAGGGCTCTGGGATAATGTGCCGAGGATGGGAGCAGTGGGACTCATATTCTCGCTTGCCTCTCTGGGACTGCCGGGACTGGGTAACTTTATTGCGGAATTTCTTATACTAGTCGGTTCATTCCAGGCAAATAACTGGATGACGGTTTTTGCATCACTGGGACTGATAGTTTCAACAATATATTCGCTCAGGATCATGGCCCGCGTGTTTTATGGCAAAAAAGTAAGGGAATGGATATTGCCCGACTTTAATATAAGAGAAATGATAACAATGGGTTCTCTCATTGCAGCAATCGTATGGCTGGGCCTATTCCCGCATTCTGTACTGAGTACTTCATCGCCTGCCATCAGAAATGTGCTGCAGGCGAAGACCCCGGCGGCCAAGACATCGGCAGAAGGAGAAAAACCCGTACGGACTGATTACCAGTACGGCAGCGGCTTTACATCTGAAGATCTTAAGGAAGGAGGCAGGAAATGACGACGGCGGATTTTTATTATTTGATGCCTCTGGTAATACTTTCAGCTGCTGCTATTGTTATCATGCTGGTTATTGCTGTTTACAGGGATCACAGGACCACATTTATTCTTACGCTCGTTGGTTTTGCCGCAGCATTAATTTCAACTTTTATCATTTCACCCCTGCATACAAGGGAAATCGGGGGGCTGTTGATAGCGGATAATTATGCCGCTTTCTACTGGGGGCTGATATTTGCCGCAAGTTTTTCCATTACTCTGATGTCATATTCATATTTCAGGCACCAGGAGGAGGAGAAGGAAGAGTACTATATGCTGCTGTTAACGGCTACACTGGGTTCCGGAATTCTGGTGGTGAGCAAGCATTTTATATCCTTTTTTATGGGACTTGAAATCCTGAGCGTTTCACTTTATGCCTTAGTTTCTTATCTTCCTGAAAGGCAAAGATGCATTGAGGCGGGGATTAAATATCTGGTGCTGGCTGCTGCTTCTTCTGCATTTCTGCTCTTTGGTATGGCCCTGGTCTATGCTGAATCGGGCACAATGGATTTTATGCGGCTGGGAGCACACATTGCATCGGTAAATGCTGCCACCCCTGTCATGCTGGCCGGGTTTTCCATGATGGTTATTGCGGTTGGTTTCAAGCTGGCCCTTGCTCCCTTTCATATGTGGACTCCGGATGTCTATGAGGGTGCTCCTGCTCCCGTTACGGCATTTGTTGCAACGGTATCCAAGGGCGGTATGTTTGCCCTTTGGTTCCGGTTCTTCCTGATGATTAATGGGTACCGGTTTAATTCTCTGGTTTTACTCTTTACCATAATTGCAATTGCTTCAATGTTTATAGGAAACTTCCTGGCCCTGATGCAAAACAATGTAAAAAGGATACTGGCATATTCCTCTATTGCCAATTTGGGCTATCTGCTAGTTGCATTTCTGGCCGGAGGAATTATGGGCGTAGAGGCCGCTACGTTTTATCTTGTTGCCTACATAATCACAACGCTTGGTACTTTTGGCATTGTCACCGTACTATCCGACAAATACAGGGATGCCGATAATATAGAGGATTACAGGGGGCTGTTCTGGCGCAGACCCTTTATTGCCACGGTTTTCACGGCAATGCTCTTCTCGCTGGCCGGAATTCCTCTTACGGCGGGTTTTATAGGGAAATTTTATCTTGTGGCGGCGGCCATAAACTCATCGCTCTGGCTTCCGGTTGTTATACTGGTAATTAATAGCGCAATCAGCGTGTATTACTACCTGAAAATTGTTGTTGCAATGTACAGGCAGCCTGAAGAGGTCCCTGAGGCTGAAGTCTCTCTTTCTGGTGGCATCACATATCCCGCCCTGTCAGTAGGCGGAGGCATTGTGCTGGCTGTACTGACGGTTTTCCTGGTATGGTTTGGCACGTATCCCGCAGGAATGATTGACCTGATAAGAACTATGGTTGCGGGCATTAGTAACGTTTCAGTCACCATGCACTCAGTGATACCTTAATCTCTGTGTCTATTTACGGGGGATGTCATAAACGGAAATGGATGCTAGAGTGTCTGCCTGATTATAAAATCATATTGGGAAGGTATTTCGAATTTCCGGTCCTTCATATATTTTTCAAATGCCGCATTCATCCATTCCCTGGAGGCGTCAAGCCTGTGGATAATTATATAATTTGTGTTGTTCTTATTGGTTATTTCATATTCCTTAATTGTAACCTTAACGGGTTCGGTTTCTCCCCTTAAGGCAACAATCAACTGAATTGCCTTATTCTTTGAGTCAATTGAAAGTCCGGAGAGACTGCCAATACCCTCCAGCATTATATTTATAAATTTTTCTGCTCCCTTTGAAACGAGCTTATCCTTAATTCCCATATTTTACTTGTATATTCTTCTGATTGTATATTTCAGTGATTTTTTACTCAGATATTCCGGGTTTTATGCCGGAATATCTGAGTGATGGGTAATGTTGTTAGTTGTGAATTCCAAACAGCAGGCCGACAGTAATTACGAAAAAGTTACTGCTCAGGTCGCCAGTACTGGCTTGTGTGGCCAGTTGTCCAAAATCATAATTAAGGAACACATAACGTATGTCTCCTGTCAGCCAGGCAGACTTGCCAAGCGGCAGTTCAAGACCGCCTCCCAGGTGCCAGCCAAAGTTCTGAGTCGTGTTATTCTGGAGGTTTTTCAGTGTCAGCTCTTGTGAGTAATCAAATGTAGTGTTATACCATCCAACTCCAATTGCCCCATATACTACCGGGATGGGATAGATGAGACCCGTGACCATAACAGGCCAGCTTCTAACTGTAAGCCCCCCGTCAGCATATTTTTCCTGACGGTAATTAATTGAACCTTCTATGCCAATTGCCGGAGAAAGTTTAACTCTCAGTGCTGCCCCATACATGAGCGCTCCGTTATCGGCACTGCTGGACTTCTGCCATCCGAGCTGGGGCCCTATGCCGATCCCCTGGGCCTTTATTTCCGAAGCAACAAATACCAGCACAATCATCAAAGCCAAATACTTCTTAAACATAAAGTCCTCCTCAAAAATTCTACCGAAACATTACAATAATAATTGAACTATATTATACTATACCAATCTTCTTACATATCAATCAATACCTAAAAACAGCAGCTAAGGGTTTTTCCCCGGGCATCTTATCCATTGAGAGGGATAAACCTCCCTCGGTGCAATATGGTTTGCACGGCAGCCTGAAGTATTGCTCCATATTGTCCGGCGACCTATCACATACGGAGAACTGCCAGTATTTTACGAGGGCAATTTTATTTTTTCGATAACAAGATAATTTCTTCAGGGTAGAAACAGGTCGGGCATTTATATTTGGGGCTTTGTGCCAAGGGCGGCCTTATCCACCAGCCAGTAGAGTTCGCCGTTTTCAGGATAAACCAGCTGTGCCGGTAAGGCGTTACTGTTTCCCCTCTTACCCAGTACAGAGGCAAGAATAGAGGCCTTCTCGCTGCCATGAACGAGAAATGCAATATTTGCGGCACGGTTGATCAGCGGAAGTGTAATTGTAATACGGTACATGTTCTGTGAGGGAAGAAAGACCTCTTTTGCCCATCTTTCCCTTTCATTAAGTATGGTTGTGCCGGGGAAAAGTGAAGCCGTATGGCCATCGGACCCCATTCCCAGGAGTATCAGGTCAAAACGGGGTGCCTGGTGCTTGAAAAAATTGCGGAGAATGCTTTCGTACTGTATTGCCGACTGCTGGGGCGTGGACAGGTAGGGAATCGGGTGTATATTGGAATCCGGAACAGGAACGTGGTTCAGTAAAACTCTTCGCGCCATGCGTGAGTTACTGAGGTCATCATCAGAGGGGACGTAGCGTTCATCCCCCCAGAACACATGGGTCTTTTTCCAGGGTACAGTATCTCTGAAAGGAGGCTTTGAGAGAATCTGATAGGTCATTTCCGGCGTACTGCCGCCCGAAAGGGCAACGCTGAAAATTCCCTTTGATGAGACCGATTCGGCTGCAATCTGCTGAAACAGTTCAGCAGAGGCACGGCTTAATTCTTCGAGTGAGGAGTAGTCCTGTATGATCATTATTCCTGCTTTTGCTCCCACTGTGTATGGAATGAGCCTTCTTTATCAATGCGCTCATAGGTATGGGCACCAAAGAAATCCCTTTGTGCCTGTACCAGGTTAGCCGGCAGCCATGCGCTCCTGTACGAATCAAAATATGCCAGAGATGCCATCATGCCGGGTACGGGAATTCCCATCTCTACTGCAGTCTGGATGACAGTGCGCAGGTCGGCCTGCTTCTCATTAAGTTTTCCTGCAAACGCAGTCTCCGCGATCAGATTTTGGAGGTCCGGTTTTTCACTGTATGCTGAAAGTATGTCTTCAAGCAATGCTGCTCTTATTATACAGCCGCCGCGCCATATTTTTGCCACTTCCTTAAGCTTAAGGCCGTATCCATAGCTTTCCGAGGCTTTTTTAAGCAGTGCCATACCCTGGGCGTAAGTAGTGACCATGCCGAAATAGAGTGCCTGCTCGAGCTGTCTGGTCAGCTTCTTTTTGTCTGCGCTGAAATTCTTTGAGGGTCCCTTTAGTATTTTTGCTGCCGCAACACGTTCCTGTTTTTGTGCTGACATATCGCGCATAACAACAGCCATATCAATGGTTGGGAGTGGAATCTGCAGATCCATGGCATCCTGTGAGGTCCATTTACCCGTTCCTTTCTGTCTTGCCTGATCCAGTATGGAGTCAATTAGCCTTCCCTTTTTTTTGTCATCCTCCTTATGGAATATAATGGCGGAAATTTCAATGAGAAATGAGTGGAGTTCTTTGGCATTCCAGGCCTTAAAAAGATCGCCTAGTTCATCATTTGTGAAATCAAGGCCCGTTTTCAGCAAGTGATATGTTTCTGAGATCAGCTGGATAAGGCCATATTCAATGCCATTATGGACCATCTTAACGTAATGTCCCGCGGCGCCCGGTCCCAGGTAGCTTACACATGGTTCATCTCCGGCCCTGGCGGCAATTGCTTCGAAGATGGGCTGCAGGTGCCGGTATGCTTCCTTATCTCCTCCGGGCATGATGCTGGGTCCAAATCTGGCGCCCTTTTCACCGCCTGAGATGCCTACTCCGATGAAATTATATCCCTTTGCTTCCAGATCCTTAATACGGCGGCCGGTATCGGTAAAGTGCGAATTGCCACCGTCAATGATGACATCGCCCTTTTCCAAAAATGGCAGCACCTCCTGAATAATTGCATCCACGGCTGCTCCAGCCGGAACGAGCATCATTATAAGGCGCGGCTTTTTAAGCAGGCCCAGGAATTCATCCAGTGATCTGGCCGCATGAATATTCAAACTGCCGGCTTCTTTTTCGAGCAGGGATATTTTGTTGAAATCCTTGTCGTATCCAACGGCTGAAAATCCCTTGTCTCCCATGTTCAGTATAAGATTGCGGCCCATGGTACCAAGACCTATCATTCCAATATCATATTGTTTATTATCCATAGCTGCAGAATTCCTTTGTATTAAAAGTAATGCAGGGCATTTCCGGATTCACCCATTCTGCTTATTATAACATATTAAGGCAAATATATAATTATATCAATGCATTGCGGCGTCTTTTTAGAACTTTACCTCAGAACTGTACTACCGAGGGTTTCGAAATCTGGAACTGGTTAAAGCGGTAGAACATGGATCTCTGCCTGAAGAATTCAAATCTGTCGCCCCCCTTTTCCCCGTCATTGGGATAGAAGCCGACCATAAACTGAAACGTGGGAAATATGAGGTGTTCGTTTCTGATCCTGAAGCCAACGCCATAACCCTGATAGAGCTTGCTGTTGAAAAGGATCTCATCTTTTCCGGAAAGCAGGGCGAAATCTGCAAACGTAATGAATGCGAGCTTAAAATTCAGGAACTTCAGCGGGATAAAGATATCGGATTCATAATTAAAAACGAGTTTTTTGTTTCCTCTTACCTCGGTTGTGAAGCCCCTTAATCCCATATCCCCGTTTATATCCAGCAGATCATCCTCAAATACGGGGTTGTAGCTGTAAGAATATCTGCTGCCCAGGTAATGGCGCCACTTGAATTTCCCGATCGGGAGGAGTTTTGAGTAAAAGAGCGACTCAAAAACCAGAACGCCGTTGTTCCAGGCGTTATTCTCCCTGTAACCTCCCACCTGCAGGCCGCCATAGAGGTAGCCGAAATCATCACTGTAGTTGCTGTAGCCGGATTTTATGCCCAGGTATGGCCTTTTGGAATACTCCCCGTTTTGGTACCCCAGGAGTATTTCAAACAGGCTTCCGAGCGGTATGTCCTCGATACGGCCCAGGCCAAAGAGATAACGGTCACGGTAGTAGGTCCTGAAGGAATATCCCAGTCTTGCCAGGTAAAAGACATTATTCTGAAACAGGCTCAAGGAGTCTCTGGCTGGCTTTCGGTTAAAGCTGGTATGGATTGTTCTTAAAGAAACATTAAGCCTGTTATAATTTACGCTGAAAGGATCGAATGGCTTGAAGTCAAATGCATAGCCCAGCCAGTAATCCTGCTGATTAAATTTTACGTTTTCAACCGATAAGAAGGAATCTCTCAGTACAGTCTGCCTGTCATCGGACCAGTCGACGCCAATGCCTCCGGCCCAGCGAACAACGGGGGAATAGAAGTCCCTGTTTAAATTAAAACCATATCTCTGCTGATTAATTTCACTCTGATAATAAAGCTGGGCGCTGACGTACGTTCTGCCTATATTACTGAAAGTATAGCTGCCGTCCCAGTTCCAGCCCCTTTCATAACCGTTGTCTAATTTGACTGCCCCCGTAAATTCATTTCCAAAGCCCAGGAAATTCAGGTCCCTGAATGAGAACTTGCCTGATTGGTCCCCGGGCTGGTACGAAGCGCCTCCTGTGATGCTCCAGATATCCTGCACCAGGACCAGAACATCCACGCTGTCTTTTACCCTCCGGATGGGTTTAACTGAAATCCTGGCGTCATAAATAAAACTGTTCTGTCTTAATAGCCTCTCGCTTTCAGCCAGTTCATATGGAACCAGCCTGTTGCCCTCGGAGAAAAGCAGTCTGTTTTTTATCAGCCAGGCGCGTGTATTCAGGTGAACGGAATTACCCGCCTTCTGAAGCCAGCTGTTTGCGCTGTCGTTAGGACGTGTAACCGAGGTACCAAAGACGTCAAGCACCCTGATGTCAATGTTTCTTATTATCTTGCCGGAATAGGATCTGTATCCTGCGCCAGTTGAATTCCGGCTCCTGGGATCATCCTCCTCTGCCACAAGGATGTGCTTCAGCAGTCTGGAAAAGAAGTTGTCTTTTCCAGAAAATTCCTTGACTGAATTTATTACTTCAGCATTATTTATGTTTGATATCTCAATGGAGTCCCGGTTCAGGTCCTCTGCTCTGATTGTGTCGCGTCTTACCTGGGAGAAGGAATGTGAATACAAGGAAAACAGCAGAACTGGTATATAGAGCGATATATTAAAAGAAAGAAAATCCCTCATTCTCGAATAATATTACGGTTTTATTGTAATTGGCCCCTGTTTATTCCCTAATATAAACAACAGCATGTAATCAAATCCATACCAAAAGTCATATCATTATTCTGATGCCAGGCATGTTACTAAGAGTTTTTCCGCCAGGAGTTTTTCCGGCCGCACGTTCCATGTGCGCCTCCGGTCCTGCAGGAGGTTGAAGACGAGCCGGTATCGTGCACAAACCCCGGGCAGTATCAGCCCGGCTGAGTGTATACCTCCGCCGGGTGTTTTGTGTGCCTCAATTACAAGTGTCTTCTTCCCTTCTCTATTCCGGCGTATTTTATACATCCCCCGGAAAGAGCGGGCGTTTCACGTTGTAGCCTGCTTGCCTTTGGGTTCTCCTTCGGGAAATTCTTTCCCAACCGCGTCAGTCTCTCCGGTAATTGACCATCCGGTTTTAAGCCCCATTACAAAGTAGCCGAGGGAAAGTATACCTACTGCGAAAATTGTATCTCCCACTACCCTCATCCATCTCAATGTATCCATCAGCGGTCCTTTTGTAAACTCAGCAGATCTGGCATACCACATTCCATGCTCTACACTCGCCCAGGTCTGCATGAGGCCGATGGGAAGCATGCTTAAAATTACCATCAGTGCCAATCCTATGTTGATTGCCCAGAATGCGAAGGAAAGTGAGCCTGTTTTCCAGACATAGTGCGGTGTAAGTCCCTTAAGACAGAAGAGCATAAAACCGATACCCAGCATTCCGTATACTCCGAACAAGGCGGTATGGCCGTGTATTGGTGTAGTCTGCAGTCCCTGCATATAGTACAGGGCAATTGGGGGATTGATAAGAAAGCCAAACAGGCCTGCCCCAACCAGGTTCCAGAATGCGACGGCTACAAAGCAGTAGATAGGCCATTTATAGGCCCGGACCCATTTCTTTGCGCGGCTCAGTGTAAGGTTCTCATAGGCCTCAAAGCCGATAAGGACCAGTGGTACAACTTCAAGGGCGCTGAATGTTGCACCCAGGGCCATTATGGCGGTCGGTGTCCCGGTAAAGTAGAGGTGATGGAACGTACCTACTATACCGCCCGAAAGGAATATTATAGTTGAAAACAGGACAGCCGAGGTCGCAGTGGATACCTTAAGCAGTCCCATCCTGGTAAACAAAAATGCTATTGCCACGGTGGCAAAGACTTCAAAGAAGCCCTCCACCCAAAGGTGTACCACCCACCATCTCCAGTACTCGGCAATGGCAAGGTTTGTCTGGCGCCCCCACATGAGTCCCGCGGCATAGAAAAGGGCGATTGCAATGCTGGACATTAAGAATAATCCCAAGAGGTGCCGGTTTTCATCCATTTTTTTGAATGCCGGCAGCATTGCGCGTCCCATCAGGAAGAGCCAGAGGAATAGTCCAACAAGCAGGAAAATCTGCCAGAAGCGTCCCAGGTCGACGTATTCATAGCCCTGATGTCCGAGCCAGAAGTTTGTAATGAGTCCCAAATACTGTTGTACGCCCAACCACTGCCCTGCCATTGAACCGAGCACAATTATTAGAAGGCAGACAAAGAGGAAGTTTACTCCGGCTCTCTGTAGTTTAGGCTCATATCCCGAGACCGCGGGAGCTATAAACAGGCCGGTTGCCAGCCATGCCGTTGCTATCCAGAATATGCCGAGCTGTGTATGCCAGGTCCTGGTTACAGAATAAGGCAGCCATTTGGAGAGGGGTATTCCGTAGAAGCCCGAGCCTTCCACTCCATAGTGGGCCGTAATTACTCCCAGAATCACCTGCAGCACGATAAGTGCGGCAACTATCCAGAAGTATTTGAGTGTAGCCTTCATCGAGGGAGTGGATTTGAGCGCCAGGAGCGGATCCCATTCGGGCAGTTCATATTCCTCGCTTTCCCGCCTCCTTTGAACGGCATAATACCATGCCAGGGCACCTATGCCGGCGAGCAAAAGCACGAAGCTTATGACCGACCAGAGGATAATTATGCCGCTGGGCTGGTTGCCCACGAGATTTTCCGAGGGCCAGTTATTGGTATAGGTCACGTCCTGACCGGGCCGGTTTGTAGTGCATGCCCAGGCTGCCCAGAAGAAAAATGCATTCATTTTGCGTTGTCTTTCCGGGTCTTTGATAGTGTTTTCCGGGATAGCATAGTCCTTCCTTAGCTCATCTAGTGAGGGGTCATTTCCGAAGAGCGAGGTATAATGTGAACTGACATTTTCAATTGCCTTTGCGCGTAATGGAGATATAAGGAGGTCTCCGCTGGAAGGATTGTATGTGTTTGTGCGCAGTTCCTCTTTGAGTGTTTCCTGCAATGCAGCCTTTCGTGAATTATCCAGCTTGTCCATCGTGGTATGATAAGTTCTCTGTGCCAGGTCACCGAGCATCCATACGGCTTCACGATGCAGCCAGTCGGCCGTCCAATCCGGCGCCACGTAACTGCCGTGGCCCCAGACGGTACCGAGTTCCTGTCCTCCGATTGACTGCCAGACATTCTGTCCATCCTTTATGTCTGCTCCCGTAAAGAGTACCCGTCCGTCTGTTGAAACTACTCTGTTGGGGACAGGGGGAGCCTGGTGGTAAATATCCGAACCGAAATACCCGAGGATAAGAAACGATACGGCCATAACAATGCCGAGGCCGATCCACAATCTTCTATAATTATAATTCATTTATAACTCCTTTTCAGGTTAGAAATATCTGTCTGAATCTATTTGCAGTTCCGGTTAATTACAAAGCAGATAGTTTAAAACAGGTTCTTTAGATATTTTCAGAAGCCTCCGGGTGTTTTAATTTTCTTTACTTTTGGGCAATACCTATGACTCCGAAAGCAATTCTTGCGCCTGAATTACCGGCGGGCTGAGACATCAGGTCATCCTCGTTGGCGTGTACGACCACCGAACGTCCGATGATGGAATTAGGGCCGCTGAAATCAAGGCCGCTGACCTTAATTTCCAGGTGAGCCTTGCCATCTGATCCGGCGGTTATATTTCCCAGGTCACCCCCGTGGTGCATTGACATATTAGGGTCCCCGTGCTGCTGGTTAGTCGGGTTAAAATGGTCACCTGCAGACTTTCCGTCAGTACTGCTCAGATCCCCGTACTGATGAATATGAATGCCGTGTCTGCCGGGTGCAAGTCCTTCAATGTCTCCCGTGACCAGCATGTCGCTGCCGCTCTTTGTAAAGGTTATAGTTCCATGAATTGTGCTGCCTTGTGTGGACTGCCCCTGTACGGGCTGCAGAACGGCAATTGCTTTGGTTATATCTTCCGTGGTCTGCTGCTGGGCATAAGAAACTGTGCCCAGTAAAATGAAAAGCAGAATCAGAAATTGAGTTATTTTGTGCATTTTATCCCTCCAGTTTAATATATATTTTAAGGCAGCCCGTGTGCCTTCAGGCTGCCTTAAACTGTGCTGTTTATATCCAGAATTGTTTATTATGTGTTTTTATGTTCAGACTTCGGCATAGTGTCCCACGTGTTCAATGATTGTTCTGCAGAATGCAGGCAAATCGTTAGGATCACGGGAAGTAATTATATTTCCGTCGACTACCGCTTCCTGGTCCACCCATTTGGCTCCGGCATTAATAAGGTCATCCTTAATGGAAAAGAAACTGGTAAGTTTTTTCCCCTTTATGATACCGGCAGAGGCAAGCATCCAGGGGCCGTGGCATATGGCGGCAATCGTCTTGCCCTTCTGGTTCATTTTTTTTACAAACTCAACCATTTCAGGTGAGCGCCTCATCATATCGGGGGAATAACCGCCCGGGATGATTAGTATATCAAAGTCGTTATCCTTTACGTCCTTAATCCCCTTGTCTGCTTTTGCGGGGACGCCATGTTTACCTGTATATGTATCTGCTTTTGGTCCTACTACAACTACGCTGGCTCCGGCCTCTTTCATCCTGAGGCACGGATACCAGAACTCCAGATCCTCGAACATATCAGCAACGAAAATAATTACTTTTTTGCCTTCTAATTCCATAATATTTCTCCTTTTATTAATTCATCGTATCAAAAACAGGAGTGGTCAAAAGGTATTTAAATTGTGCAATACCCATGACTGCCCCCGTAACTTATTACTCAGATGATTGCAGAAATCACCATAAAAGGTAACTTCAGGGCCGGCCCCGGATCATTATTAAACCCAGTATTTTGGCAGGCCATAATATTCATAAAGCAGTTCCTCATAATCGCGGTTTAGTGTTTGTGAAGGATCATATGGGGGACTGTTTCTGAGGCTGGTGCTGCTGATTGCCACGTGCACCCTGGAGTCAGTCCATTCAACCCTTTCAATCCAGTGGGGAGCCAGTAGAACTCTTTTGCCACCAATAAGCCGGTTGCCTGTATCTATTACCATATAGCGGATAATCCAGGAATTGTCATCTACTATGAAATCCTCTACGTGACCTACAGTGTCGTCCGTTGCCTGGATATTATAGCCGATCACCTCACGGCTGCTTCTAAGATGCGGGTCACCCTTTCGGGGTGCTGTGGAGTGTTTGGTGTTGTCTGTTGTAGCAGATACGTCATCGTTAACAATTGGTGCAGCCGACATGAAGGCCGCTCCCGGTGCATATGGCATGCCCATTTCCCAGTCCCAGTACTGGGGCCAGTTGTAATAGTTCATTAATTCAACCTCATGCTGGCGGCTGACGGGCTTATCTGTTGAGATATCGGGACTGTCTTCTATCTGTTTTTTTGTAAGGTTCAGTGTCAGGGTTCTGTTTTTCCAGTCTGCACTGTTTACTGCCGCCGGGGAGATCAGGACCTGCTTTCTTGAGAGCCAGTTTCCGGTTTCCACTACCAGGTAGCGCATAATCCATTTTACGTCATCAAAGTAAAACTCATATGCATTACCAATCTCACCATCGGAAGCTATAATTTTATACTTCTCAAATTCCTTTACACTCCTCAACATGCTCTAAACCCTCCTTTCCTGAACTATAGGGAAAATGAAGAAGAATGTCTAAAAGGTGAGAACCCTCTCAAGAGAGAATTATTTGCCAGCTCTCTTGAGAGGGGTTTGAGGAATTCCAACACTTTACACAACCTAAAAATAGCCGTTTCTGCTGTTATGATATCACATGCGAACCTTATCTTAAAATCGCCTCAAACTTCACCTTATATAAAAATAGCAAAAACGGCCGTGTTGTCAAGCTATTACGCAGGGTAAAAGGAAATTGGTTCAGTTTACCATTGAGAGCATCGTTTTGATTTCTTCAACCATCTGATCCGTATTACCGTCGTAACCAACCACCTTGAACCTGATCATTCCATCTTTATCGATAACGAATTTTGTGGGAATGCCAGGTACTTTATACATATTAAGGACTCTGCTGTCATTATCCAGAAGCACGTGGAAAGGATAATTGTTTTTTGCAATAAAATCTGCCGCATTTTTTTTCTTGTCTGCCACTCTTTCCCTGGTATTTATAAAGAGGAAACGCACGTCCGGGTTGGATGAATACATCTCTACGGCCTTTTTCATGCCGGGAAATGAAGCTCTGCAGGGAGAGCACCATGTTGCCCAGAAGTCCAGTATAAGCGTCTTACCTTTAAGTGAAGAGAGTGCCACCTGTTTACCGTCAAGGTCAAGCAGGCTGAAATCCGGGGCTTTAACCCTGATCATCTCTTTTTTTAGTTTTTCCCTCATGCTTCCTTTTGCAGCAGTTTCATACTCTTTTATATATTCATCGAAGCCTGCGTCGCTTCCATTTACACTTATGTATGCTGATTTGAGATAATCTTTCATCAGGGATGTTCCCCTGCCTTTTTTAATGAGGGGTTCCAGATAGAATTTTGTCTTGCCATACTTATTATTTGCTAGCAATAGTCTGGCATAAAGTTCTACTGCAGAAGTTTCCCTGTCGCGAAGCAGCGTGGACGCATCCTCCATCAAATCCAGGCCTTTAACTATGTTATCCATCTTTTCCATCACGGCGGCATAAGCAAAGAGGTTCATGCCGAGCGTATATTCGGCTTCCTCACGCCATTCTGAGGGAGATAGGTAATTAGGTTTTTTTCCTGATGGGCTATTTAGTGCCTGTTTTGATCTGTCCACTCCGAGCTTTGCGATTTCAGAGGCAATTGTCAGATCGGCGTTTTCCTCTGTCATTCTGTTTACTGTTGAAAAGAAAGTATAAGGATCGATTCTGGCGGCATTTTCTTTTATGAAGGCCATAGCATCGGCATATTTTTTATCTTTGCTGAACTGCCGGATTATGCCGTCATAAATATCGCCGATAAGATCGCTTGAAGGAAATTTCTGTTCGAATTCCTTAGCCAGCTGCACTTTTTTGCCAGGATCCTCTGTTTTACCTATTTCCTTTGAGGCTTCGGTTTCTGCAAATTTACCCGTGGGATATTTCTGCAGCAGCAGTGTTCTGTACTGTGCAGCCCTGGCTTCATTTTTAATGCTGGTGTACCAGGTAGCCATTGTAGTAAGATAGTCTTCCTTTTCCGAGTGTTTTTTTTCTGCCAGGGCCAGTTCAGCTGCAATTATGCTGTCGCTTTTCGCGGGAAAAAGAGGTGTTATGATATTAAGGTATTCATCCAGGTATTCGGCTTTAGTGCCGGGATTCTTTTCGAACTCGGCTGAGAATGTCTTATAGGCGAGTTCCCTGTCGCGTTCCATGTTAAGATAGAGGGGACCCCACGTACCGTACGCAACTGCAAGTCCCGCATTACTACCGGGCAGTTCGTTGCCATCTTTCCCAAACAGCCGGATTACAAATCCTGCATTTTTGTTGTTGTCAACTTCATCTCCGCTTTTGAATTTTATAAGAATTCCGCGTGCTGAGGCTTCAGGCTTAAACGTTGCCGTCCACGCATTTCCCTCTTTTACCATTGCTACGTCTTTGGTATCGTCCAGATCCACGCTGTACTGGTAAACTATCATATTGATATTCTGAGCCCCGGCAAGGCTGGTACCCATGGGATTGTACTTAATAGTTATAGCTTCACCGGCCATGGGTTCTTCGGGTGCATAGATGAAGTTATTGGCCTGTCCTCTTGAAGCGCAGGAAATAACGGCTAGTGAGCACAAAAGTGCTAATACCGAGACTAGATGCCTTTTCATTAAAGCTCCTGGTTTATGAATAAGTCTTTGAAATAGGTTTATATAATTAATTCAGCAAGCAATTTACGTGAGTGCGGATAAAATTTCAATAAAACTTCTCAAGGCGGGTTAAAAGAATTCCTGTATCGGATGATCTATAGCCTTCCGGCCAGAATCAGCACCATGTAAAGCAGTAAAAGTCCTGTTTTTACCTAAAATAAAATATCATGTTTTTATCAGGCATGAAATTTTTAATCTTCCAGTAATACAGGCTGAAATCTTCAAATTTGTACGAATTCATGGGCGGATATGAGAACCTTTTAACCTTAACAGAATCCGGCACAATCAGTTTGTACTCTGCCAGACTGATTGCTTTACCCCACTGCTGTGTGGACGTTAGTATATAGACCGCACTGTCTTTGTTAAGCTCCTGACGGTAGCCTATCTGGAAGAGTATCGTGTCCATCGGGGCAATTTCCATAGTAAAGTATATTCCCTTCCGGCCGTCAGAAACGTAAGAGGTCTTTTTTGAATCTGAAATATTAAAAAGCCTGACTGAGTCTATCATTCCGCCTGCATAGT
>JBLMZM010000071.1:0-5230 GCA_050258815.1 Ignavibacteriales bacterium
ATATTTCAATTCTACAATAGTACGATTAAGACACCCCAAAATTCGGCTATTTTGAGGTGTTTTGCAAGCTTTTTTCTGCTTTATTGTCGTCGACCATAGATAACGCTAAAATGCCGGGGGATCGACGACTTTAGATGAAACTGCCTGTGTCGTTCTTCTCTATACCAATTATCCCCCGCTGGGTATAACTCTGAGAGTCAAAAGTATAATAAATAATGCTGTCCTTGCTTGTATTTATTGCCTCCTTTATCCCCGCCTTTATTTCCTCAAACCCTGCTTCTGTTACTTCTCCTTCAAATACACTGTTCTGAACCCAGATAAGATGCTGCCTAAGGAACTTAAGCAGCTTCGCTCCCCTTTTGGGACCTGCATCGTAAACAACAATTAAATACATTCCATGGCCTCCTGATTTATTTACCACCAGATCTTAAACGGCGTATATTCCTTTTCACCCAGAATTTGCTTTATAAGTTTATAGCACTCCAGCCTTATCAGATGCCTGTAGCTTACCTGACGCTTCAGGTTTCTGTGCTGGATCGTGGTTTTAAGCCTTTCATCATATTCCTTCAGGTATATCTTTCTGCCTTCTTCGTTGAGGTGGCAGAATTTGAGCTCCTTTGTAAAGTGCTTTTCCTGTATCTGCTTTTTATTGACCAGTGAAAATATTATCCTGTCGGAGAGAAGCGGCTTAAATATTTCGGCTATATCAAGTGAAAGTGAAAATCTGCGTTCACCCGGCTCGTGCAGGAAGCTTACCAGAGGGTTAAGCTGGGTTTTGTATATTTCACTTAGTACTGTAGTATATAAAAGCGAATTGCCAAATGATATTAATGCATTTATGGGATTTGTGGGCGGATGTTTTTCCCTTTTACCGAATTCCATTTCAGAATCCAGCAGCAGCGGCCACGATTTATAATACAGACTCCGTACGTTTCCTTCAATTCCCATCAGCTCGTTTATATCGGAGCATTCAGGAAGAGCGCTTTGCATCTCCTTTATTGAATCTATAAAAAAGCTGGTGTCCTTGTCGCGTGAATTATAATACATAAGATTCTTCAGTATATTATCCGAGGCACCCTGTACAAACTTCCTCGCAATTTCAAGGCGTGATGACGGATCGGAATATTTCCCGACCTGGCTCACCAGCAGTTTTCCTGAAACAAAGGGCTCCCGAGGATAGAATGACCCGCTATAGTACCCATAGTAGTTGAACAAATGAAGCGTTATCTGCTTCTGGGAGATAAAATTCAGGAATTTTGTATTAAACCTCATTTCGCTGAAACAATAAATAGCTTCAATATCCTCAATCGGAATTGGCCTGCGGGGCATTGGCCTCGGCTCATCTTTTTCCTCTTCCTCGCCGACTGAATTATCCTCCACCTGAAGCTCGTCAGTCTCCTGGTTTTCCTCAGGTTCCTGTGCTTCCCCGGGCTCAAAATACAGTGTATTCTGCCTTCTTATAAGTTTTCCGCTGCTGAAAATGTAGTAATTTCTTTTCATGATGCGTCCTTATTTCATAAATTATCAGATATAGCAAAGTTCATAGTAACTGCAGTTTTTACAAAAAGTAGCATTAATCACCCCGGGAGGGATGGGTGATTCAACGACAGATTTAATTTCCGCTTTAATTTCCCCGAGTTTTACTTTGTCTTTTTCTGTAAGCTCCACGTTAAGGTTTTGTTTTAACCTGGGATAGTCTATTACTCCCTTTACTCCTTCAATACCCTTTTTTTCAAGTACCGAGATATAAAATTTTACCTGCCAGAGGTGAAGGTCCTCCATTTTGTCGGACTTTTTGACTTCATGAATAGTTTTAGTTTTGGCGTCATAGAAGTCGAGCACTACTTCTTCATCCTCTGTAGATATAGGAATATCGTGTTCTTCCCTGCTGTAGGAAGAATCGGAGATAAATTTTCCAACGGCCACCGCCTCTGAGTTCTGTTCCATATTAATGGAATTAGCAAAGTACCAGAGATGGCGCCGGCAATGGAAATAATAGTTAATGTGAGTGCCTGATAATTTCATAAAAAATTGCAGTCTGTTTCTATATCTGTTTTCAGTCCGGTTTCAAATGAATATATTTCCTGATAATTGCTCAGATAAATAAAACCATTTTCTTCCTCTCCATAATGTTTTAACAGGTTAATCTGATATGGATTATTCCACATAGAGAAACTAAATTTTGACATAATTGATGATATTGTTTTTAGATCAACTTGCCTCATGATAAAATCATCCGTTTTATAATGGATCAGATCTTTATATATCCCCCAAACTGAAGCTCCATCGACATAACAGTCATTGGAATTATAGCCGGTGAATTTTTCTAAAAACGACAGTTCATATTCAGAGAAGCAGGTACATTTCAGGCTAAGGGGTACAAATACAGAGATAGTATCTTCTTTAATCAGCTTAAATTTATCTGCAGCATTCTGGAAAAACAAATTATCCATCTGGCTTGTAAAATCAGCCAGGTTTCCAGAGAGGAAAGCATTCTGGTTATCGTGGTTAATATTTTCCAGGACCTTATCATAATAATAATCAAATCTTTTTGTTCTAAGGATCTCCTTATAAAGCTCAGTGTCAACCTTCTGTTTATACCTAAGGTCTGTCTTGTAAGTTTTGCTGCTGTCTTTTGAGTTAAAAAGGAATACCAGAGCATTGCTCTTCGAAGCGTTCCGGTTGATTCTTCCTGCGAACTGTTCTTCGGAATCTGCGATTGACTTATCTTTGAAGCCTAAGTCCATATCTATATCTAATCCGGCTTCAATTACCTGCGTGGCAACGACCAGTATTTTTTTATTCCTGAAGTCAGGTGATTTTAAGATACTTATAATTTCCCGTCTCCGGGGTTCAAGCACTGTACCGGAAATAATGAAAACGACATAATCCGAGAATAAATCTGAACAAGCGACGAATTCATAAAACTTGTGTGCCGATTTCTTTGTAAGAAATTCCACCAGAACGCTTACTCCGGACGACCTTTCACAATATTCATTTGAATGCCTGTAAACAATTTCAGCAAGCCACTCAAAAGAAAATTCCTGATTTTCAAGATAGTCGAATCTGAATTCCGCCCTGTTCTTAAAATTCGGACTGTTGTAGTATTTCTGTGAATCTTTGATCAGATAAATAAAGTTATCATTACTGTTCTTTGACTTCTCCTTTAGCAATTTCCCAATCTTTGGAAGCGTAGCCGACATTACGATAAATGTAACATTCAGCGCTTCGGAATACATTTGTATCAAATAATTGATTTTATCCCATTCAGAGGGATTGTAGGATTGAACTTCATCAATAATTACAACTGAATTTGCAATTCTGTGCAGCAGATAATTTGCATCCTTTTCATTAGAAATAAGCACATCAAAAAACTTTATGTGTGAAAGCAGGCACACCGGGTAATTTGTAAACAGGTGATCAATAAAATTTCTCCTCATATAGCTTGTTTCATCTATGTTTTCTTCGCTCCCGTTAAAACCTTCAAAGCCTGCCTTTGAATGAATTTCAGCAATATCAGCAGCAGAGAGTCCAAGATTACTCTTAATTGTATTATATGTCTGAGTAATTAGTGAAGTAAACGGGAAGACATAGAAAACCTTTGTAATATCACTCCCGTCTTCCAATAATTCCGCCAGTGCCAAAAGCGAAAGGTTTGTCTTTCCCGACCCGGTTGGAGCTTCAATATAGAACAATTTGCTTGTCCGGTTGGATCGTAAATTATCCAGCATTTCGCAGGCTAACTTTTTCCTTAATATATTCAGATTTTCATTGGAGCACTGCTTTAAGCTTTCAGTATCCAGGGTTCTTAAAACAGGCATTTGTGAGATCATCTCTTTATTATATGGAATACCGCATATTCCCTTTACTATTTTGCTCCTTAAGTCCTCATCAAGTGTTCCATGCTGACTTATGCTCAAGCCTGTCATAAACTCATTGGTTGAATAGTAATCTGATGCCGTAAGTAATGAGGAGTTTAATTTTAGAAGTATAAATAAGCTGCTTTTGCGTCGTATAGCCGGGAATAAATTATCAAGAAAATGATTCCGGCTCATTAAGAAATTACCCAGCCGGTTCGCGTTAAAATCTTCATAAAAATTGTTTAAGTATTTTCTAAAAAAGATCAGATTATTCTGGTCAATTTTCCATCCCCTGGCATTGCTTATTTTGCCATGATGCTTGCGGATAGGATATGAAAACAGAAGTGCCAGAATGAACAGAAAATATTTCTCATCATCACCAAACGGGCTCTGCTCAATAAGCCGGAAACAATGAGCCAGATAAAGGTAAGAGCTCAGGATTGAGTGTTCCGTATTTATGCCGTTTTCTTCTTCCTTAAACAACTCATTCTGCATTAACTTGGCCTGAAAATTCTCATTTATCTTGCCAAAATCGTGGAAGATGATTCCTCTAAGGAAAATAGATTTTACAGAAGAGAGCATTTCATCTTCCGCTGACGGGAAATTACCTTTTACAAGATCTGAAATAAGATTATCTATTACAGGTTCTACCTTGTGCCCGGCAATCAATTCAAGAAAATACCGGGCTGTCAGATTGGTATGTTTTTCCAGAGTCTCCCTTTCAGATCCGTTTATCTTCAGGTGGGCGAAATACTTTTCGCCATCTTTAAGCAAACAGCCTAAATCCAGGTTTTCTGCGGCAATAATATTTCTAAATGTCTTCATATAATATATGGGCAAATGCCCGGAAAGCCATTCTTCGCTTTCCGGGCATATGGTTTAGATTAATTGCACATAGCTATCCGCATTTTTCAGCCAATAAACATTATCCGGCAAATTATTTGGTGCGATTTTTTTATTGGTATAGATGAATTTTTCTTTCCGGTAGTTCTTAAGATTTTCATCGTAGCCAACAGGCAACTCTTCAAAAAACATAAAGAAATCATTGCTGACGGGGCTATCAAAGTTCAGGAGTGTGCCCGCAAAGCCAGATTGCGGGGTCTGGACAGAAGTATTGTTTTTCTTTATGAAAAGAGTATCGATGCGGACAGCCTCGCTAATATCCTCAAGATATTTGAAATCATAATCCTGGAAATTGGTCCACCAGAGCTGGAATTCATTTTTCCCCAGGTATGGAATAAAATAAGATTCATGATTCATTAAGCTGCTGTAGAGCTTTTTTTCGATTAAGACATCAAGGTCGACTAATATGAATACCTGAAATGATGGTTTAATAAGTGTCTGCTCGGCAACTATAAGGTTGCCTCCGT
>JBLMZM010000072.1:0-7302 GCA_050258815.1 Ignavibacteriales bacterium
GAGTTTCATATTATTCTCCTTCCTGCTTAACGGATTATTACAAATTTCACGAACTGGTTGGGGAGCGGATTCCCAGCAAGATCCTTAGCGTCAGTGACAGCCAGTATATAAATACCACTTGCTACCATCTGATTCTCAGTAGTGCGCTGATCCCATTCATCTCCGGCCTCACCATAGTGTTCAATAACCTTAACCGGATCTCCACCTTCAGTAAATATTCTGAGGGTACATTTTACAGGAAGATTGAAGAATGAAATTTTATCAGGTGTCCCACCACTTAACAGTGCACCTTGTTCTGCTGTATACGGATTAGGAACTACTCTTACCAGATCAGAACGATCCAGACCCGGAACTGAAGGAACAATTTTATCCATAGAGCGGGTTACAAATCTTGAACTTTCAAGCTTCTGATGAGGGTTTATGTCATCAGCATTCTGTGAACCGTTGTCAACAGCCGTAACCGCATAATAATAATCTACACCCTGATCTACATTAACGTCTGCATACGTAGTCTGACTGCGGTCGGTAGTCTCATAAACCAGTTCCCATTTAGCACCGCTTTTTTCATCAGAGGGATCATCAACCAGTCTTGCACCGCGCTTGCGGTAAACTCTCCATGAATACCAGTCGTCAACACCAGTTGCGGCATCCTGGAAATAAGAAGGATCAGGATATGACCAGTTGATAAATATTCTCTTGGGACCCTTTGAAACATCCACATCCGGTGGAGGCGGAGGAGTTGGTACCGGCTTTCCCTGTGACATACGGGCCCAGGCCCAGTTTGCATTATCCAGAGTTTTAAGGAGGCTGTCGCGTCCTTTAAGAATATAATCCTTTTTCTGCTGATCGGTAATCTGCTTTTGAATCCAAAGTTTACCAATGGAATCTGCTGCGGCCCAGCCGATATCACCGGCTCCGACTGCATAAACAAAAGTTATTGAGTCTACTCTGCCGGCAGCTTTATTTTTTGTTAATTCATAGGGACCCACTGTAATAAAACGCATTGGGCCTTTTGCATAAGGTAAAGCCGGAGGAGCAGGGAAGCGGCCCTTTCCATCATCCCCGCGGTAAGTAAGTTTCAAACCAAGATCTCTTCTGCCCCACAAATCGTCATTGATACTGGCGTGAGGCATTGAATACGGCTGATTCCTGTCATCTGTTTTGTCAGCATATGATTTATCAGCATGAAGCAGAGCGTAGCCAGGAATTTGTGTTGAATAAAGGTGTCCTGTAACTCTATCCGGATCGCCCGTATCATCTTTTGACCCGTTTGAATATAACTGTCCGCCACCGGAGGCATCCATGTAGTAAGCTATATAAAGTGAATCACGGACACCAGAGTTTGTAAAGCGGCTGGCCCCTTTGAACCAATGATCGAAATCATCTTCAGCTTCATAGCTGAAGCCACCAAGTGCATTGCGTTCACCCGCTTTTGAAGGTCCGAAGCTAAAAGATATGGGCCACCAGAACCGTATTGTCTGGTCTGGTAGAGTGTCCTTTGCAGATGCGGCATCACGCGGGATCTTTATTTCGCCAGTGAACTTGTGGGTTACTTTCCATATAAAATAGTCTGAGTGGTTCTGGCCAGTAAAGGCATATATTTCTACGTGACTGCGTATACCAAACTGTTCCTGAACGTCTTCAAATTCCAGCTTGATATCAGATTTTAAAGTCGGATCAACTTTCCACTTATAAGGCTGATCTAAACGGATTCCGTTTATTGATAAATGAGGAGGACGGTAACGCCTTGTCTCAAGTGTCCAGTCAGTTTTAGGTGGATTTGTAAGAGCCGCTCCACGGCTGTACATGGGCCTTACAACACCGTTTTCATCTTTAATACCTTTTTCGTCAAGAACGACCGGATTAAAGATCTGATACAGCATATTTGACTGCCAGCGGTCCAGCGGCCAGTAAAATAGTTCTGTAGTCTGGGGATTAGTGCCGACTAGCATCCAGCTATACTGGCTGATCAAACCACCTTCCCCGTTTTTCTTGTTCATTTCAAGAAAATAATTACTGATGTCAAGCCTCATAGGGGGTGCCTCGTAATTCCTCTGAGGCAGTACCGTTGCAAGAGGCAATAACAGCAGTGTAACGCTAAGTTTTAGTAAATTCTTTATTTTCATTTTTTCACCTTATAAGTTTAATCGGATACCCAAAATGATTCTTCTCGGATTTAAGAATAAAGGAGCTTCCATCCATCCGGTTTCAATATGGCCATCATCAGATTTATACTGACCCCATTTATCATCACCGCCCTTATCGGGAGTGCGCAGCGAATTCTTGTATGCACTATACTGTGCCTGGGTCATATTTCCTGTGCTGAGCCATTTGTTATTTGTAAGGTTTTTAACGGTCAGCACAAATTCCATGCTGGCAAATGAAAACTCGAAAGTTTTGGATGCACGTAAGTCAATGTTCCAGTAATTGAGCGCGTCAACATAGTTCCTTAACTTTCTATCAGGTTCTTGTGGATTAAGGAGCACTCTGGGGTTTGAACGCCATTCAAAGAAGATATTGGCATAAATGCTGCCGAGAAGATTCGTGCCTCCAATCTCCGGACCGAAATCAGAAGGTGTATGAAGATTCAGATTGATGTTTGCTTTAGGCAGTGGCTGAACTTCAGAAACAATTGTGGCTCTCTGTTCATCTTTATTCTGCTGAGCCATCATTCTGTCCTCATAGAGCTTCTGGAAACCGCTCTGCCCATATGAAGTAAGCATATAGTCATACATTGCGCTGAATGATACAAATTTACCAAGAGGGCGCTCCAGTCGGAGCTCAACACCCCTGGTGTCACTATATGCATCAGGTGTATATTCGCTCATTACAAATTTATCATAAGTAATATACTGACGACTTAACGGACGGTTCTGAACGTCCTTATAATATGCCGTTACATTAAATATGAAATCATCCATAAACATCTGCTCATATCCGAATTCATATGATACCGTTCTTTCCATTTTAAGCGATGGAGTAGGGACGGCAACTGAAGAGAAGGATGTATAGGTATTATAAAGGAATCCGACTGACGGCCTCTGATAAAAATATCCGTAGTTGAAATACATTTTGCTGGATTCAGTTATAGGAAATGATACACCCAATCTTGGTGACAGGTACAGCTGAACGTTATTTTCAGTGGTCGGCCATCCCGGAGGGTTTGCCAACAAATCCCTGTAGGCAACCCAGCGTTCATAGCTCTGCGGTGTACCAGGAAGTGTATTATATAACTGATTCATCATTGCATAATAAGCGCCAGCATCTTCAATGCTTATCTGATAACCTTTTTTCATAGGGTTAAAATAATCAAGGCGCAAACCTGCATTTAATATCATGCCTTCAAACTCAAGTTTGTCCTGAGCGTAGAGACCTACCAGCAGGGGATGCATCTTTTCATATTGCCATGTATCGGGAGTAAAAGAGATCTGTGACTGGGCCCATGTACCTGAATAGACAAAAAAGTCTTCAAGACGTGCCGAAATACCAGTCTCTAACTGGTTGTGGCGGCCAAGCTGAGCAGTCATGTCCCATTTAACCTGATAAGTAGCTGTATAAGAACTGTCTACTCTCTGAAGTCCGCCATAGAGTACAAAAGTACCCGTTGGATCACTTCCGAAATTAGTCGATCCGTTTGGCGATCCATTCGGAAGCAGAAATCTATGTGTCTGTTTGTCAGTACCAACAAATGAAATATAATTTCTAGTATCGCTGGTATCCAGCACATAAGGCTTAAGCTGCTGATCAGTATAGCCGAATTGAATATCAAGAGTATAAAAAGCCTTGCTTGATAAAGTATGAGTCAGCTTACTGCCGCCAATTATATAACGCTGATCGAAGTACTGCAGACGGCTGCGGTTAAATACCTGGTTCCATGAATAACCACCGATAAGTTTTGCCTGACTCCTTACTGAAGCATCGGTTGAGTTAAGGAACCCAAAGAGTGAAGACTGGTCAATCAAAGCACCGCCATAAGTACTTGTACCACCCGAAGTAAGAGAATTGGTCTTGGCGTACATACCATTAATTGAGAGTTTCATGTTCGGCGGCAGCTGTGATGTTAACTTTAGCTGTACGTTCCAGTCCTCATAATTATTCTTTGGCCCTATCGGGAAAGCAAATTGAGAATTTTCATACTTGAAACCAAGCATGAATGTAGTCTTTTCTGCATAAGAACCGAATCCTGGGATGGAAGCACCTGGGAGGGGACCGGTAATGGCACCTTCAAAATAATAATCCGGTTTATTGGCGATGGAATATTGCGGATGCTGTGCCTTCCAGAGCTCAAGCCTCTGATCAGGTGTCAGCTTTCCGATTTCCTTTTCTTCTTCAGCGGAGCTGGAATGATTCCATCCCTTAAAGAACTGCAATTCTGCAGGTACATTCATGGAGTCAGCGTGTGTACGAATACCTTCCATAGCATACTGGCCGGCAAATACCTTATAAATCATGCTTTCATCACTCCATGGATGTACACCAAAGAACCTCTGCTGACCTGCAGGGGTTACATCCAGTTTGAATGAAGCTGTATAGCGTTCGCGTTCGCCTTCTTTTGTAACTACGTTCAGCAAACCTGACTGGAAACCGCCGTATTTAGCTTCAAAGCCTCCTGTTAAAACCTGCATTTCCTGTACTGTGGTTGAGTTCAGTGCCAGGTAAGAAGCACCTGAACGGGGATCCTGAAGGGACATACCATCCAGTCTGACGTCTGTTTCACGGATTGAACCGCCACGGATGCTAAGACCGTTACCTTCTGAAGAACTTGTCAGTTCCACACCCTTGAGGCGCCCGACAAACTCATCCAGACGCAAAACAGGCATCTGCTCAATTCTTACAGAAGTTATTACCTCCTGGGTTGAAGAAACGTCCTGCTTGATTATTTCACGGGGAGCAGTAACAACTACCTGACCTGTTTGAATAGAAGCCGAGGAAAGATTGAAATTTAGCGTAATTGTACGGTCCATTTCAACTTTCACCATTCTTTGTACTGTAGTACCATAACCTATGATACTCGCACTGATGGTATATACACCAGGAGGTACGTTCATAATAAAATAATAACCATCCACATCTGTAGCTGCCCCAAGTTGTTTGTTCATTGGGATTTCCTTACCGTCCGCAATTACAGTGTGCGTAATAATAACGGTTGCCGAGGGCAGCGGTTCACCGGTTTCTTTATCAATTACTCGACCGGTGATCTTTCCGTTACCAGCAACGACAATTCCATTAAGTGAAACCAGGAATACTCCTAAAAATAAAATACGCCTGATTAATAATGAGTTAAAAAAGTAGATTTGTTTCATAAATGACCTATAGATTTGTGCTGTTAAACACTTTATTTTTCGTGCGAAGTTTATGTAAATTAAAACGGACTGTCAAGGTCATTTTGCGCGAAATTTTTATTATAAAAATGGTTGACAAATTATTAAAAGTTTCTTATTTTCATTTTTGCATGCTTTACCCGAAATCCGCAATATGAATTTCCACAAAATTTCCTCCGTTTCAGGCTTTCAGAGCTAATTTTCTATTATTAATGCTCATTTCTTAACATTATTACCGCACGGTGACTTATCAATTGTTTTCGGTAGAAATTCCTAAACTATTTGGCTATATTTGCTGTTAATTATATAAGTTATTGTTTGAAAGGGTTTTATGTCCAAAGGCAGGGTGATTGTTGCGATGAGCGGCGGGGTGGATTCATCAGTAGCCGCCGCACTCTTGTGCAATGAAGGTTATGAAGTAATTGGTATAACTATGAAGACATGGGGATTCATGGAAGTGGGCGGGGCTCCTAAACATGAATCCGGCTGCTGTTCACTCGATGCAATTTATGATGCAAAGAACGTTGCAACCGCATTGGGGTTCCCTCATTATACAGTGGATTTTACACAGGCTTTTGAGGAAGCTGTAATAGATAATTTTGTCTCAGAGTATCTCAATGGCAGAACCCCCAATCCATGTGTTGTCTGCAACCGGAAAATAAAATGGGAAGAGCTTCTTAAAAAAGCGGATTCTCTTGATGCTGAGTTTGTGGCAACAGGTCATTATGCAACCGTAGAATATAATCCGGTGAGCAGGCGCTATTGTCTTAAAAACTCGAGTGATTATTTTAAGGATCAGACTTATGCATTATGGGGTCTGACTCAGAAAAGCCTTAGCAGAACTTTGCTCCCGCTGGGGGCTTATAACAAAAAGGAAATCCGCAGGCTTGCTGAGGAATTCAAACTTAAAACCGCTGCAAAACCGGATAGTCAGGAAATATGCTTTGTGGCTGATGACAATTACGAAAGGTTTTTGCGGGAGAGGGCTCCCGAAGCTGTAAGTAATATCGGAAGCGGAGAAATATTGTATAATGGTAAGGCAATTGGCAAACACAGAGGTATTCCGTTTTATACTGTGGGACAAAGAAAGGGCCTTGGGATAGCATTAGGCAAGCCGGTTTACGTGACTAAAATTAATTTTAAAGACAATACTATAGAAATAGGAGATAAATCGGATCTTTTGCAGACAGACCTCTCCGCTGAAGACGTAAATTATGTCAGTGTTGAGGCTCTGAAACCAGGAACAGTGGTCAGCTGCAAAATCAGATACTCTGATAAAGGCTCTTTGGCAGAAATAATTTCTGCAGATGAGTCTCATTTTACACTGAAATTTAACGAAACGAAAAGCGCGATTACTCCGGGGCAGTCAGCCGTTCTCTATGATGAACAGGGCTACGTTCTTGCCGGGGGAGTAATTAAAACAGGAGTTTAATTGGATAAAAGATTATTTGAAATTCTTAATTATATTACTTTAGCTGTAATTGCAATACTTCTGTTGTTGGTTGCATTCAGACTCGTTCCGCCAAAAGGCATGATGTTTCTGCTGATTTTTGCAATAATTTTATTAATTTTACGTGTTGGATTTCGAATTTTTTACTTTTTCCAGGAAAAAAAGATAAAGTAGGAGGGGAGTCTTCGAGCCTCATAAAGATTTTAACGGAAAACTTAACGCTAAGGTTTTGGTACTGAATCAAAGCTACGAACCGTTGTCAATTTGCAATGTTAAAAAGGCGGTTATCCTTATGCTTCTTAATAAGGCACAGCTGGTTGCCAACAAGGACCATAAGACGGTCAGGAGCGCTTTCAGTTCAATACCATGGCCAAGTGTTATCCGGTTGAACAGATATGTTCAGATGCCATATAAAAAAGTGATACTTACCCGGAAAAATATCCTAAAAAGAGACATGTATAAGTGCGCTTATTGCGGCAGAAGCGACCTGCCACTGACAGTGGATCATATAATTCCCAAGGCCAGGGGCGG
>JBLMZM010000073.1:0-24346 GCA_050258815.1 Ignavibacteriales bacterium
TTATTAAATTTGGCGGGATGAAGTTTATTGAAACCGCCCATGTAAAGGATGTCCTTGCCTTTTTGAGAATTGCGGCTAATCCAAAAGATCTTGTCAGCTGGCTCAGAGTTTTGCTGCTGCACGAGGGAATCGGACCCAAAACAGCTCAAAAAATTCTGGATGAGATTTCTGTCTCCAGGCTTAACATAAAATCGAACCCGGAAGCGGTTGTTTCTGCAAAATACAACGATAAGATAGTAGGGCTGTTTGTACTGCTCAACAAGCTCCATACAAAGGAGAGCTCCCCTACAGAAAAGGCAGAAATGGTAATGGACTATTATTATCCTATTTTTAAGGGTAAATATGACGATTTTAACAAGAGGAAGAAGGATCTGGATATTCTGCTAAATATTACCGAAAACTATAAGAGCCTGGATTCATTATTAGCAGATATGGCGCTGGATCCGCCAAGGGATAGCGTAGTGGATGTGGATGCTGAAACTAAAGAAGATGAGTATGTTACCCTTTCTACCATACATTCGGCCAAAGGTCTTGAATGGCATTCATTATTTATAATCCATGCTATGGAGGGTTTTTTCCCGAGCAGTCAGTCGTTTGACGACATAGAAGCACTTGAAGAGGAAAGAAGATTGATGTATGTAGCCTCCACGAGGGCAAAACAGAATCTTTATATTTCTTATCCAATGAACATATTCGACAGAGAAAAAGGCATGACCTTCTCAAAGCCTTCCCGTTTTATTGCCGGTATTACCGAAGAACTGGCAGAAGAATGGCTGCTGGAGGAGTAGTACGGCTATTTATCAGAAGGTGATTGTGAAATGCGAGAGCCGAGCTATGTAATAAAAAACCCCGCCTTTTAGCTGACGGGGTTTAAAGATTCCAGAATTATTTTACTTTAACAGAGTAAACTTATATCCCCTGCCTTCCAGTTCAGTAATCAGGTTATCAAGCTTATTATAAAACATGTCTGTTCTACCATCGCTGGCTGCCAGATGGGTTAGTAAAATAAAACCGTTCAGGCCATCTTTTTCTGATTTCTCATAATTCAATATGCTATTATAGATCTCCTCGCTTGGAACATACCCCTTACCGGCTGCAGGAGTAGTGTAATCTGCATTTGATCTTGTTCCGGGAGAATAGTTTACTAACTGTAAACCCAGATCTTTGGTCCAATCGCTGATCTTCTGATTATACCACTCATATGGAGGCAGGAAATATTTTGCGTCCTGTTTTTTAATCCCGAACTTCTCCATTTCAGCATAGTTTCCGGCGAGATCCTTCATGAATTCTTCCCTGCTGACCAACAGAGAATCCCTTTTTTCCCAGGGGGCATACAAAAGGTGTTTATCTGAGTGTGCACCAAGGTAGTTTCCGTCTTTTTTTAGATCCTTTATAAGACTTGCGAACTTACTTTCGCGGTAAAAATCTCCTGTTAAAAAGAATGCCGCTTTAATTTTATGTTTTTTAAGTACCTTCCTTATAACTTCTCCACCATCTGCTTTGTCATGACCGGTAAAGACCAGGTGAATTTCCTTTTTGCTCCTGTCGGTTCTTATAATTCCGCCCAGGTTCAATTGTGTACCTTTTTCAATGGAAGCCTTGTCTTTTTTGCCTTCAGCTTCAAGTGCACCAAAATAATAGGTCAGACTTGCTGTACCATCCATTGTTGGTTCGTTAGTGGAATAGTCGCCGTTATCATCGTGATACACTATGCGTTTCGGTTGAAATTCTGCATATGGATCTTCATGGTGCAGCGTTAATCCCTTCAGCATGCCGAAAATAGTGTTATAAACGGGTCCATCAACCAGCCCGCCATCGATCTGCATATGATAAACTGCTGAAAAAGCTGAATGAGGATCACTAGGATTATCGCCATCGGCGGGAAGACCGACTATCATACTGGTTCCCCAGGGATTACAACCGAACAGCCAGTCGCGTAGTGCTGCTTCCATTTCCTGGTAAGCAGGGTCGTTACTCAATTTATAGTACAAATGGGATTGTGTCAGCATGGCACTCACCAGATTATTTGAGCACCAGATAAACGGGATGCCAATCAGGAAAGGATTGTTTTTCCCTTTCTGAAAAACATTATCGACACCCTTTTTATAATCTGCAAGAAATTCCTTTGAAACTTTCTTGTCACCTTCCTTAGCAAGGAAATAATGGCCGAGATTCAGGAAAGGATACCACTGGTAATGTCTTGCAGTATCTGCCCCCATCCATGGCGTAACAGGTTCCTGTTTACCATATGAAACTGCGTCGCTTATATATTTTTTATCTAAATACCTGGATAGCTGTGTTGCCGCAAGTTCCATGTCATCTACCCAATTATCTTCCTCATAAAAATACGGGGATGTACAAGGAGCTGTCTGACAGGCACCAGGATATTTTACTCCCAGCTCATATGCATCAACTGCCTTGGATTTCAGTAATTTTGCATATTCCGGATAGAACTTGCTGAAGATTTCAGAGCCAAGTGAAAAAGCCGAGGCATATTTACCAGCTGTAGAGGCTATACCCGTTGCCCTGTTTTTGTTCTTAAATACACCCTGTGGTTTGCCGGTACAGAAATAGACTGGTCTTTCTTTACCCTTTCCATAGGAAACAGGGTCCAGGCTGGGCAGTTTAAATCCGGCATGGTCGCGGTCATCAGCCAGCTGATTGAACATCATATCCTTTGAAGGATTCATCTTTACAAGCCAGTCCATTCCCCATTTTGCCTGGTCAAGTATATCAGGTACTCCATTGGCCCCGGGGTTGCCGTCTTTGTCATATTCATCCCCGAATGACTCAGGATTCTGCTGGTAAGCAAACAGCATCTGGAAAACTGCATTAGCAGAGGTGGTAACATACTGCAGGTAATCAGAGGCGTCATGCCATCCTCCCACTGCATCTATATGTGTGGAATCAATTTTGGGATCCGGATGGAATATGATAAAACCATCCTGAGTGTGACAGCTGTCTTTTATAAAAGGGTTGTAACCGCACTGCTGCTGGCGCATATATTTCAGCAGAAAGTCTGCTGTGCCACTATAGACATCATTTGAAATTCTGAAAACCGGTGACTTTGCATCACCACTTTTAACGTAATATGATCCTTCGGTCTTAAAATCCGTAAAATTCAACCTGAAGGTATTCGTAAAAACACCATATGCACCGTATGATTTAACATTTTTTGATTTCCATACGGCTTTACCTGTCAATGCGTCGTAAAGCTCAAAAGAATTTGGATTAATGTTTTCTTTACTTACCAGCACGGCTACTTTTATTGATTTGTTCATATAGCCCAGCTGATTGATCCGGATCCAGCTTTTCTGAGCGAAGATAAAGTTAGTAGACAGGCATAGGAAAAGTATAAGTAACAGATTCTTTTTCATTTTTCACCTGATATTTTATAAATAAAAACTCTGCCGGTTTGGGTTAACAGACTATTTGTAGTGCAGAATCCGGGGAAAGATAAATAAATTGAAGAATTGAAGCAAAGACAATTATTTTCTTTTTTTTTCTCTTGTTTTTGAACTTTTATTTAAAATAAATTTGCATTTTTATTACCCGCACACATTACTGTTTCTACTTCTGAAGTGAAATCTTGACGTAAGCAGCAGAGCTGAAGCCGTTAATCCTACTATAAACCCAATCCAGACCCCCCTGACTCCATAATTCAGGTTAAAGGCAAGCAGGTAACCGACCGGAAGACCCAATACCCAATATGATATAAATGTAATAAAAGTTGGCATTTTGACGTCAGTAATACCTCTGAGTGCCCCAATTGCAACTGCCTGTACCCCGTCAGATATCTGGAATAGTGCCGCAATAATGAGCAGCATGGAGGCAACCTGAATAACCTGATGGTCATTTATATACAAGGTAGGAAAGAACCCCCTGAAAATAATAAACAGTATACCTGATATAAATTCCAAAATTGCTGCCAGAATTATGGCGCTGAATCCGGCGCGCCTGACTTCCGAGGAAATTCCACGACCTATGGCGTTTCCCACCCTTATTGCGGCTGCAGCCGAAATTCCTGTTATTGCCATATAGGATATTGAGGCCAGGTTAAGGGCTATCTGATGTGCCGCAAGTTCTTTTGTTCCGATCCATCCTATTATTATAGCAGCCGAAGAAAATGCACCTACCTCAAAGAAATACTGAAAACCGCTCGACAACCCGATGGTCAGGATCTTCTTTACAATAGGAAATTCCATCTTCCTAATAGAAAATTCAATATGATACTGTTTGTACCTTCTGGAATTCAGGATATAGAAGATTATTACAAAGGCCATGAAGAATCTGGTAATTAAGGTAGCCAGTGCCGATCCCTCAAACCCCAGCTCCGGAAAACCGGCCTTACCGAAAACAAGCAACCAGTTGCCCAATGCATTTACTATGTTTGCGACAATTGTAATAACCATCGCAGGCCTCATAATTGATAAACCTTCAATAAACTGCCTGAAGGTCTGGAAGATCATTAATGGCAAAATTGAAATTCCGACAATCCTGAGGTAAACGGCTGCCAGAACCGCTACGTCCGGAGGCTGGTTAAGATAACTGATAAAGTATGAGCAGGTAAAGATTATTGCAATCAGAATAAATGCTGAAATGAGGTTGATTATCAGGCCATGCCGCAGAATAATGCTGCACTCATTTGTCTTCTTTGAGCCAACTGCTATGGCAACAAGCGGCGAAATTGCGAAGGTAATCCCCAGTCCAATCACAAATATGAGGAAAAATATGCTATTGGCAATGGATGCTGCAGCAAGCTGTACCGCACCGAGCCGCCCCACAAAAAGGCTGTCCACAACTCCCATCATTACATGTCCCAGCTGCCCAACGGCAACAGGATAAGCCAGAGTGATTGTACTTTTTATGTGATGCTTGTAAGTATCGTGCATTTATTGTTCTAACAGGATAGTAAAAAAATGAAAGTAAAGATATTTTATTTACTACATATTTCAAAATGAAAGCGTAAGCAGATAGAATGTAAGCCATGTTTCGGTATAAAAAAAACCCCACCGAATCAATTACATATTATCCGAAGATAATTTTTGTACATCTATTCGATGGGGTTGAGGGGTCGCCATGAAAAAGAACTTTAATTTTTCGGGTATTATTTCTCTGTACTAATTTTTAATTGTGGCATTTAATTAGAAAATCTGTCCCAAGCTTTTTAGAACTTATTATTGCTCTCATGTTAAGTTTAAGATGAACTATTCATCATGAAATTTCAATGCATAATCGATTAAAGGTGCATTTACTTTGATTAGCGGTTCATATATCAAGCCAAGAGGTAAAGAACCGCCATGATCAATTAATAAAAAAAACTGGATTCAGCTGAATTTCTCCCTAAGCTTATTACTGTAACGCCTGCTTATAATAAAAGGCTTTGCAATATTGTGCAAATAGATCTTGTAACCCCTGTTAAACCATTTTTCTATCTTGTCTACAAAGTCCAGATTTATAATTGTTGAACGGTGAATCCTTACAAAATATTTTTCAGGGAGCATTTCTTCCCATTCTTTCATAGGCCTGCGGATTATGAATTTGCCTTCTGAAGTAAATATACTGGTATAATCACCAAGCGCTGATACGCACTTCAGGTCATTTACTTTCAGAAGCCTTGGCTGGTTATCGATGGTCAGGAAAATATGATCATTAATATCCAGTTTTTTAACTGTCTCAGCCGCTTTGTTTTCTTTATTAAAAAACGGCAGCACATCATTAAACTGCGATTCAGTTTCAGGGTTACTCATGATGCTGATTTTTTCGCGTTTCTTCAGTTGTGCTGCTATGGCACCAATTAGTTCTTCTTCAGTAAAAGGCTTGGGGATAAAATCGTCTGCTCCTGATTCCATTCCCTTCCTGAAATCCGCCCTTTCAGTCTTTCCGGTCAATAATATTACCGGTATATATGCAGTTGAGCTCTTTCTTACCTCGGCCAACACCTCATAACCATCCATTACCGGCATAATAACATCACAAACAATCAGGTCCGCACCCTCTTTTGCCAATATGTCAAGACCTATTCTGCCATTTCCAGCTCCCAGGACCCGGTACCCATTATTTTTAAGAATCTCTTCAATGAATTCAAGCAGCAGGCTCTCATCTTCAATCACCAGTATTTTTTTCATCAGCTTTCCTCAAGAGTAAAAAATAACGGCAAAATGAGAATTCTTTTAGTGTTTCAGAATGCCAGTCTTTTTCTGTATCTCTTGTAATAATGCCTGTACTGGTTTTTCAATTCCCGGGCTTCAGCAGGCATATTATCTGTGAAAAGCTTGATACCTCCGGCTAATACTGCCAGAGATGCTGCACTGATCTTTGCTGCCTTTGAAATTTTCCGCCATTTACCTCTGGATGGCATTTCTTCCGAAATCACTCTGGCAAGGGCCATTGCCCCGCCCAAAGTACCAGCAATTGCTGTTGCACTTTGAGCCGTCTTGTTCCAGTTAATTTTATTAACTGTTCTCTGCGCTTTCTTCATCGTTTTTTTCATGTCCTTCATCATAAACGCTACCCCTTTCTCATTTTCATCATTATTTTAGTCGAACAATTCAATTTTACAAAACTAAATCTTATGATAAATAAGAAGTTTTGCCTTTAATTCGCGAGTCATTTTTTTTTCCATTCTCCCTGAAGATTCCTTGATATAGGAAATTCAACACTATATATTTAATTTATAACTGCGACCACCTTAAAAGGAGGGTGACTAATGGCGGCAAGAAAGCAAAAGAAATTATTTGTATTGGATACCAATGTTATACTTTACGATCATACCTGTATCTACAACTTTCAGGAACACGATATAATAATCCCCATTGTAGTTTTAGAGGAACTGGATAATTTTAAGAAAGGCAGCGATCTGATTAACTTTGAAGCCCGTGAATTTATAAGGGAGTTGAATAATCTATCCGGTCCGCAGCTTTTCGATAAGGGATTGCCACTGGGGAAAAATCTGGGCAGCCTATTTATTGAGATAACCGAACCAAACTCCGAACTGGTCAACCATGCATTCATTCAAAACAAACCAGACCACAGGATCATTGCCCTTGCCGATCAGCTCAGAAAGGAGTATCCCTCAAGAGAAGTTATTATAATAAGCAAGGATGTAAACCTCCGGATGAAAGCCAAATCCATAGGAATTAATGCTGAGGATTATGAAACCGGGAAAATACGAAACCTGGAAGAATTATATAAAGGCTGGCTGATTTATGAGGGGTGCGACTCTTCAGTTATCTCCAGGTTTTATTCGGAGCCATACTCCCTGCCCAAAGAAGAACTGCCATTAACGAGTGCGCCGGTTGCAAACCAGTATTTTATTCTGAAGAACCGCAGTTCGAGCGTGCTTGCACATTATAACCAGAAGACAAACCAGTTCGAGAGAATTCTTAAGACTCCTGCTTATGGTATTGAACCAAGAAATGCAGAGCAGACATTTGCATTGGATGCATTGCTGAACCCCGAAGTTGCCCTGGTTGCATTGACTGGAAAAGCAGGGACCGGGAAAACATTGCTGGCTCTTGCTGCCGCCCTGCAGCAAAGAAAGCAATTCCAGCAAATTTACCTCGCACGTCCTGTTGTTCCCCTCGGAAATAAAGATATAGGATATCTCCCCGGCGACATAAAGTCCAAACT
Source organism: Ignavibacteriales bacterium (assembly GCA_050258815.1). Taxonomy (GTDB): domain Bacteria; phylum Bacteroidota; class Ignavibacteria; order Ignavibacteriales; family SURF-24; genus JAAXKN01. The sequence goes on from JBLMZM010000073.1 coordinate 7,633, forward strand.
CGACCCATACATGCAGCCATTGTGGGATAATCTTTCAGTGATCAGATCTAAATTCCCGTCCGAGAGTCCTGAATTAAAAAGAATTGCAGATATGATACAGAACGAAAAGCTCTTTATTGCGCCGCTTGCATATATCAGGGGCAGGAGTCTCAGTAACATATTCTTTATAGTTGATGAAGCACAGAACCTTACTCCGCATGAAGTAAAGACAATTATCACCAGGGCCGGCGAAGGAGCCAAGATAGTCTTTACAGGCGATATTTATCAGATAGATACTCCCTATCTGGATAGCCAGTCGAATGGCCTCACTTATCTTGTTGACCGGATGAAAGGACAGGAATTATTCGCACATGTTAATCTGATCAAAGGTGAAAGAAGCCAGCTGGCTGAACTGGCCAGCAATTTACTATAAACAGAACGTCACGACAAATACACTTGCCTGGTACGGCTAAGGTCAATAAAAGTGTATTGTTAAAAATAACGCTTGACAAACAGAATCATTTGGTTTATATTTCGCTATATAACGAAATGATATTATGATAAAACAAAAAGCAAAAATATTTCAGGCGTTATCTGACCCCAACCGGTTGAAGATAGTAAAAATGCTCTCGGGCAAGACGCTTTGCGTATGTGAGATTACGGTGAAATTGTTTCTTGCGCCCTCTACAGTTTCAAAGCACCTTAGTATTTTACGCGACGCCGGGTTTTTGAGTGAGGAAAAAAGGGGTAAGTGGGTACATTACAGTCTGAATACAGACACAAAGGATCCACTAATTCTTAATTTACTTACACTTCTGAATTATGAACTGGCAGGTAACGATGAAGCAGTGGTTGAAAGTGCCCCGGAAACTGATAGTAAATGTGCTTGTCCCATATAAATATATTTTTTGTACGATATTTCGTTATTTGGCGAATTATCTAATTATTAATCAAAAAAGGAGAATGTTCTATGGCTACTGAAAAAGATCTTAAGGAAATCGTAAAAGAAAAGTACGGTCAGATTGCGGCCAGTTCTGACAAGGCTGCAACGTCCTGTTGCGGAACAGGTTCACAGAAACTTAACAGCGTCTCCTGCTGCGGAGGCTCGTCCTCTGATGTTAATTACACGATAATGAGTGATGAATACACATCTCTGCAGGGCTATGTTTCGGATGCAGATCTCAATCTGGGATGCGGACTGCCTACTCAGTATGCCGGAATCAATACCGGGGATACGGTAGTGGACCTGGGTTCAGGTGCTGGCAATGACGTATTTGTTGCACGTGCCCTTACCGGTGAGGCTGGCAGGGTAATTGGGATTGACATGACGCCGGAGATGGTTGAAAAAGCAAACAGAAACAAAGAAAAGCTTGGATATCAGAATGTTGAATTTTATCTGGGGGAAATTGAGGATATGCCGCTCGGGAATAATATAGCCGACGTGGTCATTAGCAATTGTGTGCTCAACCTGGTTCCAAACAAGCAAAAGGCCTTCTCAGAAATGTACAGGATAATCAAGCCTGGAGGACATTTTTGTGTATCCGACATTGTTTTAATAGGTGAATTGCCGGAAAGTCTGAAAAAATCTGCGGAAATGTATGCGGGCTGCGTGGCAGGAGCACAGCAACAGGAGGATTATATTAAATCCATTGAAGACGCCGGATTTGTAAACATCGGGATTAAAAAATCCAAAGCTATAGTGCTGCCCGCGGAAACATTGAAGAAGTTCATGCCTGAAAATGAAGCCATGGAATTTCTAAAAAGTGGAAAGGGAATTTTCAGTATAACAGTGGTTGGACACAAGAAATAAAAATCCAGAGGGGAAATACTTCCCTTTTCCGGATCAGCAATCCGGATTGTGCCCTTTAATTCTGGTAAAACAGTAATTATTGGGCATTTTTATTTCCCAGGAACTTAAAGGTTAATCTTTTCCCATCTCCCAGATGCCCTTTTTCTTTCAATAGCATAACAGATCGATCTGATTAGTGATCTACCGTCAATCTGATATTTAACCAGATAATCCTGAGCCCCCAGTTTTACTGCTTCCATCCCCAGATCCTCATCTTCCAATCCGGTAAGTATTACAATCGGGGTATTCTGCTCTTCATTCAGCAGCTTTGTAAGGGTACTAAGTCCATAGCTATCCGGCAGGTTCAGGTCCAGCAGGATAACGTCATACTTGCCGGTCTTAAGTCGCTCAATACCCGTAGAGAGTCTGAATGCCTGTTCAACTCTGACTTCCATCCAGTTTTCTTCGTGTATTGTCTCCGAAACCAGCTTTCCTTCACCAAGATTATCTTCGATTAATAGAACACTTATAGAATTTAATGCCATTCTGCTCTCCGGTCTTCAGTGTTATTTATTCTGCATTTATTAAGTACTATATCACTTCGTGTAAAGGATTAAAATAACCGGTAATTATTCTGTGCAGATTGCTTGTCACCAAAGGTTTGCTCAGCAGATGATCTCCTCCGAACATACGGATATCTCTTTCGCTGATCAGTTCGGGATATTCGGTCATTACCACAACAGGAACACCGGGATTGGATTTTTTAACCAGCGTAAAAAGCTCGACACTACTTTTTGTACCAAGCATGAATTCAGTAAGTAAAAGACTGATCTTCCTGCCTCTGATCTGTTCCATTGCGTCATCAGCGTCGTAGGCAAGAAGGACTTGAAATTTTTCCGGATCAAACAGACAGCTATAAGTTTCGAGAATTTTTTTGTCAATCGCCACTATAAGTACTGTGGGTTTATTAAATACTTCCAATTTACCTGAACTAATTTCCATTTCAGTAGAACAATTATCCATTCACCCCTCTTATTTTATTCCATAAACATTATTTTAATGTATGATTATTTGGCAAATTGTCAAGTATTCTTAAAAATAAATTAAAATAACTTTCCACAATAAAAGGATTAGTCAGGATGATATATTTTTGATTACACTATGTATTCCCATTTTAATTTTACATCTATCAATGGCTTCATGGCATTCAGTATTTACTTATGTGTTTTGGAATTGTGAAATAAAAAGTTGTTCCGTTGCCAGGTTCCGACTCGAACCAGATCCTACCATGATGCCGTTCAACTATCTTCTTACATAACGACAGACCAATGCCTGTTCCGGGGTATTTGCTTCTTTCGTGCAGCCGCTGGAAAATAACAAATATTTTTCCGGCATACTTCGGATCGATGCCTATTCCATTATCACTGATACTGAAGACCCATTCATCCTCATGTTCCATTGCCTGAACAGAGACCTCCGGATTTTTCCCATGACAGAATTTTATCGCATTACCCACCAGGTTCTGGAATAGCTGCATCATCTGCATTTCATCTGCAATAATAGTTGGAAGATTACAGTATGAGATATTTGCGTGAGATTCCTCAATACCGACCTGCAGATTATTAATTACTGCTTGCATTACCGCTCCGCAGTTAACCCGCTGAAATACTTTGCTGCGCGTTGTAACTCTTGAGTATTCGAGCAGGTCATGAATAAGAAGCTGCATCCTTTTTGCTCCTTCACTAATAAATCCAAGATACTCGGATGCCCTGGCATCGAACTTATCACCGTAATTCCTGGCCAGCAGCTGGGTAAAACTATGCACCATTCTTACCGGCTCCTGCAGGTCGTGTGAAGCTATATAAGCAAACTGTTCAAGGTCCTTATTTGATTTCTGAAGCTCGTTCAGTGTTTCTGTAAGTTTCAGTTCCAGTTCCTTTCTTTCTGTTACATCCTGAACAACTGATACTGCGGCCAGCATTTTACCCTGTTCGTCTATAACCGGAACGGTATCAGCAAGAATAATTTTATTCTTCTTATCAAAAGATTCAATCCTGATATACTCATTAAGTGATATTTCTTTTTTCTGTATGGCCCGGGTCATCGGCCAATCATCTTTTTCAATTCTCTCATTCGTATCCAGGCGCCATCCCTTATACTCCGGATGTTCACCTGAATTTAAATATTTTTCTCCGCCCCATATTTGATTTCCCAGGTCATTAATAATCATGAGTCTTCCGTCCGGGTCAGAGATAAAGACTCCCACGGGAAGAGTTTCGAGTATACGCTGCAGAAGGGACTTCTGGTATTTCAGTTCATTCTCAGTATTTCTCAAGCCGGTAATATCATATCCAATTGAAATCAGCTGGTAAATATTACCTGACTCATCAAGTATTGGGACAAAAGTAAGGATGAGACTGGTTTTGTTATGAGTAAATTCTACTTTCTGAGTGCTTTTAGTTTCCACAGAACGGATCAGCACGGATAGATAGTTACATGTATCCTCCGGAGGAAATATATCCTCATCCCTCTTACCGATATATTCATCGATTGTTTTCCCCGACATTTTTCTTCCATAGGAATTAACGTACAGGAATCTTCTATCGGAATCGTAGATGACGAAATTAAAGTCGAAATGTTCAGCTGCAAGCTGAAGGCGTTTTTGAGAGAGCCGGAGTGCATTCTCAATTCTTTTCAGCTCCGTAATATCCTCATTGACCGCAACTGCTCCAATAATTTTCTTGTTGCTATCGTATACAGGTACGGAGGAGTTGAAGATGGTTTTATGGGAGCCATCAAAACATTCTATTTCCACTACCTCCCTGATAGAGGACTCACCATGTCTTATTGCCCTGGCAGATGCCCATTCTTCAGGTTTGATAAGTTTTCCGGTATCGGCCCACCAGCCCTTGTATTCATAGTACTCTTCAATGGGTGTATATTTAATTCCCTTCCAGATCTCCCTGGCTATTTTATTTCCATTAGTAATCTTTCCGTTCTCATCGTAAATCCAGACTCCAACAGGGAGAGATTCCATGATCAGCTGCAGGAGGTATTTCTGCTGTTCAAGTTCCTCACCCGTAGTTTTACTTTCATGCACATCAGTGGAGGTTCCATACCATTTGACAATATTCCCCTGTTTGTCATATGAAGGCACTCCCCGTCCCAGGAACCACCGGTATTCCCCGTCATATCTTCTAAGGCGGTAGTTAATCTCATAAATCTCACCCTTTTCAGAGCACCTGGTCCATTTCTCAACGGCAAATTCCCTGTCATCGGGATGCAGAAGCTCAGCCCACCCCTGCCCGAGCGACTTATCTTCAGGAAGACCGCTAAATTCCATCCATCGCCTGTTAATATAATCCACCTGGCCCTGGGAGTCAGTAGTCCATACTATCTGCGGCATCGAGTCTGCCAGCTGGCGGAAACGTTCCTCACTCTTAAATATCCCCAGGAAGGCCATTCTTTTCTGGTTCTGGAAGTAGGAGATCACCCAAATGATTATGATATATGAAGTTCTGTTAAACATGGCATTTTTTACGGAGATGCCTGGAGGAGCCAGCAACACGCCGGTATAAAGAAGGATCATATTAATTGCGGCAGCAACGTATAGGAACTTGCGGGGCAAGTCGGGCTGCGACAGGAGTAACAGCGGGATCATATAGAGCACCCAAACCGCCCAGCCCAGGGGAATATGAATATCTATCCAAAACACTGCAGCAAAAATCAGGGCCGCAGTTAGTGTCACAATATTTTTATACTTCATGGCTCCCCGTCGATAATAATGGACAAGATAATTGCCATGATGTAAAAAGGCAAGAACTATCTGGGGAAATCTCAGGCAGGATCAGAATTTCAGTATAAATGGACTATGTCGATATTCCCCCATTTACTTTTCAGGTATTCTGCAGCCAGCCTTCTGTGGCACTTATCAGGCTTATCCTCACTGCACAACAGGCAGCCGCCATCAAGTAAATCCTTAATATCCATGCGTTCCACTTTGCGTGCAGCAATCAGCGACAAATAATTTTTCTCCAGGACTTTCCAGTCACCCTTGAGCTTTTTATAAGCATCCATGATTTCCTGCGTCGGGGCCAGTTCTGGCAGGTAAGCATATTCAATACCGGCAATTGTTTTCAGGAAATACCTGAGATCATCAGCTTTTGCAAAGCCTGCCAGTTGAGAAGTGTTGCTTAATCTGATATCCACAATTCTTTTTACCTTATTATCCAACAAAAGATTAAAGAATTTCTCGGCATTTTTCTTTGTAAAGCCGATCGTGTAAACTTTGATATTATTTGTATTTTTCATATTGCATCATACTGCTAAGAAATTGTGTAATAATATTTTCATAAGCCAAAATAAGAAAAGAATCATATATTTGTACAATGAAATACAAAATTATACGGGGGCTTATGAAAAGAGTAGTTTACATTAATATCCTGGTACTTACTTTTCTGTTTCCTGTTTTCGGGCAGGAACATATTTCTGTACATGAACTTCACAAAAGGCAGTTCGGAAATCAGCCTCTGCAAAAGAGTTTTTTTAATGAAGATGGCAAAGATATAATTCCGCTTCGATTGAACAAAGCAAAATCCTCATTCGCTGTGTTTGGTTATCTTCCATACTGGGAGTATCAGACGGAAAGAAATTTAATTCAGTATGACCTTTTAAGTCATATTGCTTTATTTGATTTCCAGGCTGATGCAGGCGGGGGTCTGAAGAAGCCAAGTTATTGGCCGTGGACCGATGTGATAAACAAAGCTCACTCAAATGGCACAAAAGTGATCATGTGTGTCACCAATTTTACAGGGTCCGAGATAAACAACATAATAACCTCAGATGCAAATAAGAAAAACCTGATCACCAATATAAAGAATATTATTCAGCAGTATTCGCTGGATGGTGTTAATATTGATTTTGAAGGGTTAAATAAAGCGGACAGGGGTGCTCTTATCAACGGGTTTATGTCTGAGCTGACAAATACAATTCACAGTGACTTCCCCGGTAAGGAAGTATCCTATGCCGGACCGGTTATCAACTGGGGCGGATGGGATCTACCGGGACTGGCTAAAGCCTGCGATTACATTTTTATAATGGGATATGATTTTAACGGAAGCTGGAGTACAAATGCTGGTCCCAGTTCTCCCCTTATCGGTGGAGTCTATAATCTTACTACAGCCCTGACAACAACTAGCTTCGGATACGGCGCTGTAATACCTCAATATTCCCCAAAGCTCATACTTGGGGTTCCCTATTTTGGTAACCGCTGGCAAGTTACATCCACTTCCCCATATGCAAAAGTTACAAGGCATGTAGCTTCAACTTTTTTCCGTTCTGAAATAGTAAATTCCCAGACCCATGGATTAAGATGGGATGGTTCATCTCAAACTGCTTGGTATTATTATCAGCAGGACAGCCTCTGGGTCCAGGATTGGTTTGACACTGATTCAAGCATCAATTTAAAATATAACCTTGCGGCTTCCAAGGGTCTGAAGGGAATTGGAATGTGGGCACTGGGACAGGATGGAGACAGGCCGGAAATGTGGAATCTTCTGCGTAAAAGAGTTATTGCCGATGTTAAAAATGACAGAGATGCCGTCCCGTCCGGTTTTGCATTAAGTCAGAATTATCCAAATCCGTTTAATCCCTCCACAATAATAAATTATGAAATTCCCAGGGGGAGCAAAGTTACCTTAACTGTTTATGACCTGCTGGGTAAAGAGGTTGCCGTTCTTGTAAATGAAGAGAAGTCTGCAGGCAGGTATTCAGTAGAGTTCAAGGCTTCCCTTTCGAGCGGAGTATATTACTACAAATTAATAGCCGGTGAATATTCTGCATCCAGAAAAATGGTTATCCTAAAATAAAGGATAACCTCAGTAAAGGGGTCTTTTTAAAAGAACAAAAGCCCGTGACAGTATCAAACTGTTCCGGGCTTTTGTTCTTTCTATGCGGAAAGAGTGGGATGAAGCGCTCCCCTTTCAAAAAGCCAAATTTCGAACTGAATTGAACCTTTTTCGAAAGCCGGTGTCATAAAAGTGTCATAAATATTTTACAAAAAATTTGAAAAGTAAAGGATTTTAGAGCTTAAATCCGGGTCAGATGGACTTTCGGATAAGCACATTATATAAATAATAACAAATATACTTTCACAATTATTCTTATTGTTTACTTTTTCATATTTAATTCACCATGGACTTTTTTGTGCGATGCAACCGGTTCAAGATGTGTAATTATTTTTACTTCTTTGTCAAACTTCGATATTATTGAATGTTCAAAACCAGTGGCTAACAGGTGTGCCTCTTCTAATGAAATAGTTGTCGGGAATAACAAATGAAATTCTATCCAAATTACGTTTCCGCTTTCCCTAAATCTTAATTCATGATATTCAAATTTCTTATCTGAACTCAGTTCATCAAGGAGGTTTACAATTTTCTCCCTTAGTGCATGCGATCCGGTGTCCATTAATCCCCCAAAGGATTGTTTTACCAGCTTTCCCCCGGTCCATAGAATATTTACCGCTACTATGACCGCAAAAATCGGGTCAAATGGAAGCCACCCGCTAATCCACGTTAAAATAAGACCACCAACGACCCCAAAGCTTGTCCATGAGTCTGTTAATACATGTTTACCGTTTGCAATCAGTATGAGAGAATTAGTTTTTTCTCCCTTTCTTACAAGATATAAACCCAGAAATAAATTTATTACTGATGCAAGAAGCGTAAAATAAGTTCCTTTATCAATATTGCTTAGCTGTACTCCCTGAACTAACCGTTCAATTGACAAATAAATAATATAGCATGCAGCTATTATTATTAATCCCCCCTCAAACCCAGCAGAAAAGTAATTTATCTTATCGTGACCATAAGTATGTTCATTATCAGCGGGTTTTAAGCTGAGCCACAAACTATATACAGCAAAACCAACACCTATGATATGCACAACAGATTCAGCAGCATCAGAAAAGATGGCTGATGAACCGGTAATTAAATAAGCGTACCACTTGACAGCCAGCATGAATACACCAAATGCCAACGACAACTTAATTGCAAATAATTGATCTCTGCTAACTTTCGTTTTTCCAACATTTGTCATTGGGATGGCTCCTAATTAAAATGATGTGTTAAATATTTTTTCTTACTATTTAACCAAAAAAATTATCGAATTTATCTATGAAAACTAATCTCCTTTAATACTGATATTGGGAATATTGTTTTTCATAGCTGCAATATTAAGCCAGAAAATCTCTTCCTGACATAGATTATTATCTGACAGGGCTAAAATATAACAATCCTGAACAAAACTTTTTGCTATATTGTTATCATTAAAAACAGGTATTGTGCGGTCTATATATTTATTCTCCAGGATTCCTTCCAGTGAATCAGTACAAAATTTGCTCTCAAAACCAAGCTTTTTTCCTGTATTCCTAATGAAACTCCTTTCACTTTCTGTTATTATTTGGTCAATTGCAGCAAGGATCAATAAACCTCTTAAATAGTTGCTTTCATCTTTTGTAAACATAAATCCTCCGAATTATACTTTTAATAGTGTACAAGCCGGCAGATTATTGGAGAAATTTTATCCCCGAATTAAAAGAATGACTTTGTACTGAAAAAATTAAATGAATCTGTAATAATTAGAATCGTTATTTGCAGGAGGTATTGAATATTATCGTGGCGGTTGAAAAATTTTGCAGAAATCATCATAGAAAAATTGCTTCAGGGTATCTGTTTTTTTAATATTGCCAGGAAGCAAGCTGCTGGCTAAAGAAGTAAGATATATTCCGTCTTCATAATCTGATTGTGAATATCCATTTTCCATGATTTCAGGTATATCCGAAACCAGTGAATAAATATCTGGACATGATTTATGATCCTGCCCGGTATCAGGTATTCTAACTGAAAATAAGACAAATAGGAAAAAGACTATATACAGTATATTTTTCATTTATTTTTACGCCTCAGCTCCAATGCATTATTCCTTAATTCATGCCAAAGATTTATAATGAATAATTTAGATTTCTAAAAGTCTTGTATGTTAAACTAATTGGATCTATTTTAGTTTAGATTTATTCACCTGATTTGTTGCTGCTACCACTGGTAATAAACTAAGTAAAATGGAACTTAAATTAAATATCATTATTTTGACAGCTTTACTCTTCCTGTCCGTAATAAGCTCCGGCAGCAGGGCTCCGGAAGATCAGTTTCAATTCTCAGTTGAAAATTCCGACGTTTGCCCTGATGACAAAGATAGTAATATTGAGGAAGATGAGTTCTTAGTTTTTGATAGTTCCAATAAAGTTACGTTCCTTATCCCGCAGGCAGCATTATTCACTTCTAATACAGTTCGGACATCAATACTGAATTCTGAGATCTGGAATCCGCCCAAAAAATAACATCCCAAAGTAATACTTATAACCTGTAACTAACAAACCTTAATAAATTTTATGAATTTGAAAAGTGTACGCTTACACTTGATTTTAATCATAATTAAGGAGAATTACAATGAAGAAGTGCCCATCGTGTGATGTATATATGAATGAAGTAACAAAAGCTGATGTTCTGATCGATATTTGCCCCAAATGCGAGGGAATCTGGCTGGATAAAGGTGAACTTGATAAAATAATCGCCCGAAACAGACAGGTTGAAGAAAGGGATTCATCCCGATCCTACTATGACGACCGCTATGGCAAGCACCATGGCCATGACGATGATGATGATTATGAAAGGGATCATCACAGGAAAAGAAGAGGGGGATTCCTGGAAAATTTATTTGATTAGAGCAATATATTCTTTCTTAAAATGAATAGTACAAAAAAAAGCATCCTTTTGTCTCTAGACGGGAAGGATGCTTCCTTATATCCTTATCTTAATTATTTGCTTCAGGATTTGTGGGAACTGGGCTCATCACCAGGGGAAATAATCAGTCTGATAAGGCAACATATAAAAATAAATGATTCCACAAAAGTACTGGATCTTGGTTGCGGCAAAGGTGCAGTTTCGGTCAAAATCGCAAAGGAATTTAATGTTAGATGTTTAGGCATTGATGCATTTCCTGATTTCATCAGGTATGCGGATTCTAAAGCAAAGGAATATCATGTAGATAACTTATGTGAGTTTATAATTGCAGATATTAGAAAAATTATTATTGAACTCTCTGGCTATGATTTGGTTATACTTGGAGCGGTCGGTCCTGTTCTGGGAAATATGGAAGCCACACTAAACTGGGTCAGGCGCTGCATCAGGGAAAACGGTTACCTGATAATTGACGATGCTTATGCCGGTGATGATAAGAATCCATACACCGGCACCTATCTTAAATATGAAGAGATCTTCCCGATTTTTGCAAAACAATCCGTCGAAATTATTGAAGAATACAGGCCTGACAAAGATGAGCAAAAGAGAACAGATGAAGCTATGTTTAGATCTATTGAGCGAAGATCCGAGGAATTGATAAAGCTATACCCCGGAAAAAGAAATATCTTTGAGGATTATATTAAAACACAACATGAAGAATTCGAAATACTTGAGAATAAAGTTCAATGTGTTACCTGGATCCTGAAACTGCTAACTTTGGCCAAATGAGTGGGATTTTCCGCACCCTATCCAATTTGGTCAAAGTTACAAAATCGTGGTAATCGGCGGCCTGACGCCTGTCATAAGCTGTCCTTAAGATTTTACCAATTTCCGGATCGATCCTGCCTGAATTAATATACTCTTTATTGAAGTAACCGATCAGCTGTTTATGCTTTGCAGTTGAAAAGTTGTCCAATGCAGCCAGTGCACTTACGATGTAAAAGCCGGCATAATAAATACTGTTCATTGCTGTACTTAAAAACCCGTTGGCCAATTGCTTTCTGATTCGTTTATTGCGCCATAGGAAGTTTCAACTCTGTAATTCACAATATTTTTGAGTTCCTCTTTCTCCATTTCAGATAGCAATTCCAAAGCTTTTTACTTCAACAATAAACGGCATGTACTTGTATTTATTTTCAAACTCATCTTTTGAAAAGCATCTGTCGTCGAAGAGAATATCATGTTCGAGACCGTAATAATACAGGACGTCAGAAATCTCGTCCTCCTTACGCCAGTCCACCTTTTCTGAAGTAACTATGATTATATCAAAATCGGTATCCTGCCGCTGTTCAGTGACTCTAGAACCATAGCAGTATATCTTATATATCAGGTCACCGAATTTTTCCTTCAGCAGTGCCTTTACATTAACGGCGTGCTGATAGTCAGTTTCGATTAAGGTTTTCATAAATCCTGCATTATTTTATTTTGAATATACAAAATTTAGTAGTAGAGTACATAAAGGATGCCTCTATGTGAAAAAAGCCCGAAAACAGGGCTTTAACTGTATTCGGGCTTTATTCTTTGGGAGCGGAAAGAGTGGGATTTCCCGAACATGATCCAAATTATTGGATTTCAGGCTGTATTTAGCATTTTTCTAAATGCGATGTCATAAAAGTATCATAAATACTTTTCGACAAAACACACATATATCGTAACGAGGGACGTTTTCAAAAAATTTCCTGAAAAATAATTATTTTTTGCGTGATTAGGGGATTTGCACAATTTTGCCCTTTGCCAGAGGCCCTGCCCATGGCTGGTGTTATTTTATCAATTGTCTTGATTAGGCCTGCTGTAATTGTTACATTTGCAGTAATTAATAGCTGTAAATAATATTCAAGAGTGACAATATACGATGAAAAATATACAGGTAGATGTACAGATATTTATGATAAAGAAAGGCGACTTTTATGTTGCCTATGCGCCCGCTCTTGAACTTTCAGCCTATGGAACCACGATGGAAGAGGCACAGGAAGATTTCGGGCAGGTACTGCGTATTTTTCTTGAAGAAACAACAGAAGCGCACACACTTACTGATGTGCTGCTCGATTTAGGATGGAAACTGCAGAGAAAGCCTGTAACCCGGTATACTCCCCCGGTTTTTAATAGGAATTCAATTAAATCCGGAAAAAAGCTGCCGCAGGCATCCAGATTCATTAAAACCGAAAGAAAGCCGATAAGAATACCCGTTTAGGAACTCATCATGGGAGAAAAAGACTCCGTCACCAATAAGGATTTCCGCAAGTATCTTGAATACATTGGATGCTCTTATAAAAGAACTAGCGGGGATCACGTTGTTTATACGAAACCGGGGTTAAAGAGGCCGATTATTTTCAGAGCAAAAGGTGATATTCCCCTCCTCCATATTAAGACAAACCTCAAAACGCTGAATGTTACGCTGAAAAATTTTCTAGAAACTCTTAAAAAATTTTAACAAGTAAAAACTTATTCATATATACTTCCATAGATGTTTATTAGCAGTGCCGGGAAGTGTTTCCCGGCACCATCGTCCTCCTCATAGGATTAATCTATTTTACAATATATTTTGATTACATATCGAAATTATAGTTGTACTTATTTTTGTAGTACCATTCCAGATATTGAGGGGCATCAGAATAGTTTTCTTTTGTATACCCTGCCAAGAATTCCCAGGCTTTCTCTTTTTCTTCATCAGTCCCAAGCCATAATAAACCGACATAATCAAAGTAGTTCATGTGGACCTGAGCATTTTTCCATAAATCATTCTCCCATGTTTCCACCAGGGGGACACCAACTGAAAAATAAATATTTGGAACCATCCCGATGCAATAAAGCATAAACCTGAAATTATTGTTTTCAGGATTGTTCTTTAAGTAACCATATAATTCCTTTGAAAACAGCTCTTCAGAAATTCTGTTATGATAAAATTCACTTTTTGTTGAATCCAGATAGGCTGTATATTCCGGAATTGACTTAAAGTTTCTACCTGTAATCAGATTCATGGATTGAAGTAAACGTGCGACTAAAGGGTTTTGATTCTCTTTAGGCTGAAGGGTTAAACTTTTATTGTATTTTCTGCTATACTTATCGAATTCCAAAAGCATGTTACTGTTCCTTAATAGCGTGTTTCGGGAAAATACATTTCTGATGAAATGCGGTCCAACCAAGCCATCGTGCTTTACAATCAAAAAATCAGCAAACAGGTTTCTGTAACCCAATTGATTTATTAAAATTGTATCACCTTTTTCTAGAAGAAAATTCTTTTTCTTTACATAAGACAAATCATTCCTATTTTCAAAAAAAGAATCGTAAACCAGGTTTTGATCAATCGTAACAAATTTTTCTTTAAGATCTCTCCGTAAGTAATAAGCAAAGCAATGCCCTTTTCCGTAAACATCAGGCGGGAAAGTTCTGTGGAAATATTCATCGGATAAATGAGCATGGCCATAATTAATTAAAATATTTTCATCCGGATTGGATTTGATATAAGAACTCATATCCTTATAAAGCAGGCTGTCTCTTTCTATGCCGGTAAAATTACTTCTTTCTTCGTTACTTTTCTTAAAGAACCATTCGTTGTCATATCTTTCATCTATTTCAAATCCAACAATTTTAAGATGGTTTCCGGTCGATTCGATTTCTTTTTTAAGCTCGCCCAATTTGGAGAACAGATATAAATCTTCCAGGCTGTAAACCAAACTTTCAGTTTCAAGAAATGGGTTCAGGTCATTTTCATCAATAATTTTTTGAACTAATTTTACAGCAGAAGGGCTTCTTTCAATCACTAATGTAAGAGTCTTATTATGAAGATTCTCCTTTTGAACAGTATTTTTCCAGCTTTTAATAACGTTAAGAAAGGTTATATGGGGGAATAAATTGTAGTGGTCAAGAGCGCCGTTTTCACCGAGCATTACAATTTTATTTAGAACAATTTGTGAAGCTGCAAATCCATAAGGATCAGTATTGTATTGTTTTTCCTCCCCTTTAAGATTTACGTAATTATTGGCCCAGAATATAGAAATGATACAAAATACGGCTAGAACATTCCCTCTCAAATGCATAGATGGCCCCATATATTTTTGAATTGAAACGTCTCTGTAACTTAAGAAAAGCAATTTAGTTAAAGCATGTATAGCCGCCCTGCCCCGCATCCGTCTGGTATTCCCTTACGGCAACACCCGCAGCGGCAGAAAGGTTAATATTCTTCTTTCCTGAATTACCCAGCCGCAGGCCATGAGCTAGCGGTCGATATTATCCCTTAATTCCTGTTGTGGGTTTTTATTCATGGCATAATCCTGAAATTATAGAGCTAAATTTACACTTTTTATCGGTTAAAAGTTATATTTATGCTTAAAGCTCTCCCGGGTGCAAAGTTCGGGAAAATCCTTAATTATATATATATGATCACGAGAGTCGTTTTCGGAAAATTTTGTAAAAAAAGATGGGAAAAGTTCGAAAAATTTTACTTGATCCCTAAAGCAGTGTAAGTATTGAAGATAAGGCACAACTGGGTAAATCCTGATGGGCTTCAGAATACAAAAAGCCCGGGATCAGCATTAAAGTTGTTCCCGGGCTTTAATCTTTGGTAGCGGAAAGATTGGGATTTTACGCACACCTTATCCAAATTGTGCGAATTTACTTTGTATTCAGCATTTCCTGAAAGCCGATGTCATAAAAATGTCCTAAAATCTTTCTCACCAAAAGGGCATTCGAAAGTGCTTCGAGAGAGTCTTTTTCGCCAATGGAATTCCCAGTTATTTAAAAATTACCAGTTTATTTATCCCGGAATACCCCGGCCTATCCAGAACACACGCAAAAAAGTGAGCCGCAGAGCAAAAAACTTTGAGCCGCAGGGAAAACCTATCCTAGGGGTTTTATTATTATTTTTGTGTAAATATAAATCAGGGCCGAATGATTGAATTGCAAATGGCCTTGCTTCCTGTAGTATTATGATTATAAACAGTGAAAAGGGAAATTATGCATTATGTACTATTAAATAATAATGTGGAAATGCCGGTTCTGGGTTTTGGAGTCTACCAGGTCCCTGATACTGAGGAATGCGAAAGAAGCGTTCTTTGGGCTCTTGAGACAGGCTACCGGCTGATTGACACGGCAGCTGCTTATCTGAATGAAGAAGCTGTCGGCAAGGCAATTAAAAGAAGCGGCATTCCAAGGGACGAGCTTTTTATTACAACAAAGCTCTGGATTCAGGATGCAGGCTATGAAAGCGCAAAGAAGGCTTTTGAGAAATCAATGAAAAAGCTCCAGCTGGACTATCTCGACCTCTACCTTATTCATCAGCCATATGGGGATGTTTACGGGGCATGGCATGCAATGGAAGAGCTATATGAGGAAGGGAAAACCAAAGCTATTGGTGTAAGCAACTTCCAGACGGACAGGGTTATGGATTTCATAATTCATAACAATGTAACGCCTCAGGTAAATCAGATAGAAACGCACCCCTTCAACCAGCAGATTGAAACACAGAAGTTCTTAAAGGAAAACAAGGTACAGATCGAGTCCTGGGGGCCTTTTGCCGAGGGCCGGAACAACATCTTTCAGAATGAACTGCTAGTGTCTCTCGCCGGAAAATACAACAAAACCGTTGGACAGGTAATCCTGCGCTGGATGATTCAAAGAGAAGTAGTTGTAATTCCAAAATCAGTTCATAAGGAAAGGATCGTTGAAAACTTTAATGTGTTCGATTTTGAGCTTAACCGGGACGACATGGAAGCTATTATGACGCTGGATACGAAAAAGAGCAGCTTCTTCGACCACCGTGATCCTGCAGTGGTGAAGATGCTGGGTAATGTAAAACTAAACCTCTAGAAAAATTAAGAGAAATAAAGGAAGAAAGACTATGGAAAAAAGAAAGTTGGGAAAGAGTAATCTGGAAGTATCTGCCATTGGACTAGGCTGCATGGGAATGAGTTTTGCCTATGGTACACCCCCGGACAGAAATGAGATGATTAAACTTCTCCGCTCTGCAGTTGAACTTGGAGTTACATTCTTCGATACAGCAGAAGCATACGGCCCATTTGTAAATGAAGAACTCGTAGGAGAAGCACTTCTGCCCTTCAAAGGAAAGGTAGTAATATCCACAAAATTCGGATTT
>JBLMZM010000074.1:0-7467 GCA_050258815.1 Ignavibacteriales bacterium
CTGCAATCGGTAAATTCGAAACGAAGGTAAACGATGCATTAGGAAAGATTGGTAACTTCCAGCAGAGACTTGATGTAAAGGACGAATACCTGACATCAGCAATCTCGAATGCACAGGCAAGTGTAAGCAGGCTGTTTGATGCCGATATGGCAATGGAACAGTTGAATGCTACAAAGGCTTCAATCGGTTCTCAGGTAGCAACATCAATGCTCAGTCAGCTCAACAGTGCTCCTCAGAACGTTCTGCAGCTCTTTAGATAATAGTTAAATCAAACTGGTAATCAGTCAAGGATTTAATTCTCACTTTGTAAGCCCTCCTTTTTTAAGGAGGGCTATTCTAAAACATTTTCATCGGGATATTATTTATGTATAATACAGCTTACGCGCGTCCAGGCTTAAATAAAGTTAACCAGTATCTTGCAAAAGAGATACTAGAGGCTACACCCCAGCAGCTGTTAATTAAGATATATGACTTTGCAATTGTAAACTGCCAGAAGCATGACATGGTAAGAACAAACAATGCCCTGCAGGAGCTTATTAACTCGCTTAGTTATGAGGGCCCTGAAGTAAAAGAAGTTTCAACCGGTTTGCTGAGGCTTTATAAGTACTGTCAGGATCAGATGAGAGCCCAGAATTATGATATGGTTCTTAAGATACTCTCCGAACTCAGGGATACCTGGATCAGTGCTTTTGAAAAAACAAATAAACTGAGATAAGAAAAATAATAAGATTTAAGGTATGGCCTTATGGCAATCGATGCACTAACAACTTCAGGTATAGATTCGTTGGTCAGCAGTTTTATTACTTCTGAACAAAACAGGGCGATTACTCCCCTGGATAACAGAAAGACAAAGTATCAGAATATGATTACCGGGTACTCTACTTTAAGTTCCAAGCTCGATTCACTTAAATCTATACTTAATGATCTAAAAACGACGGGCAGCAGTTCTCTTTTTCTGCCTACCATGACGGCTTCGCTTTCCAACAGCTCATTTATGAGTGCTACCGCAACTTCTACTGCAACTGCCGGAAGCTACACAATGCGTGTACAGCAGCTTGCAAAAGCAGACATTGCGGTATCAAAGCAGGATCTTTCTTCTGCTGCAAAGCTGGCAAATGGCACATACAACTTCCAGGTCGTCTCCGGCTCAACAACAAAAGACGTCAGCGTGACAATTGACGATACGGTGACGGATTTCAAGTCATCGCTGCAAAAGATAAAGGATGCGATCAATTCCCAGGCTTCGGACGTGGTTTCTGCCGCTGCATTTTCTCCGGATAGTACACACAGCAGACTTTCCATGACAGCAAAGAATATGGGAGTTGACAACCAGATAATTCTGCAGGAAAAAGATTCATCTTCTGAGAGTCTGCTGAATTTTCTCGGGTATTCACTGAATGCAAACACACCGAGAACGGTAGACCGCGACACTGTAATAAGTGACGGATCTTCTGGTTATATTTACGATGCCTCTGCGCTGAATGCCAAGTTCCAGTTTAATGGAATGGATATCCAAAGAAATTCTAACGTGGTCAGCGATCTGGTGGAGGGTCTGACTTTGTCGCTAACGGCTGAAATGAAAGATACAGATCCTAATGTAAATATTTCGGTTGCCGGCAGCACGTCTTCAGTTAAAACCAAAATTACGGATTTTGTTTCCAAATTCAATGATGTATACAATTACGTTAAAATTAACAGCAGTACCAGCACCGTGGCGCGGGGTAAGTTTACAGGAGATGCTACGGCAATCTCATTGTTAAACGGACTCTCCCAGGCGGCATACACTAGGGTTAGCGGAATTGCTGATGGTAAGCTTGGAAGGCTGGGTGAGCTGGGAATCTCTTTCGCTTCTGACGGCGGGCTTACTATTTCTGACAGCTCAAAGCTGGATAGCAAAATTGCCAATAACCTGAGTGAGGTGGAAGCGATATTCAATTCAGATAGTGGTGTTGCCTCAAAGCTTTACAACCTGGTAAATCCTTACCTTGGAAGTGATGGGTATCTGGCTAAAGTAAATACTTCATATACAAAGACCATTACGGATCTGTCAAGTAAGATTACATCCACTCAGACAAGAATCGACAAAAGTGCCGATGTAATGAGAAAAAAATACGAGGCACTGCAGACGCAGCTTGCTGCGCTGCTTAATGCCTCAAGTTCGGTAATAAATACTTCGAGTTTTTTTAGCTGATGAACGCTCTGGAAATTAAAATAAAGGAAATTAACGCTATCCTGGAACTTCTCCTGGTGGCTTTGGATCGTCTTAATGATGAAAACTTTGGTTCAGTCATGGCTGAGCTTGAGGAAAACATCAGGAAAATGAACTCCCTGAGAGATGAATTGAAAGAAAACTATGACATTGGTGTACTCGGGAAGTATGAACCTGAACTGAACTCCCTGACTAAACAATTGGAAAATAAGTTCGATAATATAATTAATGAGATAAAAACAGAACAGAATAAAATTAGTCTGGAACTCAAGAATATTCAAAACAAAAAGAAATTAGTAAATTATAACAGGTGAAAAAGTTGGAAATCAAAGGGATATCAAATAATTATCTTCCTATGCAGGATACGAGGAAAACCCAGGCTGTTCCGGCTGAGGATGTTAAAAAACAGGATAAACTAGAAATCTCTAACGAGGCCAAAACCTTGCAAGCCAAAAAATCAAATATTAAAGATTTAAGTTTAATACAGCAAAAAATCAAATCTAACTTCTACAATACAGAGGCGGTACTGAATTCTACTGCAGCTGCAATCCTAAAAGAACTTAACGCAAAATAGAGTGCGAACCTTTCAGGTTCGCTCCTTTTTGCCCCATAAACTCTCCGGTTACCTGTCTTTTACCTCAAAATTGTAAATAGAGAATAAACAACTGAGTTGCATATTAATAATAATTTGGCTAAAATTAGGACCGTAATTTAAAAAGTGTTTAATATTAACCAATTTTAGACTTAAATTATTATTTATGAAGGCAAATAGGCTGTTTTTGTAGTATCCGGTCATGCGGATATTACATGTATGCTTATATCTTGTTCAAATACATTGGGTAAAGTGCGGCAACTTTTAACTAAGTGCAGCAAATTTATTGGTCTAATAATGTTTATGATTTATTTACCGGCAAATTGTAGTTAGATGGAATTATGATAGTGCATAATGATATACAGGAAAATAAACTTCAGATTTTAGGCAAATTAGCTGCAAGCCTGGCTCATGAGATCCGTAATCCCTTGTCTGCTATTAAGCTGAATCTGGATTTTGTAAATATGTCCGATATTAGTGACGAAATCAAGGAATCGATCGGTTCGTGTATAGAAGCCACCAGAAGGATCCAGGCACTTATTGAAACAACGCTGGATTTCTCGCGCAGTACCCATAACGACTGTTTTCCGCAGGCGCTGAATGATGTGGTGAATCTTGCAATCGAAATAATGAGTGCCAAGGCCAAAATATTAAACATTACAGTTATTAATAAACCCGACTCCAACCTTCCATTACTCTATTTTAATAAGAACAAGGTATTACAGGTAATATTGAATCTTATGACCAATTCCTTCGAGGCTATTGAGAAAAAGGGAACTGTAAGGATTAAAACTTATCAGGAGTTTATTGAAGGTAATAAATGGGTAACTCTCGAGATTCAGGATACCGGAAGCGGTATCAGTGAGGAGAGCAAGGAGAAGATATTCAACGATTTTTATACAAATAAAGAGAATGGAACCGGGCTGGGACTCAGTGTCTGCAAGATGATCCTGGATGAATTTGATGCCACCATAAATTTTGAATCGCAGCTTGGGGAAGGTACCCGCTTTTTTGTCAGATTTAATCCTAATATTAATGGTGTTATAGAATGAAACTAAATGTACTTATAGTTGATGATGATAATTTGATCTGCATTTCGCTTAAAAAGGTTCTGACTAAGATGGGTTATGAAGTGGATACCTGTGAGGAGGGGGACAAGGTACTCGAAAAAGTAAACGAGTTTCAGCCTGATGTTATTCTTCTGGACATTTATCTTACCAGCCATAACGGCCTGGATATCCTGAAACTGCTCCAGAAGGAATACTTTCATATTCCAGTTATTATGATTACCGGCTATTCAGACGTCAAGATTGCCGTTTCAGCCATGAAATCGGGTGCTTTTGATTTTCTGCTGAAACCAATTGATCTCGAACAACTTCAGATTGTATTGGATAAATGTCTGGAACACCTTAAGCTTAAATCCGAAGTTGAAAAGTTGCATTCCCTGATTAAAGAAGATGAAATAAACAGGGAGTATTTCGGACGCAGCAAAAATATACTGCGGGTATTGAGTTCTGTGGAAAAACTGGCCAAAAGCGATGGTACAACAATATTGCTGGAAGGCGAAAGCGGTACCGGCAAAGAGGTGTTTGCAAAGTTCATTCACCAGCAGAGCCCGAGAAAAAACAATGCCTTTATTACGATTAACTGTGCTGCAATTCCAAAGGAGCTGGCTGAAAGCGAGTTGTTTGGACATGAAAAAGGAGCTTTTACAGGAGCCGCACAGAAAACCAAACTAGGCAAGTTCGAACTGGCCGATGGGGGTACTATTCTCCTGGATGAAATTGGTGAACTATCTCTTGATCTGCAGGTTAAACTGCTAAGAATCCTGCAGGAAAGGACATTCTACAGACTGGGTGGCGAAAAGGAAATATCGGTCAATGTGCGTGTGCTGGCAGCTACCAACCGGAACCTGGAGGAAGAGATCAAGAAGGGGAATTTCAGGGAGGATCTCTATTATCGTCTTAATGTGGCTAAAATAAACATTCCCCCGTTGCGCGAAAGAAAGGAAGATATTCCCTTTCTCTCCTATGGCTTTTTAAAAGAATTTGAAGCAAAGTTCAATAAAAAAATTAAGGGTTTTGACAACGATGCTCTTGCATTTTTGGAAAACCAGTACTGGAAGGGTAACGTCAGAGAGCTAAGAAACACTATTGAAAGGGCGGTTCTTATGCTTGATGGCGATGAAATCAAGGAACAACACCTGAATTTTCTTTCCTCAGGTAAAGCCTCAGTGCCTGATGACGATAAATTTATTTTAAGAATTCCCTCAAAAGGGGTCGGAATTGATCTGGTGCTTAGAACACTTATACTGAAAACCCTCGATATTACCAAAGGCAACCAGGTAAAAGCTGCCAAGATACTGGGATTATCCCGCTCCAAGTTAAGATATAGGATGGAACAGCTGGAAATTGAAGTGACCAAAAAGATCGAATAAGCACTTCATCCTATATTTGCAATTCCTTACGGAACTTTAAGATGTTTCAGAACGACTAAACCAGGGGAATAATATTTCCCTCTGGTGTGTCGTTGAAAACTGTCCAATTGTATTATGCCGGTTTTCTCAACTTCCAGCATAATTATCCGATTATAGGCAGGAGAAGTTATTATCTTAAAATAATTTCGGGTATCCTTATCTGGGAAGAAAAAAGGCGACTCACTTTGGCTCATAATTAAAATGTAAACTTTAGAAAAGGACAATGCCAAATAAGATTCTATTTATTGAAAGTCATGCTGGTTCCTGTAATGGTCTGAAGAGTCACATGGAGGAGTTGGGCTATGCAGTACATCCGATACTAATCAATGACAGGTCAGATGCTGAAAAAATAGAAAAGGACTCAAAAGACCTTATCTTTGCCTATGTTACTGATCATTCTTCAAAGGAATATGTTGAATCTAGTGAGGAGCTAGCCTCACGCCTGGAAATTCCGGTTATATACTACTATGATAAAAAAGATGGCTCAGATATTCTCCTGTCATCCGGAATTCATTCTTCAAGAGTAATATTATCACCTGTCGACCTGCAGCAGTTAAATCTCAGGATAAAGAAAATCTTAAACCAGCATCCGAAGAAGGACCAATCCCGGAGAGTAAACGATGAATATTCAATACTCAACAGTCTCGGATATGGTATAATTACTGCGGATCTAACAGGTAATGTGATCCGCATTAACCCGGCTGCTGAATTAATTACGGGATACAGCAGAAGTGAAGCAATAGATCATGTGATAAATGACATACTGAAGCCCGAGGATTTGTCGCTAGACAATGACATCCGGAATATCCTTTCACGCGAAGTTTCGGGCCACACTGTGCTGATATGTAAAGACGGCAGCAGGAAGACGGTTGAGTATGATCATAAGTTTATTTATCATCACGATGGTTCTGCCACAGGCTCTGTTATTTCATTAAAGGATGTCACACAAAAGCTCAAAAAGGAAAAAAAAGAGAGCCTTAAATTTGAGTTTGCCATTCAGCATTCCCATGAAGTAATTTTTATGACCGACCGGAATGGCGTAATTAATTATGTAAATCCCCAGTTTGAAAAATTTTATGGCTATTCCAGCGAAGAAGTCATCGGCAAGACTCCGAGAATAATCAAGAGTGGACTGATGACTGATGAATTCTACAGAAAATTCTGGGAGAATCTTCTGTCAGGGAAGAATATTGACGAGGAAATAATCAATAAAACCAGTAGTGCTAATCTGGTTACCGTTCAGCAAAGTACGAGTCCCATTTATGACCAGCATGAGAATATTGCAGGATATATTTCCATTCAGCGGGATATTACAGAAAAGAAACAGAACGATGAGCTTTTAAGGCGTGCATTTGATAAGGCTGAGGAATCCGACAAACTTAAAACGGCCTTTCTTAATCAAATGTCGCATGAAATACGGACTCCTCTGAATTCAATCCTTGGATTCATGTCACTCATGGAAGAGGAACTGGTCAACAAGGGCATTAGTGACCTGGTGCAATATTTTGACTCAATAAACAGATCATCCCTCAGACTGCAAAGGACAATTGAAGATATTCTTGCAATGTCCAGCATTCAGATAGGCAATTACTATACTTCGGTTACAAAGATAAATCTTGAAAGTGTTTTATCGCTTTTACTGACAGATTTCAGATCCCTGGCCAGTGAAAAAAACCTTGAGGTTGAATTTCAGAATAAAAGCAAAACAGCGACAATAGATGGCGATAGCTATACGATCATTCAGTCATTTCAACACCTGATTGACAATGCACTGAAATTTACAAATAATGGGAAAGTAGAAATTACCATATATGACAATGACGGAGCCGTTTGTGTTGACATACTAGATACCGGGATCGGCATTTCAAGAGAATATATGGAGAGCCTGTTCAAACCATTTTCACAGGAAGAAATAGGATACAACAGAAGGTACGATGGGAATGGCCTGGGATTGGCTATTACGAAGGAGTATTTGCGGCTGAATCACGCCTGTATCTATGTCAAGAGTGAAAAAGGGAAAGGTAGTGTGTTTACAGTTGTCTTCTACCAGTCCGGTAACAATGATGAAACAGACCTAATAATATAGATTTCAGGTTGAGCATTTTAATGTTTTCAATTATAGCCGGACCCAACAAGTATAGATGATTTTTAATTATTTAAGCAAAAGTACAGGCTCCTTACCCTGTTTTA
>JBLMZM010000075.1:0-3471 GCA_050258815.1 Ignavibacteriales bacterium
GAGTAGATAATGGAAGAGCCGCTTTTATCAATTTTCGTAATAAATGCATCCCTTTCACCATTAATCTTATCCTGAATTGGATTTTTCAATGGGAAATCTGTTGAATATGTCTCTCCGGTTACATAGGCATATCCTTCGGCATCAACGGCAATTGCTCCTGAACGGTAGTCATAACCATCATCCCACTTTCCACCGAGCCAGCTGGAATATATGAGTGAAGCATCGCCGGATTTAGCCGGGTCAAACTTTGCCACAAAATAATTGAAAGAAAACCCGCCGAAATACGCTTCTGAAATAAATCCGTTCCGGAGTGGGAAATCTCTTTCATTGTAATCGATATAAAGACTTCCAAGCACATAGGCATTACCGTTTTTATCTACGGCAACATCACAACCGTTCTGCCATTTACCATCGTTACCAAAATAAGTTGAGTAAAGCAGTTTATTGCCATTTTGGTTTAATTTAAAAAGGACTGTATTTCCTTCATAACCGTAATTACCACCATAGTTGGTATCCTGAAATGCGTTTACTGTTGGGAAAGGTGTTTCGTTGCTGTATGAACTTGAGCTGCTTGTTCCAACAACATAAGCGTTGCCGGCATCATCAAGAGCAATGGCATTGCCATAATCAAAACCCTGACTTCCAACTAAAGTTGAATAAATCAGCTGGGTTCCTTCCGCATTGAATTTAGAGACAAATATATCATAACCTCTTAATGTATTTTGAAATGGATTTATAAGCGGGAAATCCTCTGAATACGTATACCCGGTTATATAGGCACTCCCCTGTTTATCCACTGCTATATCGGTGCAATATTCATATCCGCTTCCGCCAAAATATGTTGAATATATGAGGACAGGATCGATAACTAAAGTGGCTTTGGGATCATAGTTATCAACTGAAAATTGAATTTCATTGTTTTCATTAATAACATATCTGCCTGCAATCATTTTCCTGCTTCCGGAGACTTCCTGGTAAATTTTTGGAGAACGGAAAACAACCGAACCGGCTTTTAATTCCAGCTGAAGATCATTTTGTTCGTTTATAGTTGTCTTAACATCTTCTGGAAACTTTAACTTAATTTTAGACGGATCGGCGCCGGGTTTCACAATAAAATCATGCTCAAGCTGCTTCTGGTTGCCATAGAAAACAAGATCTATGTTGGGATAGATATTTAAGTATTTCACCCGTTTATAGTTTGGGATATCTGTCCTCCATCGGGCAGGATCATTCCCAATGAAATAGTTGCTTTTGCCTGATGATTCTTCCATCGGAATCATTTCGGGTGAAGGGTTTGCTCCAATGAATTCCATGTGCAGATTTGTGAACTCCGGACTATTTTTTTCAGAACCTGAATTACGGGAGTATTGCTGTACTTCGTCATTCGGCAGTGATTTTCGCAACGATATCTGTACTGAGTTAGATAAAAGAGAGACGGTA
Source organism: Ignavibacteriales bacterium (assembly GCA_050258815.1). Classification (GTDB taxonomy): domain Bacteria; phylum Bacteroidota; class Ignavibacteria; order Ignavibacteriales; family SURF-24; genus JAAXKN01. The sequence goes on from JBLMZM010000075.1 coordinate 1,441, forward strand.
TAATTGGTGCTGCGCGCGATGAACTTAAACTGTTGATTTGCCTGCCCATAATTTGCTTCAAACATCATTGGGAGATTATAAGGTGTTCCCCTGGCTTTCGATTCAGTAGAACTATTTGATTCTAAAGTATTAAAAGGTATTTGTTTTCCTGGAGTATGGTATATATTCAGAATAGTAAACAAGCCTGCAGTTGTTACCCCGATTAAAACAATCATCAGTTTTAAAAACCGTTTCATAATATGCCCTCCAAACAAAATTCCTAAAAATAAAAAACATGTTTCCGCCAAATCCAGTACCCGCTTAACAAGACCGGATATAATTGCACCTTTTGTCTTTTAATGAATGATATATAAGTAATCTTTGATTGTTGTCGTTTGAGTGGAGCCAGGAAGTATGTAAATAATAGGGACATGGTCGTCCTCTATTGGTCTGTTTTATCTTATAAAAATCCAACTATATTGTCAATGGCATAAACGTTATTGAATTGTTATCCATATTGAAGAGTCCATCTGGCCCGGATTTAAGCATCGGGATCAAATATTTGTTTAATTTACTCCACAATGACAAGCAAGGAATACTTAGGTCTAATATGATGAGGTTTTGGACAGGAAGCCCCTGATATTCGAAATAAAACAGTTAATAATAAAAATTCCTGACCTAAAGCAGTACAATATGTCACACTTTTTAATATTTTGTATCTAAAGTATATACAACAAAAGGATTTATATGGATTTCAGTACACTGATTGAGCAGGCAAAAGCCGGAAACAGAGCCTCACTGGAAAAAATCATCCGGGAAATCCAGGATAAAGTATACGGCCTGGCATTACGAATGCTTTATAACCCTGCTGATGCAGATGATGCCACACAGGAAATTCTAATAAGAATAATTACTAATCTCGACTCCTTTAAGGGCAAAAGTCTCTTTACCACCTGGGTTTATAAAGTTGCGGCTAATTATCTGTTAAGATATAAGCAGGTAGAAAAAAGATACTCCTCCACGTTTTTGAAGTATGAAGAAGGCCTTGAGCTTGAATCCTCCTCCAAATGGGAACATACTGAGTTTGATCCTGAGGATAAGTCATACTTTGATGAAATCAGAATAAGCTGTCTGCAGGGACTTCTCCTATGCCTCTCGCGTGAATTGAGGATAACTTTTCTGCTCGTTGATATCTTCGGAATTAACAGTACCGAGGGAGCAGAAATACTCGACGTTAGTGCGGCAGTTTTCAGAAAGCGACTTTCAAGGGCCAGGGGTAAACTGCAATCTTTTTTGTTTAAGAATTGCAGTGTGGTAAAACAAAATAACTTGTGTAAATGCGGCTATCATGTGTCTGCGCAATTACATTCCGGCAGATTTGATAAGGAGAATATTCTGTTTGCCAAACTGCCTGGCAGACTGACAGATAAAATTGAACTGCATTCATTAATAGATGAAATGGATGAATTAAATCAGATTGGATTCCTTTATAAAACAAATCCCGCTGTAAAGGCACCCGATAAATTTGTTAATATCATCAGAGAAATAATAAATTCAGGAAAATTCACTTTCTTTAACAATTAAGGAGCTGAAAATGATAGTACGAATATGGCACGGCTTTACTACACCAGAAAATGCAGATAAATACGAAAAACTTCTTTATGAGGAAGTTTGGAAAAGCATTGAAAGTAAAAATATCAAAGGCTATAGAGGGATTGAACTGCTTAAAAGGGATCAAACAGACGAAGTTGAATTCATAACAATAATGAAATTTGATGGAATAAATGATGTAAAAGAATTTGTAGGGGAAAATTATACTCAGGCATATGTGCCTCCCAAAGCCCAGCTTCTGCTAAAAAGGTTCGATTCTCATTCACAGCATTATGAGCACCTTACTGCAGTCGGATATCAGTAAGGATATAGTTGTGCCTGAGGTATAAATAAACTGGATTCTAATTACTATCCTTATTCATAGCCTGATCCGAAGATAAATGGGCAGTTATCTGTTTGTTGAAAACTACCCGGTTGAGGTAAAGAAAGAATAATTCAGGT
>JBLMZM010000076.1:0-7741 GCA_050258815.1 Ignavibacteriales bacterium
TAGCTTTCCAGGATAAAATCCTTTTCCTTCTCCCATTTATCAGCGTCAAACCCGGCATTCCTTACCCTTTTGTATATATTCTCTTCAGTATCCTGGCCATTGCCCACGAACAGTCTCTGAGGAGCACTCCACTTTCCATTTTCATCCAGACTTGAGTATTTCAGGTAGACTTTAAATACATACCCGCTTGATTTAAATTCTTTTTCAGAAAACTTACTTATCTCTTTCGACTTGACCTCCGTCCAGAATATATAAAGCCTTCCCTGATGGATCAGCGCAGAAATTTCCCTGGCCTCAATTCCTATTTCAATTTTAGTCCAGTTGCCCCAGGTTTTATGATAGTTGTTGTAAGTTCTGTAATAATACTGGTACGGCTGAACATTTGTCCTGGCAAACAGGTAATAGCAGCTGTCATCGGATTCCATCGGGAAATGTACCGAGCTTACAAGGAAGAAGCCCTGCACATTTGAAACAGGGTTAAGCGTGTTCTTAAGGTTCACATACCCGTAATTGTCATATACCTGATGATAGTAAGCACCGGCATAGCGCAGTTTTGCCAGTTCAGAAAAGCGCGATATATATTTCTTATATGCCGACTCTGCAGATTGCTTTGTGATCTTCTGCTGCAGCAGCTCGTCCTCTATCTCCTTAAATATATCGGTCTTTGTATCACGCAAAGAGGGTTCTGTGTAATTCTCGGGATACAGGAATACCTTGCGGTTTGCTTCCCACACGCGGTAGTTTTTCCTCCATTCCCATTCATCTTCGGGAATATAGGACGGAAGCACACTGACGTCGGGTATGTTTGGATTCAGGTTGACATCCGACTGCTCCAGGCTGGCCAGGCATCTGTGGACATACAGCTGCAGACTTGCGTGAGCTGCTGTGAGCCTTGAGGTCCTGGCGCAGCCGCCCATATCTATGCTCAGAAGGAAGAATGAATAGAGATCCTCCCTGTCCTCAAACTTAAACTTGTCGTACCTTGAAATGATATAGTCGCAGAGGGCATCTCTCTTGAGCGTATTTATCTTATCGTTATAAGGTTCCAGCTTTTCTTTTCTGGTCGCTTCATCATTGTATTTTGACTTGAATGCACCCAGCGCTATTTCGCCGGCCTGGCTGTAGTTACCGCATGCTAGTTTATTAAGGGAGTCCCCCTGTATGCCCAGTTTCTGGCATATCTTCAGGGCTGACCACATTTCCCGCATTGCACTGAGGGCCGGCTTTGTGAGTGTAAGGTTTTCTGATAATGATTTGATGAGGCTTTCAGATTCCTGCCACAGTTCTGCCAGTTCCGGATAGTATGAAGCAAAGCTGCTTTCAGCCTGATATCCGGTCAGGGTCTTCTGCAGTTTCTCTTCAATCTCATCATTCTCCAGAAGCAGGTCCCTGTACAGCGAAATGTTTTTAATATTTTCAACCGTCAGGCTCCTGAAATCGTCAATCCCGAAGGCATCCATTTGATCGAAGGCATAAGAGATGCTTTCATTGCTGAACCGGTGCTTGCTGAAAAGCAGGGCATATCTTTCGAGCTGATGTACATTTCCAAGGAGCTCATTAAACACATCAGGATTATCGGGTTCCTCATTTGTGAAGGTTGCAGCCAGCGCCTGAGTTGAAGCATTATCAAATTTAGCCTGCGGGAATTCAAGGTCCAGCAGATCTTCTGTCAAATTAAATTTGGAGAGCAGATACTCTTTCAGGTATTCCTGCATCTTCTGAGTCTTTCCACCGGCAGCATCCCCAAGTCCTTCGTAATCCTTCTCCTGAATTTCAAGTATCTTTGCGGCAATAGTTTCCTCATCAATTTTGTACTTATTTGAAGTATTTTCTTTTCCGGTCAGTATAAACGCAATCTCCGGCATCTTCAGGGAAGATTTCTTCAGCCATGCAGTAAATTCAACCATCTTTTCTATATCATCAGCATTTTCAGGCAGGTCTTTTTTCAGCACTAGTGAGGCGGCATTATGAAAGTCCTCTGCTTTCATTTTAAGTGACTTTGCGATCCGGGCCTGGCGGAACAATTTGGATAAGATGCCAATGTCGATTGATGCTGCCTGATCTATCCCCAGCAGATCAAGGAGTATTAGCAGTTCAGCCTGTGTGATTCCAAGGCCCGCAAGTACCTGAGGAATTTTTTCATTAAGCTGGAGCCCGGCTATCTTTTCCGGATCGAAAGTGCGGACCGCGAAGCTTTTCACATTATCAGCTATTGATTTTTCAGGCAGCTGATGGATAACAGAAGCGAGTTCCTCAACAGTAAGCTTCAGGGCATCCTGAATGGTTTTCCATTGTGCGAGTCCCAGTATCTTTGGATATCCCTCCCCGGTTTTATCCTCCAGTTTTTTAAGCAGTCCGGCATTTTGCATTGAGGTAAGCAGCAGGTCATACTCCCTGATATTCCACGGTGTTTTTTTCCACAGCCTCAGGTATCTGTGTATAAGGTCAAGTATGCTGCCCGTCAGGTTATCGATTACTTCATATGATTTCTGAATGTCACTGTTATCACTTATTGAACTGATCTTTATCTGTGATATTTCAGGATAGAATGATGTTTTAAGCAGGTCATCCAGCTCTGAGCGTGTGATGCCGGCATAGCCTATAAACTTCTGCACATTAAATTCATTAAGGTCAGACTGGCCGAATCTTTTCAGAGTACCGGCATCATCACAGGAGGGATCATCCTTTGTAATTATCCTTAATTCCTCCGGTGAGAGTTTCAGTTTTTCGCTAAGGGTCTTCTGCTCACCAGCTTTCATATTCTTGTAGATATCCGGAAGCTTCAGATCGAAGTGACTCAAATAGAGCCGCAGTTTTTCGAGTGACAGGCTGATTGGCTGGTTAACGGACCAGTCCGCTTTCTCCAGTTCCTCATACACATCGTTCACAGCAAGCTCCGAATTCAGGTAACCCTCGAGGGTCTCATTGACCAGGTCAAGATATGGAATTTCTTCCGATGTATTATTGCATGTTAGTTTCATTTTCCACAGGTCAGGTCTTCTGCGCTTCAGGTAAAGCGGGTGTTTTGAATAATTTCCTGTAAATACTTTTTTTGAGATTTTTTCCTGGATGAAGTACATCAGATCCGTAAAATAAGCCGCGGGACCTAACATAGAGCGGCAATGTTCACACTCACAATAGTTCTGGCTGTTGAACATACTGTCGTATCCTTCAATTTCCTTCAGATCATTTACAAGGGGATACTGGTTGGAAACTGGAGTCTTACGGAATACGTTTTTTGTACCATCCCTGAAGGCCTCAAAAGAATGCGAGGCTCCTGCTGCAATATCGCCCGCCCTGCGATATACCCGCCTTCCCTTTTCTACTCCGAGACCTGAATCCTTAACGAAATCTGTCTCAGACATTGAAGTAATCTTATACGCGGAATCATATCCTTTTTTAAGGAGTATATCAGCTGTGTCATAGTTCTCCCCAAGCATATATGCGCGCTGATATGCAGCCATCTGTTTCTGAACCAGGGGTTTGATGTTGTCATCTATATCATCCCACCGATGCCCGTCCTTCTTTACTTTCAGGTTTACTGTAAAATCCGCAAATTCAAGGTTCATACCCTTATTATTAGAATAAAACTTATCAAGCGCGCCGAGGCGCCTGGATATTTCGGCCTGCTTTTCCGGGACAGTGATATCCCTGTCAATAATTTCCCCTACACCCATGTGGCGGTATCTATTGACAATTGGCTTTAATTGTGCAAAGTCATTTTTAATCTGCGCCTGCTTTTCGGCTTCAATTCCCTCCAGATCCGCGGCTGTAAGCGATTCCATTTCTGCAGCTCCCCCTGAGAATAGTTTCAGGCTGCGTTTGATAAGCGGATCGATGCTTTCAGATAATCTTGTTATTTCGTCTGAATCGGCCTTTTTAACTACCCGCTGCATGAAGTACCTGGTGGGAAATGATCTTTCAACGGTTTCGCGCAGGTTCTCAGCATACGATTTTGCACTCTCCTCATCATCCGGGACGGGGATATTATTAGATTCAATAAGGTTCAGCCAGTGGGAAGCGTCCCAGTCAGCCAGTTCAACTGGGGAACTCACGTTAATTGCTTTCACCAGGTCCATGTCATCCCCGGTGAGTCTGCCGAATTGTGTAATTCTCCGGATATTGCTCTTCTGGTCCTCAGTTATCAGGTTCTCTCTGACGAGGTCATTAAGCGCAGTCTCATTAATTTCCATCAGATCAATTTTCTTTTCAGTCAGTGCGGTAATCTTTTCGCTTTCAAGTCCGGCAATGCCGGCATACTCAATCGTTTTTTCCCTTCTCAGCTCTTCTTTCAGAATAGGGTTATCCTGAAGCCTGGTATTAAGATTAAGCAGGTTTTTTACCTTCAGGCTGCCGGAGCTGCTGAGGACGTCATTCATCTTCTTCAGTTCTTCTGCGCCAAGCTGGTTCTTTTCTTCTTCGGTCATGGATGAGGAAATAACATCACCCAGGGATTTATCCTCCATCTGACTGAGTCCGGTTTGTTTTATCCTGCTGAAGACGTTTTCAACGACCTCAGTTTTACCAGGTAATTTTTGGATCAGCTCCTCTTTGATACTGCTTGCGGTGGTTTCCAGGTGGTCCCTTAGTCTTTCTTCAATTGCGGTTTTTTCCTCAGCTGCAAACTCTTTCAGCTGTTTGCCGGTTTTGGATCTCTCTTTTGCTTTAAGCAGGAAGGTAATTTTTGAAGTGTAGTTTTTTGTTTCATCTCCCATGGAGGTTCTCCTTGAAGATTAAAAAATGAGGGTGGTTTTTTATGGAATATATTTTTTGTATGGTATATATTTGGCAGTATAGTTCTTAATGTCAAGACTAATATTCATGGTGATGAATACATCATTCCGCCTTCAAAAAACCATGTTTTCCTGGCGCATGCGAGCAGGATTATTTATTGAAAACCAGTAACCGGTGACAGAAAAATGATAATAAAAAACTACTTTATTTTATATGTGAGCAGCCAGGAAGCAGGCACCAGGTTCTATGAATCGGTTTTGAACTGTCCGCCCAGACTTAACGTGCCGGGGATGACAGAATTTGAGTTATCGGAGGATTGCATACTGGGACTCATGCCTGAGGCCGGCATAAAAAGGTTATTAAATGGTAAAATCCCCGATCCCGCAGAGGCTGGCGGTATTCCAAGAGCTGAGCTGTATCTGCTGACGGACTGTGCGCAGGAATATATTGAAAGAGCGGTAAAAGCCGGAGCAGTTGAACTTAGTGGTTTTGTGGAGCGGGACTGGGGTCACCGTGCAGCCTACTTTTATGATCCTGACCATCATATTATTGCATTTGCACAGGAAATGTAAGCAGCTTTTCAGAATGAGATCCATATTCCGGCTTTGCCATGAAATTAAGCTTCTGGTTAAATTCTCAACGGACAACAGAACCCATCTGCTGCTCCGGATAGCGGGTGCCGGCAAAGGATCCTTCCGGGAAATTCCTGTCAATTATTTCCAGTTCTTCCCGCGTAAGCTTTATTTCTGCTGCATCGATTATCTCTTTTAACCTGCTCTTTTTTGTCGTGCCGACAAGCGGCAGTATGTCCCTGCCCTGGTGCAGCACCCATGCAATCGCAAGCTGCGAGGCGGTGCAGCCTTTGTCACCCGCAAGCTCCTGCAGCACTTCAATGCGTCTTTTGTTTGCTTTGAAATTGTCTCCCATGAAACGGGGACTGTGAGCCCTTATATCCCCCATGTCAAACCTGCCGTTTAATTCTCCCGATAACAGTCCCCGGCCCAGTACTCCATATGCAACTACACCTATCCCCGCATTGCGGCAGGCCGGCAGAAGCTCTTTTTCAATTACCCGCGTGGCAATCGAATACTCCACCTCCACAGCCGTTACAGGATGCACTTTGTTCGCACGCATTACGGCTTCAGCAGGGGCCTCCGACATCCCCAGATACTTTACCTTCCCCTCTTTGATAAGATCCGCAATTGCACCAACCGTTTCTTCGATGGGGATATCAGGACTTACACGTCCCGGCTCGTAAATGTCAATTGCCTCCACGTTCAGTCTGTTCAGTGAATATGCCGCGAAATTTTTCACGGCTGCCGGGCGCATGTCAAAGCCCAGCCATGCACCGCCGGGTGAACGCAGCGCTCCGAATTTTACGCTTATTACCGGCTTTCCTGTCCTTCCCTTTATCGCTTCCCTTATCAGCAGCTCGTTGTGCCCCGCGCCATAGTAGTCGCCTGTATTAAGGAAGTTAATTCCCATATCCAGTGCGGCTTTGATAGTTTCGATGCTTTCCGCATCATTGCGCGTGGCTCTTGACCCGTACATGTCGCTCATACCCATGCAGCCCAGACCTATGGCAGAAACCACGGGACCCTTATTTCCTAATTGCCTTGTATCCATGTTCTATCTTTCTATTAATGCCTTAAACCTAATATTTTTAGTTAAGCTACTGAATAATAGCCTTTAGATATATTTTTTAATTAACAGGAAATACCTAATTATTAAAAGGAAAAAGCGTGTGCACGATTATATCAGCATAATTAGCATGATTGCATCATAAAGAAAAAATCCTTAGTATTGAACGTCAAAGTAATTTCTTTAATAATCCTATCTTCAGAAACACAAAGGGGATCATATGGAACCTCAGATGCTAACAGACAAGGATCAGTTCCCTGTCGAAGAAATCATTTTCGCACACATCGGGAAGTCCAGGCTGCTTTGGGATTCTGTTTTCGATTACATCCATGCAAATCATCCTGACTTTATTGAACAATGGAGATACTATAACGACGGGAAAAGCTGGCTGCTGAAAACCACAAGAAAATCCAAAACGGTATTCTGGCTCGCGGTTCAAAAGGATACTTTCATAATGACGTTCTACTTTACAGAGAAAGCAAAGGATGCAATAGCGGGCAGCAACATTTCCGAAGAACTTAAGGAACAGTTCATCAGCGGGAAGCGGTTCGGCAAGATCCGCGGAATATCCATAATCTTTGAGCGAAAGAAGAACGTGGAAGACGCCATCGCCCTTATGGAGATCAAACTGAAACTGAAGTAAAAATATTGGATCAATCACCAGTCATTACCGGACATATTCGTGGAATATTAGGCGTGTGTACACATAACCATTGTTCGATAAATTAAATGGTTTTCGTGGGCGCGCGGCGCATGCCCGTCGACCGCCGCGGCGGACGGATTAACAAATGCATGGGACACATATTAACCCGGCGAATGCCGGGCTGGCCCAAATTTGAATATAGATCGAAATCCTATTAATTACCCTGGTTTCCCAGGCCGGGAACAAGGGAGTACGCCCGATATTCTCTTTATCTTTTACCAAATCTTTATCTTTCCTAACCCCGGGCTTTAGCCCGGATCACCATAATATGTGCAGGATATGGATCTATTCCTTATCAATAGCCCCGGCTTTTAAGCCGGTGGGAAAAGGAAGGATCCCTGATCATCATCAACTAACTATATCTACCCCGGGCTTTAGCCCGGATCACCTTAGTGTGTGCAGGATATGGATCCAAATCCTTATCAATAGCCCCGGCTTTTAAGCCGGTGGGAATAGGAAGGATCCCTGATCATCATCAACTAACTATATCTACCCCGGGCTTCAGCCCGGACCACCTTTGTGTGTGCAGAATATGGATCTAAATCCTTATCAATAGCCCCGGCTTTTAAGCCGGTGGGAAAAGGAAGGATCCCTGATCATCATCAACTAACTATATCTACCCCGGGCTTTAGCCCGGATCACCTTAGTGTGTGCAGGATATGG
>JBLMZM010000077.1:0-5870 GCA_050258815.1 Ignavibacteriales bacterium
GAAGTTGAAGAGATCCAAAGGTTCATCAGCCTCAGCAATACAGAAAAGAAATACCTTTTTATAATCGATGAGATTTTCAGAGGAACCAATACCGTTGAAAGACTTGGAATCTCAACAGCCGTACTAAAGAAGTTAAACCACAATAATCTGGTGCTGGTTACGACGCATGATATTGAGCTTCAGGATTTGCTGGATAACGCCTTCAAAATGTATCATTTTAATGAACAGGTAGATGGCGATAAGTATTATTTTGATTTCATGATCAAGGAAGGCCCCTGCTCTTCCGGCAATGCTATTAAACTATTGGAACTGATGAATTATCCCGAAGAGGTTATCGTTGAAGCAAAGCAGATAAGCAGCAGAATATTAAGCAGCACAGGATCTACAGCTTGAAACTGTTCGTGAAGCGATGGCTGCAATTATCTGAGAAAGCAAAATAACCCCTTATTGGCAAATATATACCTCTTATTTGCTATAATTACCGTTAACCAATATTTATTTGCTAAATTTTGGTAAATATTTATCATTCACATCAGAAAAATAGCCTCCTAACAGGGATGCTGCTTTTGCATTCGACTTTTAATGAGAAAACAATAGTGAGGTTACGGTCGGCACTGTAATATTTTGATTCCCGTGTTTTTGTTTTGTGAACTGAAAGTTCAGGTATTTGTAAAAGCGGCTACAGGAGACTGATATTCCCTTCAGGAATAAACTTCAAAATGTGATTTGAAGGGCGGAGCCGTATCAAAGAAATTTTTTCCTAAAAACCTTCACAGAAAATTTCAGAAATACAATCAGAATGTCTGACCAGATTATATGTTACAATTTTGTGCAACATGAGTTATTTATAACTATTTAATGGCAGCTGACTGAAAAGGTGTATGAAGTTAATGATTTGTGCAGAGTTAATTAGGATATTATCCCCATAAAATTAAATTATCCACCGATTGAACCGTATATATACAATTATTTCCCCGCATATATCGAATATTCTCATCCTGAACCGATCTGATATATTTAGTATTCCAAAAAGTTACTTATATCTCTTTCCTTTTTGAAACTCAAACTCTACTGCTCCCCTTTTACCATCTAAATCTCACACAAATCAGAAACATTCACTTTTTCACGCCAGGTATTATTCTAATTAAACTATCCATACGCAATGACATGGAATTTTTAGGTCTGTTCGCAGCGCTGGTTTCAGCTGCCTCATGGGCATTGGGATCCATTTTGTTTAAAATAATAGGAGAAAAGGTAAGCCCCTCCGGAACAACTTTCGCAAAAGGAGCAGTGGGAGTGCTGCTACTGGGAACAGCTTACATAATTTCCGGCATTGAATCCATCCCCCTGCAATCCATCCTGCTGTTTTGCATCAGCGGCATTGTGGGTATAACCATAGGCGATACGCTGTTTTTTGCTTCACTGCAGGATCTTGGCCCCAAAGTACAAATCATTTTATTTATGCTGGGGCAGGGAGTGACGGCTATTCTTGCAATGCTGATCACTAAGGAAATGCCGCTGGCTTCACAGTGGATCGGAATACTTTTAACTCTGGTTGGTGTGTCACTTATACTGTGGGATAAATTTATTTACGACCAGCAAAACCAGAATACTAATATAAGGGGTGTTATTACCGGTCTGGGAGCTATGTTTTGCTTTTCGATCTCACTGATCATGATCAAAGAACCTCTTGGTTCAACTTCAACTATTGGAGCCGCATTCCTGAGAATGGCAGCCGGAACCCTGGGTATATTTATTTACGGATTACTGAAAAATCAGATTCCCGGCTGGGTCAGACCCTTTAAGGATATGAAGCTTGCTGCCACGCTTCTTGGCGCCGTATGCGTGATTGTTTTTGGAGGTTTCTGGCAGTCACTTGTTGCACTTAAATATCTTAAAATTGCAATTGCCAGCACACTTTGCGCAACAGAACCGTTATTTGTGCTGCCTCTGGCCTATCTGATCTTAAAAGAAAAGGTATCTCAAAATGAAATTCTGGCTGCAGCACTCACAGTCTCTGGCGTATTCCTTCTGATAAATTCATTTGTCTAAAACAGGAGGCTCCCGGTAGAATTTTTACAACCCAATTCGAGGATTTACTAAATGCACTCTATGGGTCACTATACTCAACAGGAGGTTCTCGAATATTTGGTAAAAGGATATTTTGAACTCGAAGTCCTCAAAGCGGCCTTAATGCTTTCCGGAAGGTATCAGCAGACCCTCTTCGCTATCTCACGGCATAGACGGGATAAGCATTTCCCGGACCGCAAGACTGAAGTCAGAAGCGTAATTGAAGTATCTAACATCTGTCACCAGAATTGCAATTATTGCGCAATTGGAAGTGACCTTTCTCTTGGTAAATATTCCCTCAATGAGCAGGAGCTAACAAGACTTATCGAATACCTATACAGCAAAGGCAGAAGGGTCATTTTATTACAGTCTGGTGAAAATAACTCCAGGTTTTTTATTAACTCCGTTTTACGTTCAATTGAGAAAGTAAAATCCAATCATTCAAACCTGACAATTATTTTATGCCTGGGTAATCTCAGCCGGAATAACTACCTTCAACTACGCCTGGCAGGAGCAGACCGCTATATTTTGAAATTCGAGTCCTCAAATCCCGAAGTCTATAAATATTCGAAGCCCAATGATACGCTTGATAACCGTTTAAGACACATCAATGACCTTTTTGAAGCAGGCTTTGCCGTGGGAAGCGGTAACATAATCGGCCTGCCGGGTCAGAGCCTAACCGACATTGCAAATGACCTCCTTTTGCTTCACCGGTACAATTTTTCCATGAACAGCACAACAGCTTTTGTACCGTCGGAGACCTCAGTATTTAAGGATGTACCCTTCGGCAGTATTGAATGTACACTGAATATGATGGCACTAATGAGAATTATGAACCCACACAGACTGATGCCGGCAACGAGTTCGCTTGAAAAGATTCAAAAGGGAGGCCAGCTGCTCGGCCTCATGGCAGGAGCAAATACGATTACAATTCATGATGGCACTCCCGCCGAACTAAAGCCATTCTTCCCCATCTATTCAAATGTAAGAATCATACCCCAGGAAGAATATTTTAAGGATCTGCTAAAAGTAGCTGAAATGAAATTCTAAGGAGATGATATTCTAAGGAGAATCATTATGCAAGAGAATAAAAAGGTCAGAGAATATTTTGAACGGGCGCAGGAAAGATTAAATCAGTTCAGGATGTTTCAACAACTGGGCTTAATACCCCTGCACGGCAACTTTTGCCCCTCAGGGGTTCATTATCCCCCGATTGTCAGGTATCCTGCTGTCACACAGGATGAAGTATTCCGCGGCTATAGAATTCCGGAAGACAATTTGCTTGATATATATGTGCATTTTCCTTTCTGCATCAAAAAATGCTTCTTCTGCCACTATCCCTCACTCTATAATGCAAGCGACCTTCAGAAAGATCTCTACCTCGATGCGCTTGAAAAGGAAATGGACATTTATATGAGAGTGCTGCGCACAGATAAAATAAAGGCACACTCCATATTGATAGGAGGCGGCACCCCAACTGATTTGACGCCAGCGCAGCTTAAACGTTTTCTCGGTTTTTTCACCAAAAGAGTCGACATGAAAAAGTGTAAACAATTCAACTATGACGTTGACCCTAATACCATATTGGGACCTGAAGGCTTGCAGAGACTCGAAATAATGCGAGATTATGGGGTGGACAGGCTTACAATAGGCGTTCAGTCACTAAATGACGAGATACTAAAGAAAATGAACCGTGCGCATGATGCACAGATGGCCATTGATTCAATATTTGTCTCAAGAAAACTGGGTTACCAGCTGAATATAGAATTTATTTTTGGGTATCCCGGGCAGACATTTGAAAACTGGATTGATGTAATGGAAAAGGCGGTTGAACTGCCGACAGATGAAATTCAGCTATACAGACTTAAGATTGAAGCCTACGGCGATCAGCAGGGAATAATTAAAAAGATCTCTGAACAACATCAGGAATCATTGCCAACGCCTGAGGAAACGATCATTATGAAACAGATGGCTATTGACGTTCTTGGAGATCATGGCTACAGTGAAAATCTGCGCCGTGTCTTCACAAAAAGGAAATCCGCAATTTCCCATTATGCATATGACCAGTGTTGCCTCCTGCTGGATGAAGTCGGCCTCGGCCTTACGGCATTCAGCAGCCTGCGCGACCGTTTCATACTAAACACACAATATTTTAAGGATTATTATAGAGCTATTGCAGAACAAAGGCTTCCGCTAAACCGCGGCATCCACAGGACAACTGACCAGCAGATAAGATGGGCAATAATTCTGCCTCTTAAAAACTATTTCATTCAGAAAAGCATATTCCAGGAACGTACACGCATTCCTGTTTCAGAGGTCTTTCAGGAAAAATTCAGGCTGCTGAAGGACTATGGACTTATTACGGAAACAGATAAACGGATCGAGCTTACAAAGCCGGGGGCCTTCCTCTCCGATGATATTGTGCAGCAGTTTTATGAAACGCATTTGATACCATTTCCTGAGCAGGATTATGCCGACGGCATATTCAATCCATATGCAAAAACAGAATCCGAAATATTACAATGACTACCAAAGGCAGGCAGATAATTATGCATTCATTTATCAAACACTTACAAATTGTTTTGCTTACTGCTTTTTTACTGTTCATTAACCCGGAAACCGGATATGCGCAGAAATCAGGCAATAACGGCATAATACGTCTTAACATTTCTTCCAAAGAGTCACTGCTCAGGATTGGAATGGACCCTCACCCTGTCAGCAACAACGGCCAGGTTGCGGCCCGGATGCTCTTTAATGCACTCAGCAGCAACAATATGGATTCCGTTAAAAAGGCGGGTTACTTTTTTGAGACATTATACAGGGATGAAAACAAAACAGGAGTCTTCGGCTCACTGGGGTGGCTTTGCAAGTGCATCGTCTCCGCAGAGCCGGAACTAAATGAGCTGACAGGTGACAAACTTGCAAAGGATTTCTTCGACCATTTCACCGTTAATAATTATGCTAATCTGAAAGAATATCTTCAACGCAAATACAAATTTAACAACTTTGTCCCGGAAGACATTAAGCTCAATATGCAGAGACGAATGTATCTTGAAGATATGCTGATGTTTAATAATCCAATGCGAAATGACTGGGAGAATTCTGATCAGATAATCAGAGAGATAAACATCAAGCCGGGTAACAGGGTTGTAGATATAGGCTGCGGTTTCGGCTATTATACATACCGCTTTTCTAAACTAGTCGGCACGCGGGGAAAGGTCTTTGCAATCGATACCGAAGATCCCTACGTAAAATATCTGAGGAGTTTTGCTGCAAAGTATAACATCAAAAATATCATCCCAATTGTTTCATCTACTGCCAGTCTGCCTGAGGATCAGGCCGCAGACGTGGTATTCATGTGTTCTGTTTACCACATCATTTATGGCTGGTCGATTGAAACTGTTCGCGAGCCGCTTATTTCAAACCTTAAACATTCACTCAAAAGAAATGGCAAGCTGGTCATTGCCGACAACTCATATTATAACGGCAAAGAATTGAACAACTGCTTTCTAAATAAAGAGCTGGTTATTGCACAGCTTGCCTTTCATGGTTTTACCTTTGAAAAATATGTTCAGGTTACTCCTCAAAGATATCTGCTCATATTCAGGCACAGGCCTGAGAATCTGAATAATATTGTTTTGGGCAAAGTGAATTCGGACCCGCGCTTTTTATTAAATGTCACATCCTCAAATTCAGTCCTGCATATCGGGAGCCTCGATTCGTATGACATCACCGAATCAGGCATCAGAGCGGCAGGACTGGCCCTCCGGGCGCTTGAAGGAAAAGATACTACGGCTGCC
>JBLMZM010000078.1:0-38391 GCA_050258815.1 Ignavibacteriales bacterium
GGGATACCCTCTTCAGCCTGAATGCCCAGGAGTTTTGGGATCACTGCCCCACTTCCCTTTGTGCCCCAATCATAGTTCTGAATTTTATTTTTAAGGAGATATGTTGTTGGTTCGATTTTTAATTCATCAGATATCATTCTATATTTTTATCCTTTTTGCCCGCAGGGCTCCTGGTTCAGTTGTTAATTTATACATGATCTGTAATAAAATTCTTGTCAGGAAAATGTCTTTATTTCGATTATACAATATAAAAAGATTTATTTTCTTAATATATTACTAAATGAGCTGTCAAAAGAACAAATTGCGCAGCATACAATGTCAGTTCCGGGTAAAATCAAATTTTATAGATTAACTAACTATTAAACTCAATGGAATATATATAGTTTTTCTCAAACCAGTTCGTGACTTCCTTTATCTTTTTAAGCACAATATCACTTTCAGAAGCTATTTTCTTAATACTATCGATTTCACAATCTTCTGAGAGGATCATTATTATCTTAATCTTGCAATTTCTAAACCGGGTTAGCTGGGGAAATAGTTTTCTGTAATATTGAAACTCCCTGCCACAATACCAGGCATATTCGCTTTCTTTTGAGGGATTTTGTGGGAAATAGGGCGGATTGATAATTATAAAATCATAGCTTGTATCGGAAATATTGTCAAATAAATCAGATCGAATAATATTAATTGGTATCTTATTAAGATTGGAATTAATATAAAGGTCACTTAAAGCCGTTTTGCTTATTTCTGAAGCAGTCGAATAAGCGCCTTTTGCAGCTGCGCTTAATGAAATCAGCCCTGAACCCGCACCAAGCTCAAGCACTTTTTTACCCTTAAGATCAAAACTATTCAGATAGCTTAAAAGTATTTTAGTACTGAAAAACAATCCGGGATGAAATACTCCGGGTGATATTCTGACCCTGACACCGTTATAAGAGTAAAATCTTTCCCGTTTCAGATACCAGGCAGCAATAGCTTTCAAAATAGGTGAAAGTATAGATTTTAATATTCTCTTGATTTTCATTTTACTATTATTCCATCATAAATCCATCTATCCCGGGCTGCCGGTACGCAAGCCATTTCTTCTGCAAGAGCTTAATCTCATATGGAAATTTATAAAAGCCCGAGTAATAGCGTGGAAAAGAAACCAGCCTCATAATTTTCCGCTGGAATGCTGAAAGCTTAATATCTGAAATTGTCGGGAAATACCCGTTAAGAACTGTTTCAAAGTTCATGATTTTATTTATCATTTCTTTAGTAAGCCATGGTGTAAGTGGATTCTTTCTTAAGTCAAAATTTTCCCATTCCGGGCTAATCCAGTCCTCAAGTCTTTCAGGAAATTTAAATCCCCTGGATTTTACTTTGTCGAACAACTGTGATCCTTTTGTTGGTACGGGACTGTATACATAAATAATAATTTCAGTATCAGGATTTATCTCCTTTATCTCGCGTATGAAGCTAATATCTTCGTCAATCTGCTTGAATACTGTTTCTTCTGTCGGACCAGGGAATCCAAGAACAAAAGAATATTCCGGAACTATATTGAAACGCTGCATCCGGGCAGCAAATAGCTTAATCTGCTCTCTTGTCTGAGTGCCCCCTTTATTCATCTGTTTCAACATAGCATCGTTTCCGCTTTCAGCTCCAAAGAAGATCATTTTACAGCCAGCTTCTCGCATAGTTTCCAATGAATAATCCTTGTAGTTGTCTACCGTATCAATTCTTCCTTCTCCCCACCATTTCATATTGTCTTTCTTTATCAGACGTGAAAATTCAACTGTCCGTTTTTCAGAAACAAAAAAATTGTTATCATGAAACTCAATTGCATTACCCCCGAATTTGTCTTTGAGATATTTAATATCCCTATAGATAGATTCGGCATGCTTTCCTTTCCAGCGGGCGTTATAAATGGGAACGATTCCACAGAATGAACATGCAAAAGGACACCCTACGCTAGAGTGATATGCAATTGTCCTGGTACCAAGGTGTGTCCTACCCAGATAATATCTGAGGGGATAAATATTATTAAGTTTTTCATATGGCAGCTTTGCAAGTGAATCCTGATCATATAATTCATCCCTTGGAGTAACAATTAACACTCCATCTTTTGGAAAGATCAGGTTGTGAATTTGGGAAATATCCAGTCCTTGCTCGATAGCATCTATCAGCTTAGGGAAAGCATAGTCTCCCGGACCATTAACGATATAGTCCACATAACCCGAGTCAAGAACAACTTCGGGCTGATTGGAAGGGAAATATCCGCCCCAGATTATTTTCACATCATCGCGAAATCTTTTCTTTACCTCTTTTGAAACAGGAATTGCCTGTTTTAATTGCGGGCCCGGCATGACAGTCAGTCCGAAATACTTATAATCTCCCGATTCCAATTCCTGCAGAATCTTTGCTATAGGATCATGCTCGAGATTCCCATCTATGATACAATATTTATATTTGCCTTCGATCGAAGCTGCAATTGAAAGGATTGAATTGGGAATACGGGGTTTTGAAATTGCTGCCCGCGGATTAAATAAAATTATTCTGTTATTCATCCTGTTACCCCAAGTTGTGGTTCATAACATGACCGATGCCCACAATTTCCGTCATCTGAATTGCATATCCCGGATTTCTTAATATTTGGTGTTATTCTTAATAATATTAAAATTAATTGGAATAATATATATATATGTAATTTTTTCCCGTTCTGGATATTTAAGAAAAAGATTATTACCTTAAAAAGTAGCTAAATCCAGATACACTTTCAGGGGATTCTAAACCATGTAAATGGAGTTCTACGGAATAGTTAATAATTTCCGGAACTGATTCTGCTTCCCCGGCTAATCTCAGTTAGGCTCCCTTATAGTATTATTCTTGTAAAATCAGGTATCATAATACAGTGAAATTAAAAACTAAAATATACCTTGATAAAATATTCGGATTCCCGGCTGTGTCCTTTCTTGATCATATTTCAAAAATGATGCTATTAGTAAAATACAGAAAGAAACAGGATAATATAAATATTGAACGGATAGCTGTATGTAAGTTCATGGGAATGGGAAGCATAATTCAGAGCACTCCACTGCTTATTACAATAAGGAAAAGGTATCCCAGTGCAGAGATAACATTCATAACCCTGCCTAAAAACATTAACATTCTTAAAACATTCCCCTTTGTCGACAAAATCCGGACAATAGATGACAGATCTATTCTTACGCTGATAATCACCTTTCTGAATTTCCTTCTTTCCCAATGGGTAAATAAAATTGATATTTTAATTGATCTTGAGGTCCATTCTTATTTCAGCAGAATTCTTACTGCACTCAGCTTTTCAAAATATAAGTTTGGATTCTATAAAAAAGAGTCGAATATTCAGCTCGGTATCTACTCAAAAATGGCATTTTACAATACAAAGGCACCAGTCCATAAGATCTACCTGCAGGCCGCATACTTATTGGGCTGCAACGATTTCATTGAGGATCTGTATGACTGGAATAGTGTAATAAAGGAAATACCTGCATCTCTTATCTGGCAGTCCCTGGGTTCAACTTGCCCTGAGAAAGGATATATTGTAATTAACCCGAATGCCTCAGATCTGCGAATAGAGAGAAGATGGGGTCAGTCAAATTTTGTACATCTTATTAATACAATTCTCTGTAAGTATCCGGAGCTTAAAATTATTTTGACAGGCTCATATGATGAGATGCAATATGTGGGAGTTATATTGAATGGAATTAAAGAGGAATTCCATACAAAGGTTGTAAACTCATCTGGAAGGCTGACGTTAAAAGAATTGATAGTTTTAATAAATGGATGCAGTATAATGATAACCAATGATTCAGGTCCAATGCATATAGCTTTTGCCTTAAGAAAATATACGATTGCATTATTCGGACCCTGTTCCCCTCAGGACTATATTACCAACCATTATGCTTATTTCGTTTATAAGAACCTTTACTGTAGCCCATGCGTACACCATTTTGCTATTTCCCCATGCAACGGGGATAATCGATGCATGAAGATGATAAGTATTGATGAAGTACTCAAGGCTGTTAATGAAATCATGGGAAATAAAATCCAATGGAGTAGTAGTGATTCATCTGGCAGAATACTTTACAACTCCAACGAAGAGGACTTTGCATTCGGAGTAGTTGAACGGAAATTATGAACTTCAAAATACTTCATTCCACTATGCAAAAATATAAACCAGACAGATGAAGCAAAAAAGATTACCATAAGCCACAGTCTGCTATAGGCAATGAATAATCCCACCGCCTCTTTGTTCATCCGGCTCAGTAAAAATGGTGATATTCCGATTACAGTATATAGTACTATAAAAAAAGTGCTGTAAACCGGACGCATACCTGCTCCAAGCTTTAAGAGTAGAATAACCGGGAGTACGAGCAATAACAGGTGGTAACTTGCAGATGCTGGAGAAAGTACGAAAGCTACCAGAGTCAGGATAATTATTGAATAAGTGGTAAAATTACCATGTTTTCTGAGTCTGTATAAGGCAATAATTACAGCAGATAAAAACACAAAATAAACAATAACACGTATGATATAAAATGCCATCAGGCTGTTAAATAAAGGGGAAGGATTTTCAAGCCTGTCATAAACAAATATATTTCTTAAAAAGGAATTCCATGACTGAAACGAAACGGCATATTTTGATTGACTGCTTAATTCACCATTCAGGTGGGAGAAGAATACTTTTTGAAAGAACTGTACATAAACATCCGCTCCCAGTATAATGCAAGTAATCATATTTACTAACAATATTGTAATAATCATTGAAGCCAGAGCTTTCCATTCTTTTTTTATTATAATTGCAGGCAAATATATAACCGGGAAATACTTCACAGCAGCACCAATACCCCAGAGAACTCCCGTAGAGTTTCCGTTCTTTCTGAGAAGAAGCATATAGCCTGATAATATCATTGTTAAGAGTATTAAATAAAACTGTCCGAACACAAGGTCGTTAATGAGAGCCGCCCCCGAAAGCAAAATAATATTACAAGCGCATATATAACTTAAATCAGAAATCTTTTTAATAAGAAAAGCTGCGTACATTATAAGAATAATATTGAATATAAGGAATACCCGCTTTGCCGTAATCGGGTCCAACATTGCAATGGGTATCATTACAAATGCAGTGGGCGGAGGGAACGGAGAGAACTTACCCTGTCCGGTAATTCCATAATTGTTAATCTCCCTCTGAAACCAGCTGTCATTATAAATATTTGAAATATTATTGCCTTCTAAAAGCAATCTTGAAGAAGTATAATAATTTGGGAAATCGGAATGAATCTCATTCCAGGCTGGAATAATTCCATATCGGATCTGGAAGATTAACAGGAAAATGAAAATGACAATCTTTACAAATTCATTCTTTAGTCCTTTCAGAATATAAGACTTAATATTTATTCTCAAGTTGATCTTATCCTTTCAATTTTCATCCCGGCTAAAGCCAGCAGGGACTTTATTTTAAGTTTAAACGATTCAACAGAATAAATCTTATTCTGAGATCTCAGCTTATGCAAATTATATTCACTATAGACTCTTTGCACTGCATAACCATAATAATCTCTATTATAAGTCCTCATAAAATCGTAATCTCTGTCTGTATTATTTTCAAAGCTGTAAATTCCCGACATATTATCTTCAACCTCAAGGAACAGATCTGTCCCTTTAATGGGATAAGCCACAGTGAAGGTACAGTAATCCGGAAGCGCCTCTTTCAGGTGCAGAATTGTTTCTTCGATGTCATCCTCTGTCTCCCCTGGATAGCCTAACATTATAAATGTTCCGGCTTCAATTCCATATTGTTTTACCAGCTTAATCATTTCCCTTACCTGCAGCACATTGACTCTACGATCCATCAGGTCAATAACTCTTTGGGAACCACTTTCTGCTCCAATCCATACCTTATAGCAGCCGCTGTTTTTAAGCATGGAAACAACTGATTCATTCATTCTGTCTGCGCGGGTAATGCACTCATATGATAATTTTAATTTCCTTCTTTCCAGTTCAGATGTAAATCCTTCAAGCCACTTGTGACTAATGGTAAAAACATCATCCACGAACCAGATGGTATCAGGATCATAATTCCGGATTATTACTTCCAATTCATCTGCTACATTTGCCGGTGAACGCCTTCGGTAACTCATTCCATAAACAGCCCTGCTGCACCATTTGCAGGTATATGGACAACCCCGCATTGTGCTCACGGAAACTGCATTAATTCCATGATGTAATTTCCATACACTAAGGTATTTGTGCATATCAATTTTACTCCGGTCAGGAAATGGTAGCTCATCCATGTTTGATATTTGAGCTCTATCCGGAGATAATACCAACTCTCCTGTTTCATTAAGGAAGGCTATTCCGCTTATCTCTTCAGTTTTCGGGCAGCCTTTTAATTCGATAGTTGTAATTAATTCATAAATAGTCTCCTCCCCTTCACCCAGGACCAGATAATCGGCTCCCCTCCTAAGGTAATCCCTTGCATTATATCTCACATCAGGTCCTCCAAGAATTATAGTTGAATCCTTTAATTCCTGGTCTTCCTTTATCCACCTGATTATTTTTAGGACATTCAATTTTGTTATAAGGTTAACATAAATGCCAATGTATTTCGGTCGGAGTTCATTAAGTCTATTTAATAATATAGTAAACGAGGAGAAAGTAGTATCAATTACTTCGTTATTCATTCCTTTATTTTCAAGATATGCAGAGAGCGATAAGATCCCAAGCGGAGGATATGGACGCATAATATTCTTTTCTTTTACATCTTCTTCCAGGAAATAACCATGTGTCAGAACTATTTTCATCATTTCACCTTCATTTCTATCAGGAAATGATCCCCAAAAATGGCGGACCAATTATATTTACCGAATTTGGACTCCAGTTTATTAAAAAAAGATAATAGGACCGGTCTTTTGTTGAAGAAGCTTTCCATATATGTCGGAGGCAGAAATAATCCAATTGGAGATTTGTTAACCATTATGAACTCAGGAGTAAAGATTTTCTTCAGCTCAGATGGTGTATAATAGTAAGTTCTAATAACATCACCATTCATACTTACATCCAGTGCTCTGCTTGCTGATCTTCTGAAGGATTTATTAATTTTCCCTTTTAGGAAATAATATCCAATTTCCCATATACAGTATTTTGACATTACAACTGCTATGAACCTTCCATTTTGCGCAAGTACCTTTTTTAAGTTCACACTCAGTTCTTTAAGACTTTCAGGTGAAATGCAATTCAGACCGCCAAAGTCAGAAAAAACCAGATCATAAGTACCCTTAAACATACTCTGTCCCAGTTCCTTGATATTCAATAGTCCAAACTTCAGATCAAGCTTTAAAGAAATGCCTGCGGCTTTTCTTTTTGCAATTTTCAGCATCTGAATGGATGAATCAGTAGCAGTTATACAATGACCATGCCTTGCGAAATATATTGCATCTTCTCCTGTACCGCAGTTTAGCTCCAGTATGCTAAGCTTATTCCCAGCTGGCAAATTCTGATCAAGATAACCATGGACTCTTCCTCTAAGATATTTTCCGATATTACGATGAGTAAATGTCTTATCATATGTCAAAGCTGATTTATCAAAGCCATTTTCCATCATACTGAACCTTCGATTTTTTTCAATACTATCGAATCCATTATTATTCGCGGCAAAATCAGCAAACCAGAAATAGCAGGTCTTATAGTTTTCCAATTTTGGCCAAATGGATCTGACAGAAATAATCTCCATAATTTTAGAGATTTAGCCAAGCGGTAAACCCCATGAATATAGTGGTGCATTTTCTTGTAATATTCAGGCGGGTATGCATTTTTAAACATCATAGCAAGATCGTCCGAATCAATCCAATTTGCCTTCGTTTTTAATTCATCTTTGACCTTTTCATAGAATTTCGTTCCTGGAAGCGGGTATGAAACTGAGATGCCAATATCATCGGGCAACAGGTCCCTAATCATTCGGATAGTTTTCGAAATATCATCTTTTGTTTCCCCCGGATAGCCAAGCTGAATAAAGAAGGCAACTTTAATATTTTTCATTTTAAGCAGCTGCGTTACCTTGTAAATCTGTTCTACTGTAGTTCCCTTCTCCATTGCATCAAGAATAATCTGAGATCCTGATTCGGCCCCAACCCAAATGGTATCTACTCCGGATTCATAGAGTGCGTCAATAGTATCGCCTTTAAGTAAAAGGTCTGCGCGGGATTGGATTTTATATCTGAATTTTAACTTGCGCACATGAACCATGTTACGGAATTCATTTATCCAGCCAGGTTTTAAGCCAAATATATCATCACAGAACCAGATAGCATCTGCCTTAAATTCAGTTATTAGGTATTCAACTTCTTCTATGACGTTTTCAGGGGAACGCGAATTATATCTGTTTCCATAAATCGGCTTTGCGCACCAGTTACATTTATATGGGCAACCACGGGTTGTAGCCATGTTTATGGAAAAGAAGCCATGGTTAGTCATCCATATTTCTCTATAACTTTCAATATCAATAAGATCCCAGGCCGGGAAAGGAAGTTCATCAAGATTATTAATTATGCTTCTTCCTGCAGTTTTAATTGTCCTTCCATTCTCCCGGAAAACTATCCCATTTATTTCAGTCAAATTTTCATTGCCATTTTCCAGAGTACTGATCAGCTCTCTTAATGTCAGTTCTCCTTCTCCCAGAATAACATAATCTGCACCCGCATCAAGATACTTTTCATAATTATCCGAAGAATCGGATCCGGCAGTTATTATTTTACAGGCATGCTGTTTACCAATGGTAACTAATTCAAATGCAGCCTCACGCATTTTAGTAAGGCACATTTTACTGAGGTAATTAAATACATCATCATAAATAACAAGATAATAAGGTTTTACTTTTGAGATTACAGAAATAATATCTGCCGGTGAATCAGCAAGGTTTGTATCAAAAAGAGCTATGTCAAAGCCACATTTCCGCAGCACGGATGCAGCATAGAGTGTCCCTAAAGGCGGGTATGGTTGTTTTGTATTCCATTGCTTTGGATCGAACTTATAAAAATATGAATGAGTTATTAAAATTCTGTTCATAAAATCACTTTGCTATAGAATTGGGAGATTTGAGTACTTCTTTTCTGTTAAGATATTCTGCCCATTGGGTTTCAAATTCAGCAACTACTTTTTTACGGTAGTTATTTGTGTGGAGCTTCATTATATCACAGGTAAGGATAACAGACTCTTCATCGGCTGAGTTTATGATCTGTTTGTACCACATGCGATATAATTTCCATAATACCCAGTTAAATGGACGGAAAAGGTTATATAAGGGAGAACTTCTTTGAGAAACAAGTTCAGGTATTATGTAATTAGGATAATAATCCAGTATCCATGAATTTATATATAAGAAATAGTTAAAATATTTCTCATTTTTGAAAGGCTTCAATGCTATTATCTGGTGTGCAGTAAACAGGTCCCTTTGGATCTTAATTTCTGCAGCATTTTCATCAACCAGATAATTAACACATAAAACATTTCGGCTTTTCAGGACAAGTGAGATAAAATGGATGAGCATGTAAACAATATAGACTGTAAATGGCCTGGTAATGATAAACAGGTCAATATCATCATGATTTTCTAACCCATAATTTGCTGTACCTCCGCTAAATGCAATTGCGGTAATAAATGGGACATTTTTCAATAGCCGTAGCAGGCGCTCTGTTAGTTTTCTGTCGGGTGAATTATTCTTTCGTATATAGAACTTATTTATTTCAGTGTTCAAACAAAGGATATTTTCAGAAATACTAATGATATTTTTTTTGAGCAGTGAAACTATTGCATTATTTAATTGATGCCTTGTGACCTTTAAGTTCAGCAGATATGAGTAGAGTATGTCGACACTCAGCCCGCTATTAAAAAGTTTATAGTACAATAGTGTTTTCTGAACAGCAGTTTCAACCTCAGTCTGCGAAGCATTATAGAAAAATGATTTCTTTTCCCCCCGAAATGATTCAAGAATCAGCTCAAGCTGGTTTCTCATTAGTTCAGGTGAGTAATGGATTTCAGGCTTTGAATTCCGGTTATGCGATTTCAACAGAAGACGGTCAAAACCCAATAATAGTTCCGAATCAGTATAAGGGTCCACGGTAATTGAGTGCGGGAATGTAATTTCTTCCATACTGCTGGAGGCACTGCACAGTACCGGTAGTCCATAATGCATAGCTTCAAGCACCGGGAAACCAAATCCTTCAACGATACTAGTATGAACAAATCCGGCTGCATTGGAATACAACCGGTGCAGCTCATCCTCTTCAACATACCCGGTAAATTCTATATCAGGGTGCTGGGAGTAATTATCTAAAATTTCCTTTACTTCTTTAGAGTTCTGCCATAAATCGCCAACAATTTTCAATTTCATATCTATACCACCGGCAGTTTTCCACTTAATAAAGTTCCTGATCAGGAAAGAGAGGTTCTTTCTGGGTTCAATATGCCCTACATATAAGAAATATGGTTTTTCGAATCCTTCTGATAATGATTCCTTATTAAGCCTGAATTTATCACACTCTACATACGCCTGCAATAAAAATATTCGATCCTCACCGATGCCCAGGTATTTATGGATACTTGCCCTGGAGTAATTGCTTACGGTTGCGATGAGAGGATCAGATTTTAGTACCTTCCTCAGCTGATCTTTATAGTACAAAACAAAAGCCTTGGAATAGAACTGAGGATGAGAGTAAAAAGACAAGTCGTGAATTATTATAAGCGAAGGTTTGTGGAAATTAAGAGGTTTCAGATAATTAGGGAAGATGCCAAAGTCGACATTTGCCTCTTCCATTTGTCTTGCTTGCCAGAATATTCTGTACCAGTGCCGTCCGGGTCCTCCTCTTTTAAGAATTGGGGCAAGTTCCAAATTAAAATTTAGAGAAATTTGTTTAACTGGCTTTGAAGGGAAAATTTTGATTTCATGTCCGGTTGCCTTTAATTGAGTTAAAAGGCAATTAATATAGCGGGAAGTGCCTGTATTCCTTTCGCCAATTGCTGAAATATCTAAACCAATTATCATTTGCTATCCATAATTATATGGGGAAATGAATCTCAAGCTTATAAACCAGAAACAATGATTTCAACAGTCAAAGTATAGAAGGATATGAACTTAATGCTATTATAGTAGAAGCACAGTCGTTAATAATTGCAACATGAGTCTGACCCCAGTAAAGGGAAAGGGCCAAACCACTTTTCCCGTCCGGATACACCTGACGGTATTGTATGGTTTTCCTATGGCTTAGGTTAATATTAAGCCTGATATATTCTATCAAATTATCACCTGAATGGCTTTATTGCTTCATTTTTACTTCCCTGCAATTAGGAAAGCATCGAGTATGGACTTAATATAATCTGAACCTGGTCTGTCAATTGTGTGCTGGCTTATATACTTATAAATAACTGTACCGTTTTTATCCAGTAAAATAATTGTAGGCACGTTCTGCTCAACCCTGGTTCCCCACCATTCGGTCTTAAAAATTTCCAACCGTTCAGAAACCAGGTGGTCTTTATCAACTAATATTTTGTAAGGAACTGGAGTCTCCCCCCTGTTTATTGCAAAAGTTTTAGGATAATGTTTTTTTGCAAAATGTACCCAGGTTAGCACTCTTTGATCAGTAGTAGTATCCGGAGGGTTTTCACTTGCTTCAAGAGATTTATATACCTCAGGCAAATCCTGCAACCATTTGTTAATGGTGCTATTATCATAAGGCAAGACAAATACCAGATCAAGATTATATTTCTCATCAAATTTCTTGTTGTGAAACTCATCAATGAAATCCAGGTATTCATATGTGCAGATATCACACCAGATATTTTTGTCATAATATCCCCTTGGGAAAACCAGAAGTATGTTTTTCCCTTTCGCTTCTGAGAGCTTAAACTGCCCACCCTGATAAACCGGTAAACTAAAATCTTTTAACGGTTCACCGATTATTGCCATATCCAATGGCCTTTTCTGTGAATAGCATACTGTACTCATGCAAAGAAGCAGGAGGAACCCTATTAGGAATGAATTCTTCATATAACCTCCAAAAGGATTATTGATTAGCCAAAAATCTTCATCTTCGGGGAGAGGTAATTCATAATAAATGTGATAAATTTAATTAATTTAATCAACTGATCTTCGTTGGGAACATCAAGACCATTTCTATTCTATATCTGTATTTTATATTAATAAAGATCCAATGACAAGTGACAATTTCGGATCACAGACGAACTCTGTCAGGAATGAATTTTTAATACTTGCGAAATGATTATTGGGATAGATAATATTTTCAGGAATTCAATTGATGTTTATCCCGACTACTGCTATTTTTGATAAATTTTTCCGGGAGATTGTTTGAAGATCAGACTGTTTATTCTTTTTTCTGCACTATTTTTTACCAGTGATATATTTGCACAGCCATCGGCTTTCTATGGAGTACAGACTCATTTTGCTCATTCTCTCAGCAGACCCGATCTGGATTCGGTTCATGTAGAGATGCTGCTGGATTCTGTTAAGAATGCCGGAATAAATATTATACGCGATGAATGCTTATGGTCAGAAATTGAAAAAACAAAGGGGGTATTTACTTTCCGCAAATATATCGACCAGTATGTCAGATCGGCCGCCCTAAGGGGTATTAAAATCCTCATGACACTCGATTTTAATAATCCGCTTTATTCAAAACAGGTAGTAAATGGTGTTGTTTCCGACTCTAACAGACTTGCGTTTACTGAATATTGTAAAATAATCGTTGCAAGATATTCCCCTATGGGAGTTAAGTATTACGAGATCTGGAATGAACCAAATACCCCGGGATTCTGGAATCCTGCTCCCGATGCACTTGAGTACACAAAGCTCC
Organism: Ignavibacteriales bacterium; assembly: GCA_050258815.1. GTDB lineage: Bacteria > Bacteroidota > Ignavibacteria > Ignavibacteriales > SURF-24 > JAAXKN01. The sequence goes on from JBLMZM010000078.1 coordinate 12,888, forward strand.
TGCAGACAGTTTATCCGGCAATAAAAAAAGTGGATCCCACGGTAACGGTTATCGCATGTGCAACGGCACCGGCAGAAACGGATCCGGCCCCCAGTATCCCCTGGCTCAGCTTTATCAGTCAGGTAACTTCAGCCGGAGGCCTGAATTTCATGGATGGAGTTTCCTTTCACCTGTATCGTGTGGATAAATCGCCTGAGAATTTTCTGCTTAATGATATCGCAAACATCCAATCCATTGTAGGCAGCAGTAAGTCCTTATGGATTAGTGAAATAGGATACCGCACCAACTACGGATGGCCTTATATGTCACAAACAAATCAGGCAATAAATATTTCAAAGCTTTATCTACTCGGCAGAACAATTAATCAGCTGCAGCTAATTTCATACTATGATTTGAAAAATGACGGGACAGACACAACTGCAAACGAACATAATTTCGGTCTGCTTAATTTTGATAATAAACCTAAACCGGCTTTTGCTGCTTACAGGACACTCCTTAAGGAAACTGGAAATAAACCCCTGCTGGATAAATCTATTGATGGCAGCTGGTATAAATTTATCTTCGGCACATCAGCAGATCCAAGGACGTATGCCCTTTGGTTTTCAGGAGGACAGTCTTCCAGATCAGAAATGTTTAATAAGAACTGCCTGAGGGTTACGGATTACCTTGGCGATATTTCTTATATCTACGACAAGGATAAAACTGTTAATATAATCTATGATAACGAACCAAAATTCATTACGGAAACAGATTCTTTGCCTTCTGTCAAATATCTGGAGATTAATGATTATGCTGATACTCTTGTTGCTGGACAGACTATCAGAGTAAATATAACAGGATTTACATACAGGCTTGAAAAAATCTTAATAGACAATAACAGTGTAAGCTGGTCCATTCCTGAATCCTTTGGCTCAGTTGATTCCACCGGAAAGCTTACAGTAATTAATCCGGGGACAACCACACTAACAGCATCTTTCGCGGGAAAGAATGCAGCAAAGCAGATAGTAATTCTTCCTCCTTATAAGTACTACATCCTGGAGCCATTTAATTCGATTTCGTCTTTTACCGCTTCATATTCAGGAATGCTGCCCAATACTTCGATTGCGATAGTTGATACTAATATTGCATCTTCCAGGTCATTACTCCTGAATTATGCGTATAGGTTCCAATCCAGGGGAAAACACAGGGTTGATTTTGATTGTGATTACCAGATGCCCGGAGAGCCTGATTCACTTTTGATTGACGTTTATAATGACGGCAACAGCAATGTTCTTAGTGCACAAATAAGTGATAAGAACGGTAATGTTTATAGCGTAAATTTATCAGATTACTCCATGCTTAACGTACAAGGATGGAGAAGTATAAGGTTTCCGCTGAACAATATTAGTTCTCAGTTCAGTTATCCTGTTCGCCTAAAGAAGCTTACTCTATATACTATTAAATCAGGGGCAATAGTAGACAGCATATACACCGGGCAGCTCCTGCTTGACAATCTCAGGATTCATGGCGGCGCAACTACTGGTATTATGAAGCCTGCCCTATCCGCCCCCGTTGATTTTAAATTGTTTCAGAATTATCCAAATCCTTTTAATCCTGAAACTACAATAAGCTTCAGGATTAATGAAAGGACATGGGTAAAATTAATAATTTACAATGTACTGGGCCAGGAGATTGCAACTCTGCTCGAAAAAGAAATTGATGCCGGCACTTATAAAACCGTTTGGAATGCATCAGGATGCACAAGCGGAGTATATATTTATAGTCTCCTGACTGATAAATACTCCGCGAGCAAAAAAATGCAACTGATCAGGTAATAAAAAGAGTATTAAAACTAAAATCCTTTTTCATCGGCAGAAGGACCATAAATTGAAGGTACGGGTATATCATTAAGGCGCATATAAACTGTCAGCTGTCCCCGATGATGGACAAGGTGATTAATTGTTTGCCCAACACTTTCTTTCTTGGAAGAACTTAAGAGAACCTGCTCGCCGTTTTTCAGATAAAACATTTCAGAAAGAGCCTCATCGGAAACATTTTGCAAGGCATTTTTTGCTCCTTTTATATTTTCATCAAAATGTTTTACCAATTCAGCTGAAGTTTTTGGCTGTAAATGTTCCCATGTTACAAAATCAATTACAGATTTTTCAATTATGTAAGTTATCCATTTGGGCATTTCAGCAATCAGCAATGTAAGATATCCCAGAGCCATTGATTTCTCATGGGGCTTGAAGTCAAACAGCTCCATTGGAATTCTTTCAATACATTTACGTGTGGAAGTAGTTTCGGCTTCCAGTTCTTTCAGATACTCTAAAGCCATTGTATTTTTCATATCAATACTCCTATGTTTAATTAATTTGTTTGATAATTTTATTCTTAGTTTTTCTTCCTTCGCAGATATATCTTGAATAGTTCATTGACCAACAGCGGGGCAAGTCCTAATAGTATGGCATTGATCCATCCCTGAAGATCCGGCATTTGAAGTCTGAATGCATTCCTCATTACGGGTAAACTGACTACAATAATCTGCATTAATAAACTCAGTACAATTGTACCCACCAGATACTTGTTGGAAAATACCCCAATCTGGAAAATTGATTTTATTCTGTTCCTGGCGGCCAGTGAATAAAATAACTGAGAGCTGACCAGCACCATGAACGCCATAGTTCTTGCATATTCAACTGTGTATTTTGGCACCGAGTCATCATTGGGACTGTAGCCGTGCTCATAGTAACCAAACCAGAAGGCAAATATTGTCAAGGCTCCTATCAGGATACCTCCGGCAAGGGCACGGGGACCTGCACCTCCTACAAAAAAGCTTTCTTTTGGATTTCGCGGCTTATCTTTCATTACATCGGGATCACCTGGATCCATGCCCAGCGCAATCGCGGGTAATGAATCAGTGATAAGGTTAACCCATAGAATTTGTGTGGCAATTAAGGGAGCCGCCCATCCAATTAGCAGGGTAATAAACATTGCTACCACTTCACCCAAATTACATGTTAGTAAATACAACACAGATTTCTTTATGTTGCTGTATATGTTCCTGCCCTGTTCGATTGCAGAAATAATTGTAGAGAAATTATCATCTGTGAGTATCATGTCAGAAGCGCCTTTTGCAACGTCGGTCCCTGTAATTCCCATTGCTACACCAATATCAGCAGCATTCAGTGACGGTGCATCGTTAACGCCATCCCCTGTCATGGATACAATATTACCATGGGATTTGAGAGCACGAACAATTTTTACTTTATGCTGAGGAGATACACGTGCAAATACCCTGTAGTTCATGATCCTATCTGTAAATTCCTCATCCGAATAGTCATCCATTTCCTCTCCAGTGACTACCTGTTCTTTCTTATCAGCGATGTCAAGTTCATTTGCAATTGCATAAGCAGTATTTCTATGATCGCCTGTAATCATTATTGTTGTAATGCCCGCGCCTTTTGCTTTTTGGATGGAAAACTTTACTTCTTCTCTCGGCGGATCGATCATTCCAACAACGCCCAGGAGAATTAAATCCTTTTCCATTTCGGCGGGAGCAATTACTGATTCAACTGATTTATATGCAGCGGCAAGTGTACGCAGTGCCTGGTTGGACATACTCACTGTAGCCTTTGAAAATTGATTTTTATCTGCCTCCGTGATTGGAGTTACCTTCCCGTTAACCAAAACGTGTGAACATATTTTTATTAGATTATCAATCGCTCCTTTTGTATAAACTGTCAGCTGGCCATCTTCAGCAGAGAGTACTGACATTAATTTCCGGTCAGATTCAAAGGCTAATTCCTGGATCCTTTTATTCTTATCGCTTAATTTTCTCCTGTCAATTTCAATATCATCTCCAAAGATAAGCAAGGCAATTTCCGTCGGATCTCCTGTTCCCTTCCCGCTGTCATATGTAGCATCTGAACAAAGTATCATGGCTTTTGCTAGTAATTTTGCGTCTTCACCCGTATTGTTTCCCTTTCCCCTTTTCACAGATACTTCATTTTCTCCCAGATTATAATATTTCGTAACCGTCATCTTGTTTTGCGTAAGTGTACCGGTTTTATCTGAACATACTATGTTAACAGCCCCTAAAGTTTCAACCGCAGGCAATCTTTTTATAATTGCATTTCTTTTTGACATTCGGGTCACCCCAATTGAAAGCACAACGGCCACAATAGCAGCTAGCCCCTCCGGTATTGATGCAACAGCAAGTGAAACAGCAGTTAAAAACATCTCCGCCAAATTCCGGCCCTGAAGTAAAGCTATGAGAAAGATTAAGACACAGACACCTACCGCCAGTTTGCCCAGAGTTTTGCCAAGCTCATCCAGCCTGATCTCAAGAGGTGTGGGGGTTTCTTCCTCAGTATCAATTATATCCGCAATTTTTCCAACTTCAGTTTTCATTCCTGTTTCAACAGTGACTCCGACCCCTCTTCCGTAAGTAACAAGTGTCGACATGAAAGCCGAGTTCTCTCTGTCGCCTACTTGTATCCGGGGATTATCAAGAATTATATTCGCATCCTTTTCCGAGGGAAGTGATTCCCCAGTTAGTGCTGATTCATCTATTTTCAAATTTGCTGATTCAATCAGGCGTACGTCTGCTGCAATATATCTTCCGGCATCAAGTATGAGAATATCACCGGGGACAACCTTTGCAGAATTAATTTCTTTTACTTCTCCATTCCTTTTTACCAGAGCCTTTGGTGTTGACATTTTCTGAAGTGCTTCAATCGCCTTGCCCGCTTTTACTTCCTGCACAACACCGAGAACCGCATTAATAATAATTACAAGCAGTATGATGATTGCATCAATATATTCTCTCAGAAAAAGAGTAATTACAACGGCACCAAACAATACATATATGAGCGTATCTTTCAATTGTGCAATAAATAGCTGCAGGATAGATTTCTTCTTCTTTCCCTGAAGTTTGTTCGGTCCGTATTTTATAAGCCTGGCCTCAGCTTCTTCTTCAGAAAGACCGGTTGCCGGGTCCACACTTAATTCCTTTAACGTCCCTTCAATAGTTTTTAAATACCACATAAATATCTTTTTTAGTGAATCAGAGTATCTTAATTCATAATAAATTTACAACAGCATAAAATCAACGCTATTCAATATATTTTTAAGACCATATAATTTTAATGGATAGGATAAAAGAAGTAAGAATCTTGATATGGAATCCTTGTAAAGAGGGATTACTTTAGAGCGGGTATGTCTGACAGCGCAAATTTACTTATACTAAAGAATTCAAGTCTTTCAAAATTGATTAATCAAAGTTTTATATCAATGATCTCAGCCTGAATGTCATTTTTATCTATTCTTAACAGTCCAAGGGTAACCGGCAGACTGAAACGCCTGGGGCCTGCACTGCCGGGATTAAAATAGAGCACTCCCTTTTCTTTCTTTATTTCAGCTTTGTGCGAATGCCCATATATCACAACTTGTATATTTTCTTTTACGGGATCGATCTCAATATCATGGACATTATGAATCAGGTATATCCTCTTACCTTCCAGTTCAATTATCCTGGTCTCCTGCAGCTCCTCCGTCCAGCTCCCGTGATCCATATTACCCTTTACGGCAATAACCTGTTTCAGGCCGCTGAGAGTTTCAAGTACCCGGATATTTCCAATATCACCGGCATGAATTATAAGATCGCATTCCCTGAGCCTCGATACAGCGTTCTCCCGTAGTAAACCATGAGTATCCGAAATCACTCCAACTGTCAGCATAACCTAATCCAATCTAAAATTGACTTTGTATTGCTGCATGCCCTTCAGTCCGGAATCATCTATATTGTTGACTTCGGACTGAAGAACCGCAGACCAAATGATTTATTCTGCAGGGTTATTTACAAAATTTATCTGCATTGCAGCAGGAGTATGATAACCCTTTTCTGTAATCTGATCTTTTTTGAAAATAGCCCAGGCCGGCATGCGGTACAGGTTCTTGGTCATATGATACAACTGCATCGAACTGTTGCTGACAAAAAGATATACGGTTTTCTTTGCATTATAAGGATTGGGGTATGCCAGGAACAACCCGTCATCAGAACTGCCGAAGACCTTACCGTTCCATTTGAATACGTCTTTACCGGCCTTTACATTCAGCTTCTCCAGGACCTTATTCATAAGAGAGTTTTCGGAAGGACTTCCTAATATAACCAGATCATTGTCTTTTAATTCTTTTTCAGTGATCTCATTGTCCTTCCTTACAGGTATGAATATCTCCACAAATTTGTCGGCTGCCATTTTCTGGAAACGCAGCGCAGTTGTATGATTAGCTTCAATTTGTCTGCTAGTTCCATATACTATTCTGCAGCTGGAGAAATCATCCGTAAAGTTAGAGAAGGTGTAACAGCTGTTTTGCTGAACCGGAATGTCATTTCCTGCATTGAAAACAAGTTTTACGGGTTTATCCTTCATCTTAAACGCGAATAACCCTTTTCCATCCTTTACTTCTACTTTCTTCCATACCTGTTCTTTTTCTGTCTGTATCATCACTGTAGTTACAAACTGATATGGTTTGTCATCCTGTTTTACGTCAAGATTTACCAGCCATGCATCACCCTCGGCCCTGGCATCTGCACTTACCTTTACTTCCGGCAAATCCTCCCTTTCAATCCACTGGCTCATGAATGCATCCAGATCCCTGCCGCTGATTTTTTCAAAGGTATTAACTATATCTTTGACAGTTATGTCTTTTTCCTTGAATGAATTATGCAGCGTACCAATTGCTTTTGCAAAGACTTCATTACCCAGCGTTAAACGCAACTGATGCAGCAGGTATGTACCCCTGATTCTTGGTATCTGGTACTGTTTGAATTGATTATAGGCTGTAGTTGCATTAACAGGCACCATGCTGCCTTCATGCTGCATCGTATAGAGCATCCTGTAATTCAGCTCTGAAAGCTCATCCTTCAGGTAATTAAGTGATTTTGGAGATGAGGCAGGCATTGAATTCAGCATGTTCCAATATGCTGCAGTTCCACTGATATACCAGTTCACCTTCTCTGAAGAAGGATATACTGTATTGTGCCACAGTGAAGCTTTGTCAAAAGAATAGACGTCTTTTACTTCATCAGCAGAAACCGCATAGTCTTTCTGCTTTTCTGCTGCAGGTGTCTTCTGCTTCAGCTCTTTAAGTTTTTCTGTAAATAAGATCGGACTAATAACCGAATATCCTAAAGAAAAACGAGGCATAGCACCTGGAAGATCGGGGACCCTGCCGTTCTCATTAATAAATGTTTCCCTGAGAGTAACCTTTCCGGAATTCGCAAAAAACATCAGTTTTTCAGCCATTTCCGAAGTAGTCATTTTGCCATCGCATGCGTGAGGACGGTTAATGGGTGATGAATTCCAAAGATTAATACCAGCATTCGCGTTTATTTTGCCGTAGTTATCTTCATAAAATTTCGTAAATGTAATATCACGGTTAACCGGTCTGAATGCCAGGTCGTATGGAGCATTGTCGTCATTAACAATGTATTCTTTTCTTACATCGAGTGATTTGTTATTATTATCACTCCAGTACCAGTCCTTCTGCCCGCCATAAAAATCATTTTTTGAGCTGCGCCATACCTTAAACTTATTTGTACCAAGAGCAAGTATTGCAATCTCATCAGTTTTTGTATCAGCAATAAGCCAGTCATTTGTATATAGTCCGTTGCTGTTTGTAGTCATGATGCTTACAACATCATCAATACTTTTTGCATACTGGGCCGCCTTGCGGATGCGGTTCGACTGTGGTGTGCCTTCAGGGTTATATGGTGTCTGTGCTACAGTAGTTTCACCAATCATTATCCCTGCTTCATTTATATAGAAATCCGCGCCTGAATGTATCCCGCCGGGATAGGTTTCATAAACCAGCCTGTTACCTTTTGAAGGCTTCACGTCAACAATTATATTCCAGTGAGGACCCGTATAACCATTCCACATGAATATCTGGCCGTACACAATTCTCTTGTCGGCTGTTGCCGACTTAGTTGCCAGGAAACTGGAACATTTATGCAGTTTATCCTGAAGTGCCATTTCATCCTCGGCAGCAAGGAAACTCTTTCCCGTAAGGGCATTTGGTGTATAATGAAGTGCATCAGCGCAGTAATCAATGTCAATAGCTGAATTAAGTGCAACAATATCCAGAAGATCAAACGGTCTGCCGAAAAGACTTATTCCAGCCTTATTAGCACCTTCAGCAATTCCCTTCATTTCAGTAAGGTATTCTTCGTCATACTTCCTAAGCATTATAGCGTCAGCGGCAAACCTGATTTCATTCCAGCCGGCCTGGGGGCTGGCAGTATTTTTCTTAACTCCAAGTTTATTGATGAATTCCTTCATTTCGTCTGCAACCAGGTAACCGTACTGATATCCGCGCTGATAAGGCTCACCTTCTATGTGTACGAATACCCATCCCTTGTCTTCAAACCGGAATGCATCGCCATACCATTTTACGGTCTCCATCGGAATGTATTCAGAAATGTCATTTACCTCAGAAAGCTGTACGTCATCAAACCACGCCTTTCCTTTCGCATCCCCATTATATCCCAGATTCAGGCAAATCCTGTCTTCCTTCTGGGTTGCAATAAATACAACATCAATCTTCTGCCAGTCGCTTGTGCTGCCTGCGGCAACTGAATTATTAGTAAATGGGAATGATTCCATTGATATACAGGCTGCAACCGGTGTGGGGTACTGTTCATCCTGTTTGGTAACCGCGTCTTCTGTCTTAACCCAGGCACTAAGGCGGTAAAGGCTGCCTGTCTTTAGCTTCACATTCTCAGAAAATATTTTTGTACGTCCATAATCGTTATGGCTGATCAGCAGACTTGAGCTTCCCGAGTGTGCAGTACTATTATCAACAGTCACTGAAGATGTATTTGCTGCCTCCGGCTGCCAGTTCTCAGGCAGTTTACCGGAAGCTGATTTCTCGAAACCTGCATTTGTAACAGAAGGCTGCAGAGTCTGAGCCAGAGTAAAACCATTAACAACCAGCAACGAAAAAAGTGTAAGGAAAAGGAATTTTACGGACTTCATCACGCACCCCTTTATAGTAATTTTTTACCAGCAAATAATTAAACATTGTGGCAAATTAAGACATGAAAATGTCCGATGCAATAACTTTTTCCAGTAATATTTCTGCTTTAAGGATAATTAACGGGAGGATAAAGTGCAGGAGTACCTGCTCTCAGGATTATCAGAATGAATGGGAAAATTAAGGTGATTTGACAATTAAGTGAAAATATTTAAAGTTACAACAGCAGATTATTAAGAGTTAATGCAGTAATGCAATTTTCGGGCTTCCATTTTTTACTATTAAAATACAATATTCCGGAGAAACACATCATGAAATCTTTTCTAATGATTCAGTTCGTCTTTACTATTCTCTTCTCTGTATCCGTAATAGCTCAGGAAAAAACCATAAAGCTTTTACCTCCTCAGAAGGAGATCGGAAAGCCGCTGATGCAGGTGTTAAACTTAAGACAGTCATCGCGTACTTTTGACAAGGCCCCCTTATCACAGCAGGATTTGTCCAATCTCTTATGGGCTGCTTTTGGTATTAACAGACCGGAAACGGGGAAACGCACAGCTCCCTCAGCCAGGAACTGGCAGGAAATTGACGTTTATGTTTTAACTGCCGAAGGTGCATTCTTATATGATGCAAAAACCCATAGTCTGCAACAGGTAATTACAGAAGATATCCGTTCAATGGCAGGCAAACAGGATTTTGTTGGGACTGCTCCATTGAATCTGGTTTATGTGGCGGATTATACCAAAACCGGGGATGCCTCACAGGAAGACCGCCAGATTTATTGCAGCGCTGATGCCGGCTTTATTGCTCAGAACGTTTATCTGTATTGTGCATCACAGAATCTTAGTGTTGTAGTGAGAGGTATGGTGGACAGGGATGCCCTTTCAAAGAAACTAAACTTCAAGTCAGGACAAAAGATTATCCTGGCCCAAACAGTAGGTTACCCGGCAACTGAGAAAAAATAATTTTCTTATATGCCGGATGAGATATTACATCTAACATATACGCTGAAGAAAATCTTTTACAAAACGGTTTAACTGATCATATTCTATAAGAAATGCATCATGACCATAAATAGAATCAATCTCTGAGTACAATGCGCCGGGGATTGATTCTTTTATGAGTTTCTGTTCGTCTGGCGGATAAAGTACATCTGAATTGATACCAATTGAGAGTGTCTTTGCACTGATTGTCCCCAGCACATCTTCCAGCTTTCCTCTTCCGTGTCCCAGGTCATGAAAATCCATAGCATCTGAAAGATAAAGGTAGGTATTGGCATCGAATCTTTCCACAAGTTTCTTTCCCTGATAATTAAGATAGTTCTGCACCTGGAAAAGGTTTTGTGTGTCATAATGATCACGGCCATTTTTGATCCTTTCTCTGCCGAATTTTTGGCTGAATGAAGAATAACTTCTGTAGGTAATCATGGCTATCATTCTGGCCAGTTCCAGCCCCTTATTTGGCTGTTCCAAATAAAAGCCATTCAACCATTCCGGATCACTCTTAATTGCCCTTCTGGCTGCTTCATTGAGCCCTATTGCCCAGTCGCTGTGCCTTGCCGTAGTTGCCATGGGAATAATAGATTTAACTATCTCGGGATACATTACGGCCCATTCAAGCACCTGCATACCGCCTAAGGATCCGCCTGCAACGCTTGCCAGACTGTTTACACCGAGTGATTTAACCAGCTCATACTGTACTTTTACCATATCCCTGACTGTAATAAGCGGGAAATCTGTTCTGTAACTCTTCCCTGTTGCAGGGTTAGTGCTTACGGGTCCCGTTGTCCCATAACAGCTGCCAAGGATATTTGAGCATATTATAAAATATTTATTTGTATCAAATGCCTTTGCCGGTCCGATCAAACCATCCCACCATCCCTGTTTGCCATGCTGCATATTGCTGTATTTTTGCAGGCAGTCAGGGTTACTATTGTTATCAAGTTCAAAATTATCCAGTGTACCTGCAGCATGTGCATTCCCCGTAAGGGCATGGCAGATCAGTATTGCATTTGTACCCTCACTGTTTAATTTCCCATATGTCTGATAGGCAACCTTTACAGGGGAAATCGTGCTGCCATTTTCAAGACAAAGCTGATTATCATCATTAAACAGCCATAAGAATTCAGTAGATGCCGAAATTCCGCCACTCATTGCTTTAACAACTTCCTTGTTTATATAAGTAAATATTTCAAAATAAATCTGTAGTCCATCGTCCTTAGTAATTAATACCTTGCTGATTAAGGACTCAGGACTACAGTCTTAATGTATTACAGGGCAATTATGCTTTTAATTACATTTACGCTTTATTTAATGCAATAATTGCGCTCTGTAGCTTTATTATTAAAGAGATTATTCTGCTACCTGGACTGCTTTAACTGCAGCATCCAGGGCAGCATCGAAATCTTCAATTATGTCGTCAATGTGTTCAGTTCCAACAGAAACTCTTATCATATCTGTTGTTACACCCGATTTTTTCTGTTCTTCTTCCGATAGCTGCTGGTGCGTAGTAGAGGAAGGATGAATAACCAGTGTTTTAGCGTCACCTACATTTGCCAGCAGACTTGAAAGAGCAACATTATTTACAAAGGCTTTTCCTGCTTCCAGTCCGCCTTTTACTCCAAATGCTATCATCGAACCAAACAGCCCTTCTCTTAAGTATTTTTTTGCATTTTCATGATCAGGATGGCTTTCCAGTCCCGGATATAATACCCATTCCACTCTCTCGTCCTTTTCCAGCCATTTAGCAAGAGTAAGTGCATTCGAGCAGTGGCGGTCCATTCTCAGTGATAGGGTTTCAAGTCCCTGCAGGAGTAAGAATGAGTTAAAAGGGCTAATACAGGCTCCCAGGTCACGCAAATTCTCAACCCTGGCCCTGATAATGAATGCAATGTTACCAAAAGGTGTATTCTGATTGAAAACATCGGAAAATACCAGTCCGTGATAACCAGGGCTGGGTTCAGTAAATACCGGGAAGTTACCGTTAGCCCAGTCAAATTTACCTGAATCTATTATCACTCCGCCAATTGAAGTACCATGTCCGCCGATCCATTTTGTTGCAGATTCAACTACAATATCGGCACCATGGTCTATCGGACGGGCAACATATCCACCAGCACCGAAGGTATTATCAACAATTAGCGGGATACCGAAACTGTGGGCAACATCAGCAATTGCTCTGATATTTGGGATATTAAGCTTCGGGTTGCCTATTGTTTCAATGTATATGGCTTTTGTCTTCTTATCAATGAGCTTCTCAAAGTCTGCAGGATTATCGCCTTCAACGAATCTGACATCAATACCAAGGCGCGGAAAGGTTACCTTGAACAGGTTATAGGTACCACCATAGAGGCAGTTTGTGGAAATAAAGTTTTCACCTGCCTGAGCAATTGTGGCAATGGTAAGTGTTGCAGCTGACTGGCCTGAAGCTGTTGCCAGTGCACCTGCTCCGCCTTCAAGAGCTGCAATGCGTTTTTCAAAAACATCAGTAGTAGGATTCATTATCCTTGTATATATATTTCCAAATTTATTGAGTGCAAATAAATCAGCCGCGTCCTGAGCATCGTCAAAAATATAGGATGATGTCTGATAAATCGGGACCGCTCTGGATTTAGTAACAGGATCTGGTTCCTGACCTGCATGCAGCTGCAGTGTCTCAAATCTGTAGTTTCTTTTTTTCTCGCTCATATATAACCTTTATATTAAATGAAATTAATTGAAATGATTGGAAACTTTAATTATGTCGGCAAATACGCCTGCCGCAGTAACCGCTGCTCCGGCTCCGGGTCCTTTTATGACCATCGGGTGCAGGTTATAACGTAAAGTGGTAAAGGATATTATATTATCGCTGCCTGACAGGGAATAAAATGGATGAGAGGAATCGACCTCCTGAAGTCTTACTTCAGCAGCACCATGTTCATATTTTGCAATATAGCGCAGCACTTTACCGTTCAATAAGGCATCTGCCTGTCTCTTACCGAATTCTTCATCCCACTGGTTAAGCCGTTTCATAAATTCTTCTTTGGTGCAGCCCGATCTAAGTTCTTCCGGAACCAGATTCTCAATATTAATGTCATTCAGCTCCAGCTTAAAGCCTGCTACCCTGGAGAGGATAAGGAGTTTTCTGGCAACATCCCTGCCATTAAGGTCTTCTCTCGGATCAGGTTCTGTAAAGCCCTTTTCGCGGGCTTCAGCAACAATGGAGCTGAATGGTTTTTCACCCGAAAATGAGTTAAAAATATAACTCAGCGTACCTGATAATACCCCCTCAATTTTAAGTACTTTATCTCCGCTTGAAACCAGGTCGGTCAGAGTGCTGATTACTGGCAGGCCTGCTCCCACGTTTGTCTCATAATAAAATCTTGCGCCATTTTTCTGAGAGGCATTTTTCAGTTTCAGAAAATACTCAAACTCTCTTGAATTGGCTTTTTTGTTTGGTGTTACCACAGAAATACCCGAGGTTAAGATCTCGTCGTACCTGCCAGTCACCTCTTCTGAAGCTGTGCAGTCAATGAATACACTTTCAGGCAGACGGGCTTCTCTCATTTTATTTATATATGCATCAAGATCCGTTTGGTTACCTGATCCTGAAATTTTTCCGCGCCAGTCTTCCAATGAAATTCCATTCAGATCGAACAGCATTTTTTTTGTATTTGCCGCAGCAATTATTTTTATATCACGCCCGTATTCATTAAGAAGAACCTCTTTCTGGCTTTTTATCTGCTCCAGAAGTTCTCCACCGATTAAACCGGTCCCAAGCAGGAACAGGTTAATGCAGTTTGCTCCTTTACTGAAAAAAGCACTGTGCAGGGCATTGAGTGCTTTTATTTCATCGGATTTTGATACCAGAAGGGATATATTCAGATCGGAAGATCCCTGTGCAATTGCAACAATATTGATATTATTTCTGCCTAGTGCATGGAACACCTTCCCCGATACTCCCGGTGTGGTATTGATCTTTTCTCCTATAACCGCAACTATTGAGAGACTGGATTCTATTTCAACATCCTCAATAAGGCCATCCCTGATCTCAAACCGGAGTTCATTACTTATAAGTTCCCTGGCATCACGGGCATTGTCGGTTGAAAATGCGAGACAAATAGAATTCTCAGAAGAGGCCTGTGTGACCAAAATGATTGGGACATTATGTTTTGCCAAAACTCTGAATATTCTTTCTGCAATGCCAGAAGCTTCGCTCATCCTCCTGCCGTGTATTCTTACGGCTGAAATGTTTTCAATCGATGCGATGCCCTTAATTGTAGCCTTATGAGGTCCTGCTGCAGCGCCAACAAGAGTGCCATCAAAATCCGGATTAAATGTATTTTTTATTCTTATAGGAATCTGTTTATCCATTGCCGGCTGCATGGTTGGGGGGTGAATTACCTTCGCACCAAAATGTGATATTTCCCTGGCCTCTTCATATGACAGAAATCCCACAGAGCATGCATCCTTTACCTTTCTTGGATCAGCAGTCATGATACCTTCGACATCCGTCCATATCTCAACTTCGGATACCTCCAGAGCTGCTCCAAATATTGCAGCTGTATAGTCGGATCCTCCCCTGCCTAGTGTTATTGTTTCATCTTTCAGCGTTGAGGCAATAAAACCTGTAACTATCTGGTGCTTTTTATGTGCTGAAAAATAATTCTTTATATTATCGTGGGTCTGAACTGTTTTTACCCGCCCGCATCCGAAAGAATTATCGGTTTTTATAAGTTGACGGGCGTCCAGATATTCTGCATCTACACCATTATGCCTCAGCACCTCACAGATAATTAATGCAGAGAGCCTTTCACCAAAACTCATAATGGAATCGAGTGATTTTGGGGATAATTCCCGAATAAGGTATATACCCTGTAAAATATCAGTCAGTTCATTAAATAATGATCTGCATTCGGAAGATAAACTATCCCGGAAGCCTTCAGGCAGCAGTTCTGCAACAGCCTTCAGATGGCGGTTTCTGAACTTCTCCAGCAGTTCCAGATAATCATCATTACCATAGGATGCAGTTTTTCCCGTTAAAATAAGATGATCGGTAATTCCATGAAACGCAGAAAATACAACAGCCAGCTGTTCATTATCCTTAACTGAATCTATTATGATCTCAACAACATTTCTGATTCGTTCCGGGGTACCAACCGATGACCCGCCAAATTTTAATACTCTCATAATCCTTTTTAATAAATTGGTTTAAAAACAAAAAACCGGCTTCGTTGCTGAAGCCGGTTTTTTATAAAATGCAATTATGCGCAGCCGACATCAGTCTCCACAGTGGGACATCATCATAATGCACATCAACATTGCCATATTTATATTTATTACTTTCAAGTTCTTCGTTTTTTATGTTTTTGATTTTTGTTAATTGAAACGTAACACATAAAAACTGATTTGTCAATATACCGGCAAAATATTAGTGCAACATTTTTCATATTTATGTATTATCATACAAGGTAAACATAGCATCAATTCATAGATTCAGGGACAATAACTATTTTCATTTCTCTGCAATACCATTCAGGGTTGGCTGACAGCAGGGCTTTTCGGAAGAGTGAAGGTAAACATTGTTCCCTGCCCCGGCTTGCTCTCGACCCAGATCCTGCCGCCGTTTTTTTCCACAAACTCTTTACAGAGTATCAACCCAAGTCCCGTGCCTTTTTCCATATTAGTGCCGCTAATAGAAATATTTTCATCAATTTTAAATAACTTGTTCAAAATAATTTCATCCATCCCTATGCCATTATCGGAAACTGATATCTCCACAATAGTACTATAATCCTTTGCACCGATAACTATTTCGCCACCGGGGTTTGTGAACTTTATTGAATTTGTAACCAGGTTCTGCAGAATTGAATGCAGCATATTCTGATCAGCATATACTGTAATATTTTCATCGATATGTGCTGAAATGCAAATAGATTTCGTTTCTGCATTTTTCCTCAATAATGTCATTATATCCCTGACCTTTTTATGGAGCACAATATGGGAAGGGTTGCTTAAATTTCCTTCTGTCTGCATACGGGACCAGTCAAGAAGGTTTTCCAGAAGGTTAAACAACTTGCCTGCAGATTTATTAATGTCACCTGCAAATGAGCTTATTTCCTCCAGGCTCAGTGAATCTATCTCATTAGCCAGAAATTCTGAGAGTCCCAGCAAACCATTAAATGGTCCTTTCAGATCATGAGCAATAATTGAAAAGAATTTATCCTTGCTCGCATTGGTTTTTCTCAGTTCTGACTCGGACTTGGATAACTGCCTAGCCTTTTCTTCCAGAAGTTCCTTATTAAGTTTAAGCTCTTCAGCATTTCTCCTTAGCTGATCTTCAGCTATCTTGCGGTCTGTTATATCCACGCTTACAATAACAATAGCAGGCTGGCCTTCATATGTTATCAGCTCTCCTTTAGTTAAAACTGCCCTTCGTTCGCCCGATTTCAGTATAATCTCAATTTCAATCGGGGTCTGGGGTTGTCCTGAAAATCTACGTTTTAACCCCTCAGCAACCGTTTGATGATATTTGGAATCGATAAAATCATAAACTGATTTATGAAGCATTTCCCCGGGTTCATAACTGCCGGCCTTAAGCATTGCTTCGTTAACATAAACAATCCTGTCATTGACCTGCACAAAAACATAATCGGGTAATTTCGATATTAGTGATTTATATCTTTCCTCACTCTTTCTGAGTTCGTTTTCAATCATCTTCTGTCTGGTTATGTCCTGAGCCGCAATCTGCACGGCTGGGTTTCCCCTGAATGTAACGTTAATTGCTGAAAGAATTACAATTACTTCCTGGCCATCAAGCCGGACCAGTTTTTCCTCCAGCGGAGGTACCTGATGCCCTCCGAGCATGAGTCTCATTCTGTCGGCCACAGCCTCCCTGTAATCCGGATGTACAAAATCCATGACGGATCTGCCAGCTATTTCATCCAGGCTATTCGCACCAAGGAGCCTGAGCCCAGCAGGGTTTATATAAACAAACCTGCCACCAATATGAATACTGATTGGAGACGGAGATAAATCTATCAGATGCCTGTAATTTTCCCCGGTTGCATGAGCACCCCCGCATCCGTTACCTGTTTGCTGCAATTCCGTTTCCATAGGTTTATTCTTCATATAAATATTGCAAAGCATTTAAATAATGTATTATCGTAATTTTTTCCCATAAAGTTAATAATGTTTAGATTTGTAAACAATTAAGATTTCAAATAGTTTCACTTGCAAATAAACAGAACTCCAGCCTGGCCTCAACTCCTTTATTTTTAATCAGATGCAGTCATGTCCTGATGTTCGGTTTATCAAAAAGGCATATCTTTTTAATACAAAATATATTATCATGCATGATCTTGATTAATTGTGGTAGCAGTATCTGTAACATTAAGCCTAATTTATTATTATAAGTATTTCTTCATAGTCATTTCAAATGTGATCTCTTACTGCGTTATTCATTAACATACCTGTAAATTATAACTGCATAATTGTCTGGCAATTATTTTACGTCATAGAATTTATTTATATCTGTATATTACTCCCTGTCATGGGATTATATTAGTTATTTTCATCACAGAAAATTGCGCACATCGAGTTCAGAGGCAGTATAAAAGTTCAGTCCGAGTTCTTTTGCCTTCCTGATGATTGCCTGCAATGTATATAATGACGTATAGTAGCCAGATGATTTCACGCCCGCAGATACAGGTCTGTGCCCGTACAAAACAACCACCTCGTTAGTATTTTTTACATACTCGAGCATCTTGAATATAGTATCAAGGGGTACATTATAACTGCTGTCTATACCCGTTCCAAACAGTATTCTGGTGGTCCCCCACTTGTAAGGTTTACCTCCCGGGTTATATGTTGTTGATCTGAGTGTCCTGAAATACTTTAACAACTCTGTGTCCGTAACTTCATTTCTGTCACCTTCCGGATAAGCAAATGACTGTGGATCAAATCCCTTTGCACGCATTGAATCGATGGCAGGTTTAATTTCATCATTTATATATTTATATATTCCAAATTCATTTGAATAGACAACCGCATCCTTGTGGTTTACTGAATGACAGGCTATTTCGTTTCCATCCTCTTTGAGGGCCCTCAGCATGTTAAGCCTTAGGGAATCAAGCCTGGAGAAATTTGTAATATAAAAAGTACATTTAACATTATTCTCCTTTAGGATTTGTCTTATGCTATACCACTCATTTACATAATTATCATCCCAGGTAATGGCAATTCCGGGACTTCCCTTATAGTTAAAATTATATCCGCTGTTATCCTCAACTTCATTAATTCTGATCTTACACGACTGAATAGTAAAGGTCAGAATAAGACTTATAAGCAGCGTATATACTTTCATGTTAGAGTCGTTTTAGTTGTCCCGATTTCAACCGGTTTTTCCGGATTAGTCTGCAGGATAATACCCGTATAAAATACCCGTACATTTGAAAAAGTCAAGTCTCCTTTTTGACAGAAATTCACACAACTATAGACGAATATTTGGACTAAAGTATGCCAAAAATTATCCGATTAATTTAGTCGGGAATTCCACTTTTTATAAAGTGCGGGTTTTCGAGGGCAGGAATTTTGATCAAAGAAAGTACTTTATGAAAAAACCCCAAATACTGATTGTTGAAGATGAACAGCTTGTAGCCTATACCATTCAGCGAACACTCACCAAATCCGGCTTTCAGATCGCAGGGATAGCTGCTTCGGGCATTGAAGCGCTTAGGATAGCAGCAGAAAAACAGCCTGATCTTATCCTGATGGATATTGATATAAAGGGAAAAAGAGATGGGATCGATACTGCCTCAGAAATACAAAAAACATCAGACGTACCAATTATTTACCTGACGGCTTTTACGGATGAAGAAATAATAAACCGGGTAAAAGACACTCACCCATATGGATTCCTGATAAAACCATTGGACGAAAGGGAGTTATTTACAAGCATTTCCCTGGCATTAAACAAATACTCTTTTGAAAAAGAGATCAAGAATAAGGAAAAGTGTTTTAATGCAGAACGAAAACAATATATAGACCAGCTGCGCCGAAATGAAACCTTGTTAACCCAGATTGCTACGGCCACTCCAATCGGGCTATATGTTGTTGATTACCGTACTGATGAAATCCTTTATGTGAACGAAAGGTTTTGCGAAATCTGGAATATCACTCACCTTAAATATGAGATAAAAAGCCGGAAAATAAAACACAGTGACCTTATGCCGCTGCGATACTCAATGGTCAAGAATAAGAAAAGTTATATTGATACAAGCGTCCCCCTGCACGATGAAGGTAATGATTCTGTACTTGAAGACGATTTTGAACTGAATGACGGGCGGACTATTCACAGATATTCCACTCAGGTCAGAGATGAATATGGAAAATATTATGGAAGATTGTATACCTTTGAGGATATTACACACCATAAAATTTATGAGATGGAACTTAGTGAGAGCAAGGAGCAATACAGAGAACTGGTTGAGAACCAGGGCGAAGGAGTGGGTTTTGTTGACGCGAATGAACGGTTTTTATTTGCAAATCCGGCTGCAGAAACAATATTTGGAGTACCAGGTGAGCTTGTTGGCAGAAACTTAACTGAATTCCTGTCCCCTGATCAACTTGAAATTGTAAAAGAACAGACATCCAGGCGGGAAAAGGGAGAAGATAATGTCTATGAACTGCAGATTACCCGTCCCGGAGGTGAAATAGTTGATATTTTAGTGACAGTCAGAGCAAAGTTTGACAAGAAAGGCGTGTTTATCGGTTCCTTCGGGATCTTCCGCGACATCAGTGAAAGAAAACGAAGTGAAGAAAAGCTCAGGCAAAGTGAGGAAAAATACCGGTTCGTAGTAGAAAACCTGAAAGAAGTGATCTTTCAGACAGATAAAGACGGCAAATGGAGTTTTCTGAATCCAGCGTGGACAGAAGTTACAGGTTTCAGCATAAAGGAGACCCTGGAAAACAATTTCCTGGAATACGTTCACCCTGATGACAGAGCGCGCAATGCTGAACTCTTCAAGCCGCTAATTGAAAGAAAAAAGGAATATTGCCGGCATCAGATCCGCTATTTAACCAAAGACGGCGGTTTTAAGTGGGTGGAAGTTTATGCCAGACTGATCCTGGATAAGGAGCAGCATGTGACAGGCACTGCAGGGACACTGTTTGACATCTCCGAACGTAAACTTGCCGAAGAGGAAATGCAGAAGGCTCTGGAGAAAGAAAGAGAACTGAGCCAATTGAGATCACGCTTCATTTCTATAGTTTCACACGAATACCGGACTCCCCTCACCTCAATATCGGCCTCCTCGGAACTGCTGGAACGGTATCATAAGAAATGGCCAGATGAAAAGAAAGTAGAACTCTTGCAGAGAATTCAGAAGTCTGTGGATTATATGGTAAGCATGCTGAATGACGTGCTTATGATAAATAAAGCTGATTCAGGGAAACTCGAATTCAACCCCGTTTCTATGGATCTGGTTAAAGCAAGCAGCATAATGGCAGAAGAAACCAGACTTCAGTCACCGGACACGAATAAAATTATTTTCCAGTCAATTGAATCAGAAATCAGGGGGTATTTTGATGAAAAACTGCTCAGGCAGATCATCAGCAACCTGCTTTCCAATGCAGTCAAATATTCAAACAGCAATAAGAATATTTACTTTAGTATTTCGATGCTTTCGGGATGTGCTGTCATCACAATAAAAGACGAAGGGATTGGTATTAGCGAGAGGGATCAGATACGGCTATTTGAACCTTTTTTCAGGGGAAATAATGCACTAAGTCTTTCAGGAACCGGTCTGGGTCTTTCAATTGTAAAAAGAGCGGTAGACCTGCACAAGGGAACTATCCAATGCAGCAGCAGGATCGGAGAAGGCACCACATTTACCATACAATTACCTGTAAGCCCCATGAATTCAATCCCTTTGGAATTATGACACCCGGTTCCATTCCCATGGAACTTTAGATTTTGGACAGGAACCGAAAATAAAGAGAGCGGGCTTATTCCAGTCCGGGGATAGTTGTCCCCCTGAAAAATATCCCGCTCTAACTGAGGTTTTCAATCACTGCCATCTTTACGGGGTACGGTTCTGACAAAGCACCCGAATTTTTTCGGTTCCTCAAGCCTGCAGGACCAAACAAGCTTGCCATTCCATACAGTAATATCGGGACAGCCGTCACACATATTCTGTCCGCCATCTTCCATAAAATCCACTGGCTGTATGATCATTACAGATTGGAAATGCAGCCGTCTGAACAGTGTAATCGGGTTCTTGATTATTGAAGCAAAATACCGGATAACCGCCATTTTCGCCTTTTTATCAAACAGCCACATAAACAATATACTTCTGCCAAGCCGGGTGAATGCCGGAGAAGCATAGGCCAGATACTTGCCCCTCCATAAGTGATACTGAGTCTGGACCAGCTCAATAAACTTTTGCCCCATGTAACCCATAATTTTTTTCTTATTTCCTACCCTTATAGTCAGCAGCCATTTATAGGAGTCGGCTTTTTCAGTCCCATTCAGATAACCGCACGGATAGTAATCAGGAAACCTTTCCTGAATTTTCTTTAGAATATCTGTTGACAAGATGTCGACCCTTCTGTCGGTATCAGTAGCATACCAGAAAGATCCCATATCCACCTTTTCACCTCCGGCATACCAGTCCATTGGGAGTTTGGGAACGATCTGGCGGTATGCAATGAATACCATAACGTGAACAATATCTATATGTTCTGCTGCCCACTCTACCATTTCTGGTACATATTGCAGAGTATCCTCGTATACTGTTGCATTAAACGAACAGGATATCCCTCCGATATCATCGAGCATCTTCGCATACATAAGTCTCAGTTCATTCAGCTCAATTTCATTCTTATCTTTCCATTTAGGTCTGTTCTGTTTGCTATCGATGTGAAAGGTAAAACCAAACACGCCGGCTTTCTTCAGTTCAATCAGCTTTTCCTTTGTAAGCGCCAGACCGTTAGTATTAATAATGGGCTTAATTTTACGTTTGGCAATCTCACGGACGATTTCAACTATATCAGGATGCAGTAATGGGTCACCACCGGCAATGGAAATGCCGTCAGTAATCCTGTACTGCATAAAAACATCCAGCTCTTGTTTGATTTCATCCATTGTTTTGTGGGAATTTGCCGCATTTTCTCTGTAGCAGCCGTCGCAAGTTAAATTACAGAGTGCTGTAGGCTCCAGCCAGGAAATTGCATTATCCGGCAGGGTCCAGGGCAGGCGGTAGAGGTTCTTTTGATCGATAAGTAATTCCTGCATAACTGACTCCATTTATTCAAAATAAATTGTGCTATGCTATTATCATCAAAAAACGGGACGGGAATATCGTTTCTGCAAAAGGCAGTATTATAGCTACCACCCTTTCACATGATAAACAGAACTCATTAAAGTTACTAAATTGGCAGGAAAGATAAAAATATAATTTTTAATACAGATTTATTCTTTAATCTTCTGGTCATTCTGGTACATCTTATACCATCCCAGGTCGTAGCAGAGCTTGTTGAGATTGGATACACTTTCCTGTGTCATACTGAAATACTTTTGCTGAAATATATTCCTTATAAAACTGCTTGCAGATTCAAGAATAACACTCAAATTACCCTTTACCTTTTCAATATTTTCACTATACTCCTTCATATACCTTCCCAGTACCTCATCATCAATTGAGCTCTCTCCCCTTTGGATAATGCCAAATAACCCCTGCAAATATTTTGCAGTAAATGCTATCTCGTCCAGAACTCTTCCGTTGTTGCTGTTAATGCAGAGGTCAATTACTCTTTCCAGGTCCTCTTTCATTTTAAGCTTATATTTTGAAAACTCTTCAACCTCACTGACTATCAGAGCAGCTGTCTTCTGCTGATTCATATTCTTTCCTGTTTCATTTCCCATTTTTAACACCCAGTCCAATTCCATCCCCCACGGGCAAAATTGAGGCAGTGAGATATTCATTGGACAGGAACTTTTTATTGAACTCTCTGATATGTTCTGTAGAATTCTGAAATTTTTTGGGTATCTGTTTTGCTGCCGTGAAACCATGCCAAAGAAGATTATCCACAAAAATAACGCCTCCTTTTTTCAGAAGGACCATGGATAATTCAAAAAGCCTTTGGTAGTCTTCTTTATCTGCATCGAGGAAAATGAAGTCAAACTTCTTTTTCATCCTGGGCAATTCTTCAAGAGCATCGCCTTTAATTAGTCTGATTTTGCTTTCCAGTCCGGCTTTCTTTATGTTTTCTTCGGCAAGCTTAGCATTATCCCCACTCAATTCAATAGTAAAAAGTTTTCCTTTTTTCCTCAAACATTTTCCTATGTGGATTGAAGTATAAGCAATTGCAGTGCCTATCTCCAGAACTCTTTTGGGTCTCTTCATCAAAATAAGCTGCTCCATGAGTTCAACAGATTTCCAATCGAGGATAGGAACCCGGTGCTCCTTTGCATACTTTTCCATTTCCAGAACTAACGGATCATTTTGGCGCCTGACGGAATCCAGGTATTCCTGCTGTGCAGGAGTTATTATATTTTCCATTATTTACTCTCTTTAAATTCAATTGGATACAAATTGGTCCGGACCGTTACTTTAAAAGGATCATCTTATTGCCATAATCTTTTCCGGAAAGCCTGAGTATATAATAATATACGCCGCTTGCACACTGCCTGCCATTATCCTGAGTGCCGTTCCATACAACCGAATTAATCCCCTCTTTTGTCACAAGATTTATTGTCATAACCTTCTGACCGATAGCATTGATGATAAATAACTCAGCATTTCCCCTGCCCTGAGCCCTGAAATCAATACGGGTTGAATTATTGAACGGGTTGGGGTAGTTCTGCGACAGGACATACCCTTCGGGTACTGTTTCGGGTTCTTTGCTCGTGGAATCCACAAAAACGATCAAACCACCCAGCTTTAGCCTGTAATTGCTGATTTTAGGATTTCTGATTGTCTGCCCGGTACTATCCTGATAATTGAAATAGAAATTTATAACATTACCGCTGCCAAGTGATGTAATATCTGCAGTATAGAAATTTATATTCAGTGCATTGAGAGTTATGGGAATATAATCCGAGTCTGTTGTTGAATAGAACATACGGACGCTTTCGGGTTTTACACCATTGCTGTCCAGTATTGCCTTATGCAGGATGTAGGAATTCTGCTTCTGTTCAATGTTAGGATATTCAATTGCCCTGTATGCAGATACAAGGCCGTATCCCCTGTCGTTATCAGGTGAAAGGGCGTTATCAGATGACTGCTGCAGAATTCCCCTCATCTGTACATTTGTAAGGTATGGGAAAGCTGACATTAATAATCCAGCAACACCGCATGAGAGCGGGGTAGCAAAGGAAGTACCATTTCCTGAGGAGTAAACATTTGTAGTATGTGCCCGTGCTCCATATACGCCAACACCCTGGGCAACTATATCAGGTTTTATGCGTCCGTCTGATGAAGGCCCTCTTGAACTGAATGCGGCAACCCTGTTGCCGGATGTAACAGCACCTACTGCAATTGTATTAAACCCGTCAGCAGGAGCTGTGATGTAATGCCAGGGAGTATCACCCTCGTTACCGGCAGCAGTAAGAACAAGTACACCGCGCTGGAATGCAAGCTCTGCTGCTTTTGTAGTGATAGCTGTCTTTCCATTCATATCACTGTATGTGTATGAAGTCTGGCCGGCATCAAATTCATTATATCCCAAAGAGCTGCTAGTAATATCAACTCCCATGGATTCCATCCATTCAAGTGCAGCGGCATAATTATCTTCCTCAACATGGGTCTCACTCCTGACATCTTCAGTTTTAGCCAGTATGAACTTAGCTCCGAAAGCCCCGCCAATCATTTTCCCGGGTTTATAAGCACCAACCATTGAAAATACATCGGTACCATGACTATCCTGATCAGCAGCATCCTGAGGCTGATTGGCAGTAATAGTATCCTTGAAAACAAAATCATATTCTTTCAGCACCTGGGCACCCTGCAGAGATTCATGCTCTTTCCAGTCGAATCCGGTATCAAGAAGGCCTATAATTACTCCTTGTCCTGTAATCCCTTTTTTATGTACCTGAGGAACATCTGATAAACTAAGCTGAGTATAAGAATAACCATAATCGAGAGCTGTTGTATTTCCGGTCTTCTGAAGAGGTGCAGATGGAATATTGCGTTCCTCATTTCTGCCCGTCCTTATTACTTTTACCTTTTCAAGCTTTTCAATAAAACCCAGAGCAGAGATATCTTTTACCTGCTCATCATTAAGGTAAGCAGAAACTGCATTGAACCATTTAAGCCTGTTCTGAATTTTTATACCCATATTCTCAAGAATACCTGCATATTCTTCTCTTACCGGCAGGTCTTCATAAGTTACAATATCATCACCCATACTTTTCTTTCGCCGTTCAATGCTCTTCCTATCAAGCATACTTTCAGCCATTTTATACAGTAAGGCTGACTTTTGCAATTGTTCGCCCGGTTTTATCCCTTTAT
>JBLMZM010000079.1:0-5626 GCA_050258815.1 Ignavibacteriales bacterium
TCTTGTGCTGCAGCAGCATGCGGTACTCGCCGTGGCACGGCACGAAGAACTTCGGCCGGGTCAGGTTGAGCATCAGCTTCTGCTCTTCCTGGCTGCCATGGCCCGATACATGGATGCCGGCACTGCGGTCATGAATGACCTCCGCGCCGCGACGGTAGAGGTTGTTGATCGTCCGGCCCACCGACTTCTCGTTGCCGGGAATCGGCGTGGCAGAGAGCAGCACCGTGTCGCCGGGGATGATCTCAACCGCCTTGTGATCGTTGACGGAGATGCGGGTCAGCGCGCTCATCGGCTCGCCTTGCGAACCGGTGGTCAGAATGACCTGGTTCTGCAGCGGGAAGCGCTTCAACTCCTCCACCGTCACAATCGTGCCCTCGGGCGCCTGCAGGTAGCCCAGCCGCATGGCCACGTTCACGGTGTTTTCCATGGACCGGCCGATGACGGCGACTTTCTTGCCGTGCTTGACGGCGCTGGTGATGGCCTGCTGAAGGCGATGGACGTTGGAAGCGAAGGTGGCCATGAGAATGCGGCCCTTGGCCTCACGGAAAATCCGGTCGATGTTGCCGCCCACGGTCTTCTCCGAAGGCGTGTAGCCCGGACGCTCGGCGTTGGTGGAGTCGGCCAGCAGGGCCAGCAGACCCTTGGCGCCCAGTTCCGTCAGGCGCCGATAATCGGTCGGCTCGCCGTCCACGGGGCTCTGATCAAACTTGAAGTCGCCCGTATGTAGGATCGTGCCCACCGGCGTGGTCAGGGCAATGGTTGAAGTTTTTCACCAAAGGCCAGGGTACAAAATTTTTTATCATAAAAGAAAACGTCATCCGATGGTGCGGCTTTCAGTCTTTGCCAGAATTTAACTCCAAACCCGTGTTTTTCGTTAACGTCGTGAATGATATCGGCATATTGCCCAGCACCATATTCAGCCGGTTGAAATAAAACGGTAAGGCCATCATTATCACCGTCATATCCCAGCATATCCATATTTAATACAAGTTTTATTTTCATCTGTGCTCTGGATGCCGAATCTGCAAAGTAGGCGCTTCCGTGGAGCTTTGTACCTCCTTCTTCTTCATCCCAAAAAGCATAAAGCACGGAGTACTGAGGTTTAAGTTTCGAGATTACCCTTGCTGCTTCAAGGACAACTGCTGTTCCGCTGGCATTATCATCGGCGCCAGGTGAGAGTATATTTTCGGGATAGGAATCGTAATGAGCGCAAATGACAAAATAATTTTCCTTATTCTCTCCTTCCTGAATGGCAAGGATATTTCTGCCAGTTGCGCTGTATCTTTGATTAATCACCTGCAGGCCCAGTCGTTTTAGTTTTTCCTCCAGATAATCTGCAGCATCGCTATTGCCTTCAAACTTCATGTTCCGGGATAATATGGTCACCTTTCTGCCATATATGACGGTACTTCTTTCACCGCTCAATTCAGCAACTGTTCTGGTCAGGCTGTCGATGGAAATAGCTGACGGATCAAGTATGGCGCGGGGGGAATTATGAAGGGGATCATTGGGATTACTGCACGAAGATATAAATAATATGATCAGCAGGCTAAGGCACAATGCGGATATTCTCATGACTGCTCCTTTATGTTAAAAGCCACCTGATGAATAAATGTTTTCCTGAAATGTCCGTTGAAGTTCCGGAACAGGAATATTTTGCTGCCTGGATCAAACTTAATCACCTTTTTACTTTTTGGCAAGGAGATGCCTGTTAATTACTCATAAATACTGCCCGAATATCCGGAGTCACATTTCAGGAACCAGAACTATTTTCCCGGGGAGATGACCCTGCTCCTGCAGTTTATGCGCCTGGGAGGCTTTAGAAAGGGGCATGATCTCATGTATATTGGCTTTCAGAGTCCCATTGGCCAGCCATGCATTTATCTGGCGGGAATACCGCTTGAGTTCTTCTATGCCTGTGCCTGTAACTATAAAGCCGTATATGGAGCAGTTGCGTGTGTAAAATGGCCATATTGGAAAATTACACTGCCGGTTTCGTCCCGCGATTACAACAATCCGCCCATGATCAGCCATTACGGGTATGATTTTTTCGGGGTCGAATTCCCTGGTTGATTCCCAGAAGATATCGATGCCTTCGGGTGCGAATTCACGGATTGCACTTAGAACGTTTTCCTTATGGTAATTAACCACGCGGTCAGCACCCATTTCCAGGCACAATTTTGCCTTTTGCTCGTCTCCAGCTGTAACTGCAACACGTGCACCGCAGGATTTTGCAATCTGCAGGACGGAAAGGCCCACACTTCCTGAACCTCCGTTAATAAAGAGAGTATCGCCGGCTGTAATGCGGGCCTTGGTAAAGAGGCCTATTACCGCCGTAAGTGCCGAATGTACAACTGCTACTGCCTCATTAGGTTCCACTCCGGGAGGAAGGTGATATAGCCGGTTTTCAGGAGCTCCCGCGTATTCTGCAAAGGTACCCTGATGACCCTCGATGCCGAGGCAATTGGACCAGACATATTCGCCAGCTTTGAACTGTCTGACACCGGATCCCACCGTTTCTACAATACCTACCATATCGCGTCCAATAATGAAGGGCAGTGGAATATTAGTCTGGAAAGCCCCGCTCCGGATGAATGTATCCACGTGGTTAACCGTAACGGCTCTGACGCGGACGAGCACCTCATGTTCATGAAGAACAGGCATGGGTAAATTGCCGAATTGTATGTTTTCCGGAGGTCCCGGTTTATCAATGTATGCTGCTTTCATTTGATTATTCCTATCGGTTACTTCATTATCAAATAATATTATTGATGGTTCAGCGACCCAACATAATAATGTATATTAATAATTAATGTTCCGCAATGAAAGGTATAGTGGGACGAGCTATATCCAGAACTGTGAATCGGGAAGGGGGATTAATGGCAGGTCCCCTTCATATATAAATGAAGGGGATCTGAAAATGTGATAATTATTTAAGGTAGAGCATCTTAAGTGTGCGGATATATGCATCGCCGCCCATAACCGGGACGGCCTTAAGCGTATAGAAATATACACCGCTCGATATTGATTTTCCTGCAGAAATCGGACTGAACCTCAGGCTTTGTTCACCCGCATTCTGTATACCGTTTACCAGCGTTGTGATTTCATTGCCCAGCAGGTCATATACCTTAACTGATACCTGGCTCGTCTTGGGCAGGCTGTATGAAATGGTCGTTGACGGGTTAAAAGGATTCGGGTAGTTCTGCCTTAATGCATAATCTGCCGGTACCAGGCTGCCGTTGTTTGCCTCAATGCCTGTCTGAGTAACAAGGTTAAATCTAATTGCATCACTTCTTAATACAGCCCCGGGATTTGTATTACCGCCTGCATCAATAATAGAAAGAGTTATTTCGGATCCGGCATTTAAGTAACGGGTGGTAAGTTTCAGCCACGAACCGCTGCCTGTATTCTGGTTAATATAAAGTGAATCCTTTACTTTTGTCCCTTCGCTCAAAATATAAAGGGCATGATTAGAGGCATTCACTGTAACAGGAACGGTATATAAAACATCATATGTCCCAGACTTTTCAAGAATCTTTGTGAATACTGCTTTTGCTGCAGGTTTCTGTCCGAGTCCTGCCCAGCGGCTGGTACCGCCAAAACCTTTTGCGCTGCTGAATGACCATGAACCAGTTTCCTTGTAATTTGCCGGTTGTTCATTGTCAATTGAGGTAAAGTAATTAACAGAGTTGGCCTTAATAACAGTTTTCATTACTGGGTGCACCGGATCATTACTTATTATGACCAGTGTATCTGAGATACCTTCCAGTTTAGTGGGTTTTACACTGACCGGAAGACTAAGGGTACCCATACCGCTAATGCTTACGGGCAGGCTGACCATGGCTGAGGCATGACTGCCTATGACGCTGATATTACTGATCTGCAGAGGGTCAGTCCCTCTGTTATTAATTGTAACTTCACACGTAGTATCCTTTTCTACAATTATATCGCCTATGTCAACAAAATCGGTGCGGATGAATATCTCTTTATCTCTGACGAGGGGTGAAATTTTGATAGCGTCAAAAGCGATATTTTTGCCAGCCTGGGACAAACCGCCCGAGGATATTTTAAGCTCGAGGGGTGAATTGTCTGATGATGTTATTGTAGACAGGTATATCCAGCTGCGTTGTTTTATTCCGCCCTTAAGTATTACTGTATCGACAGCAACGCCACCCTTTATGATTGTAACCTCAAGGCTGTCAACCGGTTTATCTATTTTGGCGAACTGTGCAAAAACGTTGTATTTCCCTGCCTGGGATATAGAGCCTGTGACAGAAAGTGAAGAACCCTTGGCAGAATCAACGGCAGAGTTAAGATAGGAAATATCGAAACATGACTGATCAGATACTCTATTCCAGCTTCCGCTGTTTATCTTTACAGAAGAAGAAGCCTCATTATCTATGAAGAGGTCATCTGAAAGGAAGTTTATCAGTTTTGTAGTATGATTGCCTGAGGGATCAGTAACTGCCACACCTGCTTTTGCAAGAATCTTTCTGTCGGTAAACTCAGTCCTCCAGCTATTGACACCTGTCTTCTGGCAGTTCAGTATAGTATATCTTTCGTAGACATCCTTAACCGCAAAGAATGGCTGTGCCTGAAAAATTGCTTCGGATGTTGTAATATCGAAAGCTATTTTATCATTTTGTGCTACCTCTGTTACCTGTACGGCCGGGGCCGTGGTGTCAGACGTCTTTAGCCATCTCTGCATGGCTTCAACTGCCGTGCAATAACGGAATAGTGCCTTGGGATATTTGGCGGCCGACTTATGGACCAGTGAATCAACTCTTTTCAGGTTCTGAAGGAAATCCTCTTCCGGCAAGTGTCCCCACAGGCAGGCAACCTGATCTGTTCCGCGGGAAGCTCTTGCGAAAATGGAATCTAACTCAGTCTGGGAAATAGATCCAATATGCTTTGACCGCACGTTCCAGCCGTTGGAGTTTCCCGGAAGCTGATAATTTTCGGGAGACGGGTGATAGGGTACCCAGGTTGCGGGTGCCTGCGACCAGTCGATAACGTTATCCAGCGGTTCTTCCGGATCCACAAGTTTCCTGGAAGGGTAATCGCTATGCAAGCTAAATGGCAGCAGTTTGTTAAGGTAATTCTGCCAGTCATTATCCATAAAATGCCAGCCGCTTCGGAAAGAAACCGGGAACATATTTTCATCGATCAGGTTTTGTGCAAGTGTAAAATCAAAGTCCTTGCGGCTTTCGTTAAATGTTTTAGCCTGGTTCCAGAAAAACTTTCCATCCAGGTCATAATCGCTCCAGAAGAAAGTATGATAATGGAGAGTCAGTTCATCGCCGAACTGAGCAATCTTATCTCCGTGGTATTTTTTCATCAGGTATGGAGCCATTGAGTTTGGCACTGGTGTATTGGCATTAATTGAGAGGTAGAACATATTGCCAGACATCATCCACCATGTAAGTTTCATTACACCGCCGTAGGAGTCTTTAAGCTGATTGCGGAAGGCATCTTCCATTACCTGGTAGCCGTTACGCGAAGGGACTGTATAGAGGTCACCTTTTATATAGCAGTTGTAATTAGTGGTAGAAAGGCCTTCCCACATTCCAGTATCGCTGCCTAAGACAAGGTAAACATTGCCCTGGGCCTTTAATGAAGTGAAAGA
>JBLMZM010000080.1:0-3039 GCA_050258815.1 Ignavibacteriales bacterium
GTTCAAAGGCATAAACTGAAGCATGCCGTAGAATCTCTTGTACTTATTTGTTTCAGGGGCGTTTCCGGAATTGTTCCCGATCTTAACCCAGTATTTAACTGCACCAGCCTCATCAATCCTCCCCCTGAGGTCCACTCCAAGGTCGCGCGAGGAGACAATGCCGTTCAGATCGGTAATAGTTTTTTCGAGTGACCTGTATCCCCAGAACGATTCGGCCGTCTCAATCTCAGGTGTGGGAGAGACTCCGAAATAAAAGTCGCTTCCCTTGAAAATATTTTTCCATTTGAGGTATGCATCCTTTACCATTACCCCAATCTTGCCCCCTGAGGTTAGAGATGAAACCGACTGGTCGGCTTCCAGGCGGAATCTGGTGTCAAAGGATTCAGAGATGGTATAATCCGTAGTTATATATATTCTTCTGAACTGAAAGCCGTTCAGATTCTTCTTTGAAGAATCCTTCTGATCGATGTTGTAAAAGTAATCACCGAACATAAGTCCGCTTAATTTTGATGAGGGCTTCTCCTGTGCCGTTAAGGAACCCGCAAGAAAAAGAACGAGTGCCGTAAACAGAAATATTTGTTTCATGGTTTTCCAATATGTTTGTTTTTAAGTGTGTTCATTTATTGCCAATTATTATTGACACTTTTAACATATGAGAATCTTAAAATAGATGTGTTAAAGAAGTATTAATATAGTGTTAAGAAACAGTTAAATGGAAGGGGGATCCATATTCTCCTTTATTTACACGGTGAAAATGCATAATCAAAATTTTCTATTTAACAATAACTTAACACACGGGAATGAAAAATTATCTTAATTTTATATGAGTAATAATATTCATGACAAAAGCAGGACAGCATAAAACTTTATGAAAGAAGAAACATCACAGGTGCAGACACGAAACCTTGACCTCTACTACGGACAGAAGCAGGCCTTGAAAAATATATCTCTCGATATTTTCGCCAACAAAATTACGGCATTCATCGGCCCTTCCGGCTGCGGTAAGTCAACATTCCTGAGAACTCTTAACAGGATGAATGACCTCATTGGAGGAGTAAACATAAAGGGGGAAGTGGTCATTGACGGCGTAAATATATATGACGGCAATATTGATATAGTTGAACTGAGAAGAAAAGTCGGTATGGTTTTTCAAAAGCCGAACCTATTCCCGAAATCAATTTACGACAACCTTGTCTTCGGACCGAAACTAAACGGGATAAAAGATAAGAAATCATTAACCGAAATTGTTGAACGGACATTGAGGCAGGCTGCCATTTGGGACGAGGTCAGGGATAGACTCCATGAAAACGCACTCAGCCTCTCCGGCGGCCAGCAGCAGAGACTCTGCATTGCAAGAGCCCTGGCCGTCGATCCGGAAATAATTCTTTTGGATGAACCCGCAAGCGCACTCGACCCCATATCAACGGCAAAGATTGAAGATCTGCTCGTTGAACTAAAGCATAAGTATACAATAATCATTGTTACACACAATATGCAGCAGGCTTCAAGAGTAAGCGACTATACGGCGTTTTTCTATATGGGGGAGCTGATTGAATACGGGGCCACCAGAACATTATTTACAAAGCCTTCACTGAGGAAAACCGAAGAATACATTACAGGACGCTTCGGCTGAAAACTCATATACCGAAAACTCTTATAGTGAAAAACCTGTGACTTAAGAAAACTTAACACAGAAGTAACATTAAATTCACATTAACTTAACATTGAATTCTTAGTTTCCCTAAAACAAAAAAGGAATACATGAAAATAGCTCATATATCAGATCTTCACATCTGCACAAGGCGGAACTTCAGAAATATAAAAAATGCACGCAGACTCCTCGAACATATTATAGACAGTAACTACGATCACGTGGTAATTACCGGCGACATCACTGAAAACGGTAATGAAAAGGAGTTTAGACTGATAAGGAAACTTCTGGAGGAATTTAACCTTCTGGATACAAATAAGCTTTCTGTTGTAATCGGAAATCACGACATATACGGAGGAATACAGTTTGCCGAGGATATAATTGGATTCCCGGAAAAGTGCAATAAAACCAACTATAAAATGAAATTAAGAGAATTTGAGGTGTACTTCCGCGAGGCTTTTGAGAAGATACACGCTCCCGGCGATGATTTCTTCCCTTATGCAAAGGACCTGGGTGAAGTTGTTCTGCTCGGAATTAACTCTATCAGCGAATACTCAAAGCTGAAAAACCTTTTCGCCTCCAAAGGAAAAATATCAGAAAGCCAGTACAAAGACCTGCAGGAAATATTCAGTTCCGGAAAATATATGGATAAAACCGTTGTGGCACTGGTACACCACCATCTGTATAAAGTCCCCTTTTATTCCTTCAGCAACGAAAGCAGGATCTGGACCAGAATTGAGAACGAGGCGATGAAACTTAAAGGGAGAAAAAAGTTTTTGAACTTCCTGGAGAACAGCGGCGTGAAACTGGTGCTTCACGGACACGTGCATGAATCGGTTGAATATTCCAAAAAAGGAATCAGATGCCTGAATGCCGGCGAGACTTTCCGTCCCGGCTTTCCCGGCAGGATCAGTTATAATTCAGTAACAATCGATGGCACTTCCATTCTGACAGAAAACATAGTGCTGCCTGACAAAAAGGAATTGAAACTTCGGGAGAACTATCCTCAAATGCAGTTGGTCAATTTTTAGATTACCTGGCGAAAGGCAGGAAAGTATGAAAAGTAAAATATTGATAGTGGATGATGAACAGGATATCGTTGAATTAATTAAGTACAATGTTGAGCGCGAGGGCTTTCAGGTGATCAGCGCCTCTAACGGCCGCGAGGCACTGGAAAAAATATCAGAGAAGCCGGACATGATAATACTGGACGTGATGATGCCGGAAATAGACGGCTATGAGGCCTGCAGAAGAATTCGTAAGGATAAGCAATCCTGCCATACCCCCCTGATATTTCTTACCGCCAAATCCGCCGAGGCCGACGAGATCATGGCACTCGAAATGGGTGCAGATGATTTTGTGGCCAAACCGATCTCCCCAAAAAAACT
>JBLMZM010000081.1:0-4753 GCA_050258815.1 Ignavibacteriales bacterium
AGGAGGTCATTACGATTCTTATTCAACAACCCTGCCCTCCTATCTTGCTCCCGGCGCCGACGATGATGCCAGCGGAACAGCAGCTACAATGGAGCTTGCCAGAATATTGCGTAAAGATAATTTCCAGCCCGACGTTACAATAAAATTCGTAGCTTTTGGAGCCGAGGAATTAATGCTTTCGGGATACTCAGGATCAGTGTACTTCTCCGATATGGCTAAGAAAAATGGGATGAAAATTATTTTGATGGTTAACCTTGATATGATTGGCAATTCGCCATTACCAGTCGGGAATAGTCCGGTTGATCTTTATTATTATACCGGTTTTGAATATCTGGTCCAGGCAGCAGCGGATCTTACCGGAAAATATAGCAGATTAAAAGCAACTAAGGCGAAGGGACCGGATATAGATGCTGATTCAAAATCTTTTGCCTCTAACGGATTCCCAGCGATCTTTTTTATGGAACATACCTTTAGCCCGAACTATCACACAGATCAGGATATTGTTGAAAACTGTAATATGGAATATTGTGCCGAAGTTGCAAAGGCCGCAGGCAGCATGCTCATCTGGCAGTCTTTTATACCTCAGAGCATTAACAGCTTCAAAGTTACAGATGCCGGAACCGGTAGTACACTCAAACTGAATTGGGATATTCCATCGGGGAAAGAATCTCTTGAGTACAGAATATATTTGGGAACCGCCCCCGGTGTCTATTCGGATACATTTACAACTACACAAAACCATTATGAATTAACAGGCCTCAAGGAAGGAACAAAGTATTACGCCGGCATGAGCGCCGTAAGTCCGGGTGGATTAGGAAGCTTTGTAGTTGAAAAATCCGCGACTCCAAATTCAATTCCGCTCGTACCCTCTGCTGTTGCACAAGTTATACTTCCGCATAAATTGAAATTAACCTGGCAGCCTAATAAAGAGCTGGACCTGCTTGGCTATTGTATTTACAGAAAAGACAGCACTCAGGCAAGCGCGCTGAGAATAAATGACGGCATTTGCCGCGATACATTCTTCATCGATGAGACTGCCGAAAAAGAAAAATTATACTTCTACAGCGTTAAAGCAGTAGACAGCGATTCCAACTATAGCCAAAGCAGCACTGAGATAAAAGCAAGAGTATTTAGCCTGGATCAGGGTATATTGTTAATTAACCTGACTTATGACGGAAGCGGAACTTCTAGTAATCCCTCGTATAAACAGGTGGATGATTATTATAAGACACTCTTTCAGGGACAGACTACCCGGTACTTTGACATCAGAACAGGGGGACAGGTTACGCTGCTGGACTTGGGGATATATTCGACGGCAGTTATAATTAGCGAAAATCCCTCAAAATTACCAAAACCCTGCGACTATTTAGATGAGTTGAAAAAATATATGGATCTTGGAGGCAACCTTATTTTCCTGGGCTTCAAGCCATCAATGTATTTTCAGTCGAATTACAACACAAACGGAGATTTTGTTGCTGGAGACTTCAGATTCGACTATCTTAAAATCAAAAATTCCAAAATTACTGCGGAGGCAGGATCCAACAAGGCAATTTCCTTATTCAGTCCATATATGGATTTAAGAATTGATTCGGCCAAAGCATACCAAAATGATTTTCATATGCCTTTAATAGAAAGCATTTCTGCCGCGGACGGCGCCAGCCAGGTCTACAAATACGCCAGCAATTACAGTTCTTCTTTGCCCGGAGGCAATATGAATGATCTTCCTGTTGGGGTTGAATATTTTGGGACTAATTACAAAACCTTTGTATTGACCTATCCTCTTTATTACGTAAAACAGGAAGACGCTAAAGATCTGATAAATGCAGTTGTTCAGAGAATAAATGCGCCTTCGGGTGCAGGCGAGCACAGGGAGACCTCAGGTATCCTTTCATTTGCACTCATGCAGAACTACCCTAACCCCTTTAACCCTGCAACTACAATCAGCTACTCGCTTCCAAAAGAATCATTTGTTGAGCTGAAAGTTTATGACGTGCTGGGGCGCGAGGTTATAACTCTCATCCAAAGTCTGCAGAGCAGGGGCGAACACAAGGTTCAGTTCAACGCCTCTTCCCTGCCGAGCGGAATGTATATATATTCCATACAGGCCGGGGAGTTGAGAAGTTCAAAGAAACTCCTCCTGCTTAAGTAACAACATGAACTGATCACTGTTGAAAGTCCTTGAAGATTTATTCACCTGGTTTATTTTGTTGAAAAATATTTCAGGACATTCTGGGGACATCGGCTTTAAGAAGGTGCCTAAAGCAGCTTAACTTTACTACTTTTTATGGCAGAACGCTTTCTCCCGGTCTCTCCGCAAAAACTGATAAAGCCTGAAGTCAGATGATTTCAGGCTTTTTTTTGTCCTGATTGTGTTTTAATAATCAATTCCCTCTTATTTCATATAAGCCACTTCATATTCTCAAATCCGGCACTTAAAAATCAGGATTGTTATTGGACATCTTATCGGTTTAAGGTCACTCATTTCCCTATTGTGATTACACATGATTATTGGTTGTATATTACGGGTGAAAGTATTGAACTGTGATTATATGGAATTAAAAATTATCGGTTCAACGTCTTTACCCTTCACCAAATTCACTTCTCATTTCAACTTATTTATTTAAGGAGGGCCCTATGTCAGATACTATGGAAATCTATTCAGAGCTAGTAAAGAAACGCACTAGTTATTCCGCAAATCCTTTTACCCTCACAAATATCACGGTTGGCGATATTTTAATGGAAGAGGATGGTATACTTACAAGTGCTGGAACAAATATTAAAGATAAGTTTGGCTATGAGATTAAAACTATTCAGTACCCATATCACGGAAATATGGAGTTTTCAACACAAGGCGTAAAATCAATTGTCAACAAAACACTGGGCGAAGCATATGAAGTGAAGCTAGACATTAATGTGGATTTTTCAAAGGATAGCCAGGTATTTTTCCATATTGAAGATGCCCATGTTATTGCTATAGTTGACAAAATAGCTTTAGGTCAGAAGATGTTGAAGTGGTATAAAGATGAAAAATTTAAAAAACATTGGAGAGTAGTCACCGAAGTAGTTTATGCTGCTATGACAGCTATTGCCATTTCGCAAGAAGAAAAATCATCCTATAGTATTGGTTTTAAATTAGTTCCAATAAAAGACATAATTCCAAGTCCTATTAATTTGCCTGTAGATTTCGATTTTCAATCGAACGTAGGTATAGTTAATAAAAACAGTTTAAGTTATGAAATGAGTCAGAAAAATAGTTCACCTCTTTTACATATGTTACAAATTCATCAGTGGTTATTTTTCAAACCACATCCTGAGGAGAAACTTCTTGCCGAAAGCAAAAATATAGCTGAACAGGAAAAAATAAAATCCATATTTACAAAATTACAAGAAAAGGAGATACAACCCAAACCCGGGAAAGTAATTACACAAACACAAGAGATAACCACCAGTGACTTAGGTGAAACAATAGAAATACTTGAAGCGAATGAAATCTGATTTGATATTCAAATTTGATATTCAAATAATGGGCTCCAATTGGAGCCCATATTATAAGGAGACACAGGTGGGTACATATCTATGCCGCGAAACCCGGAACACTTCGAAATAGGACAATTTCAAAATATTTATTCTGCTACCCTAGAATGGCGGTCTCTCCGCAAATAATGTGACCCCGAGTATTGCTTGCTTACGCTGTTCATCGGGGTTTTTCATTTTTAAGGGAATTATCAGATATTTGATATTATATCAAATTTCTGAAGGTGAGATGCTTACATATCTGCTCAAATCTTGTTGTTTTATGCAGTTTATTGTGGCCTGATCTTTGGATTATGTTCGGGAGAAAGTATAGTTGCAGAAATTTTATCAGGACTTAACATTATGCGTTTAATTTTTCTTTTAATTCCATTACTCATTGCAGCCGGATGTAATAAAGAACAGGTTGTACAGTCGGAGGAAAATGACTCATATGCTAAATGGAGTTCCTACGGATATCATAATTATACCGTAGACCAGACAAGGCAGTGTTATTGCATAAACGGAGCTGAGGCGATGAAGGTTGTAGTAAGAAGCGATACTGTTATGAGCGTAACAAGATTGTCCGATAATAAAGAGCTTAGTCATTCTGAGGCCCGTTGGTATATGCCTGTGGATTCACTGTTTAAGAAGGTCCTGAATCCGGGACATGATTCCATAGTAGTCTCATTCAACTTAAAATACGGCTATCCTGAAAAAGTAGACATAAATCCACAACTGCACCCGGTCGATGGCGGAGTGCTGTATTTGACTTCAAATCTCAGGATACCCTGAGGGACATCTGTCCGCAATGTACATTTTAAGCTCCTTCCAGGTGATGGAAGGAGCTTAAAAGTCTATGAGTAAACGTTAAAAATAGTGCTAGAATTTCCCGGAATTTCTCACCAAACCGGAAGAATATGTCTTCCAGGTGCCGGTGCCGTCCGCATTCCAGTCAGCCTCCCATAAAATGGTGGGGCCTTCCCCATAATACTTCAACGCACCTGCCTGATTTGAATTGTTCACTATCTCAGTCTTCGATTGCAGAACTGAATTCTCGTAAACTGTCAGTGTGCCTGTAACAGCTGAGCTATTGTTGCTCCACGAGATCTTGGCGGCTACAATTGCAGTGTTGTCTTTGTAAATCTTCCATTCTCCGCTTTTCCCGTCCTTACTTGTAGTACCTTCCATTGCTTTCCAGTTAGTATAGCTGACGGCATTAATTGTACCGTTATAAGTTACA
>JBLMZM010000082.1:0-5120 GCA_050258815.1 Ignavibacteriales bacterium
TTTTTTCTTCCGGAAGGAAACTCTCATAGCACTTTTTAAGCCACTTAATATGCTCATATGAATCAGATCCTCCATATTTCATATAAACGGAATCTGTAAAGTATGGCGAATTGCTGAAGATCACCTGGTACATCTCATAGGGCGTATCAATAAGAACATACTTTAATACCAGTCCTTTAACTTCGACATTGCCTGAATCGACTGAAGATTTTAACGGACGGGCATTAGAATTAAAAAACATAACCCAAAAGGATATTAGCACAAGAAATATTCTGAACATATGTTTTCCTTTTTATTCGGCTTATTAATGAACGATATATAAAACAAAGAAAATTTACTTGCAAGTGGTTTGAATATTTGGCCGCGAATTCTTCCTTTAGGCCTTCCTCGGTTAGGTTTCGCCCCTGCCCAAAAGTAACTTCAAGAAGGCTGATACCGGCAGCTCCATAAATTACCTCTATTAAAATATATTACGAAATAATTCGTAGGAGTACTTGACATTACGAAAACTTTCGTATATTATAATACGAAAGAGTTCGTAGTTTTAATTTTATCGTGAGGCTGAAATGAAAAAAGGAAATCCGCCAATTCCAACAGAAGCAGAACTGGAGATTTTAAGGATCCTTTGGGAAAATGGTAGGGCTACAGTGAAGTTTGTAAATGACAGGATTAACGAAAGACGGGAAACAGGATATACTACAACTTTGAAGCTTATGCAGATTATGGCTGAGAAGGGAATATTAATGCGCGACACGGAAGGGAAAAGCCACATTTACTCACCTGCATTTGAAGAAAAGGAAACACAAAAAATCCTGTTGAACAAGTTCCTTGATGCTGCCTTTGGGGGTTCGGCAATGAAACTGGCAATGCAGCTCTTAGGCAACCGGAAAACTTCCAGTAAAGAGCTCGAACAAATAAAGGAATTAATCAATAAAATTGAGAGAGGTGAAAAATGAATTTCATCGGTAATCTGATCCCGCAATCTCTTGTTTACAGCTTTGGATGGACAATAATTCACTCTTTCTGGCAGGGCGCTATTATTGCCATTTGCCTGGAAATTGTCTTATATTTTCTGAAAAACTCCTCTGCCAGGACCAGATATGCTGTCTCTTTAGTATTCTCAATTCTTTTAGTTATTTCCTCAGTTATTACCTTTATTAATTATTTGGACTCAAGTGAGGGGCTGAATATAAGCAATTACTCATTTGACAGTTATAAAACAGTAAATATTTCTTCTGAAAAAAATGCAGCTCAGGGATCCTATTACTCAAAAAGCAAATCTGCTGTTGTAAGTGCACTGTCCCTGAGCAGTCAGTATCATTATTATATAACTGCAATTTGGATGTTTGGGGCGATTCTGCTGCTGATCAAATTTTTAGCCGGACTGGCGTTCCAGAGATATATAAGAAACAGTGCATTTAACATGAATTCTGAATTCCAGAGTATTGCAGATAATGCAATGAGGAAATTAAATTATAAAGGTTCAATTCCTGTTGTGGAATCAATAAAATCCAAAGTGCCGATGGTTATTGGTTATTTTAAGCCGGTAATTCTTTTACCAGTCGGAATATTTACAGGACTGTCCAGTGAACAGATAGAACTGATACTTGCTCATGAGATAGCCCATATAATAAGGAAAGACACTTTAGTTAACATATTTCTTGTGATAACTGAGATCGTTTTCTTTTATAACCCTGCTTTCTGGTGGATATCTTCCAAAATCAAATTCGAAAGAGAATGTTCGTGTGATGACCTTGCAATGTCCACAACTAATTATCCATTCGACTATGCAAAGGCTTTGGCCGCTGTATTGGAAAATTCCCTTAGTGTTCCTCACTATTCATTAGCATTATTTAACAGGAAAAGCCACGCCCTGAAAAGGGTGGAAAGAGTAATAAAACCCTCGGGAATGCAGCCTTCATTTAAAGAAGGATCCATAATACTGCTGGTTTTGGTTATGAGCATGTTTGTTTCAATTACTGCAAAAGTAAACTCCAGGCATGTTACCAGCCCTTCCATTTTGGCTATAGATACAAACAGAACTAAAACCGGTGATTCGATTAAAAAGGCTGAAACGAAAACTGTCCCTAAAAATATCAAGTCCGGATCTGCAGCAGATACCACGAAATCCGGTAATTCTTCGGATGAGTATGTTGTCAGGAAATTCGGGACAGGCACCTGGGATGGCAAAGGAGTAAATACTGACAGAGGTTCGTATAAACATGTTACATTGCAATGGAAGAATAATATAGTAACCCGTTTATCTATTGATGGAAAGGAAATTAATCCCAGAGATTTCAGGAATTATCCTGATTTAATATATTTCGATGAACACATGCCGTCTTTCGACTTCAGGTCCGGCCATGGCAAGAAAAGGAATTATAATTATGGGAATGGATCAATGAGTGCCGGTCAGATGACAATAGGAAATAAGACATATAATCATGTCCAATTGATCTGGAAGAATTATACTCCGGTTTATTTAGTTGTTGAGGGAAAGGAAATTGACAAAGCTGATTATGGTAAATATTCCGATATAATTGATTCTCATATTGAAAAGAGACCCAACGCAAATCCGGAAATAAAATAAGGCTTTAATATGGCGGAATGCAGCATTGCAGTTTCATCCTTGAGGGTTTGCTTTGCCCAAATTATAGATATTTCGCTTACAATGATATTTTTACTTAATTAATTTTCGCTATTTCATTCAAGATCAGATATGGGGGCAACCTCTTTTATTTTTAAACAAAAGTTTTTAGTGTCTCTGGATGAAGGCTGCTTGAATATGAGTTATTTTTTCTTTTACCTGATTTCCTGAGCCCACCTGGGGATCAGGCTGTTGATTTTCTTTTCTGTAAGTAATAATTTTATTTGCGGGATAAATATCAGGTCATATAAATATTTGAAGCGTCCCAATTCTGAATTAACTGAGGTGCAGCTTGAATTTACTGAAAATCTTTTCTGTTTTGGCTCTTATTTCATCATTTGCCTTTTCCCAGACTTTACCTCCGCCAATGGTGCTTGATGTGGGAAACATTCACATGAAAATGGATGCTATGATGGGGGACGGCGGACTGCAGAGCCAGTTCAGCTGGGACCTGGCAGCCAGTAATTCTTCATCAACAGAAATATTTTACTGGCCGAGAGATGAGTGGAAATCCAATATGCTCTACCAGATATTTAATCCTCTGGTCCTTGACGACAGCGGTATAATTGATATCAAGGGAATAAAGAAACTGGTGTTTGCAAAAGGAGATGCATTAACGAATTATGGGAAAACTGTATGGGCACAGGAGACCCGCAGGTACCGCCCGCCTGTAGTTATAGTTGACGGGAATGTTTTAAGCAAGCCCTACACGTGGAAAGTGGATCCTAACCTAAAGTCGGACATTAAAATTGAATTTGAAGACATGCTGGAGCAGTTCGGATTACGCAGCCACGTGGAAATCTATGCTTTCAGCAACCCGCTTCTCTCGGATTTCTTCATCTGGAAGGCCACGCACAAGTTTACAGGTGAACAGGCGCTTCCTTCAGACACTGCAAACTATAAGGTTAAACTTCCCGACCAGACTATACGCTTCTGGTGGCCGATCTCCTTCAGCTTCGGCCCTACTAAGGCAGGGGAACGCTATGCCTTAGGAGCTTTCAGCTATGAAGGTGAAGATGACTACGACAGCTGGATAAAAGTTCCATCGAAGTTAGGCGGAGCCCGCGATAGCCTTTATATTGCTTACTACAGGGACGCAAATAATCCCCAAGCACAGCCTTTTACTAACGGCTCACAAGATGACACGGGTGATCCTGACAGAACAACAGGCCACCTGTATTCAACTCAGGTACCGGGTTTTACGCTTCTGCATGCGGACAAGAGCTATCAGGATCATTCTGATGACAGAACTCAGCCCTATTCAATGGCTCATGCCAGCATAGAGACAGATCTCTGGGGCGACCATTCAATTGGTATAAAAAAAACCTATCTCGGAACAGATGAAGGAGGCCGCTTTCCTGTTGAGCCCCCAAAGAATTCCGGTGTGGCTTATCAGAAAGGCCCTATGAGATTTATAACATCCGGCCCATATGAGCTTACAAAAAATTCGGCCCAGAACAGATACGACTCGCTAACTTTCGTTTATGCCGTCGGTGCCGGAAGCATTGGCTGGAAGGCTGCCGACTCTGTAGGAAGGCTCTGGCTCAATAGTAAAATAACTGATGCCGAAAAAGAGGCATGGGTACTGAAAGGCCGCGATTCACTTCAGCAGACCTTGGACAGGGCTAACTGGACGTGGGAC
This sequence comes from Ignavibacteriales bacterium, assembly GCA_050258815.1. Classification (GTDB taxonomy): domain Bacteria; phylum Bacteroidota; class Ignavibacteria; order Ignavibacteriales; family SURF-24; genus JAAXKN01. The sequence continues at coordinate 4,290 of JBLMZM010000082.1, forward strand.
CGCATGACCAGGAATGCTTCCATTCCTGCACCCCCTCCACCTCCGGATATTGAGATAAAATCGGGGAAAGAATTCATTACTGTAAAGTGGAGCTATCCCGACGGTTCATACTTTAAGGATGCAGTGACGGGTGTTGACGACTGGAATGCATGGCGAGTTTACAGGAAAGCGGGGGCAATGCTTACAAATGATCCCCTGGACCAGAAAAACGGGGAAATCTGGAAACTGGTCTACGAAACTACCGACAGGAATACGCTTAAGTTCGAGGATACAAATGTTGTAAAAGGAAATGAGTATTACTATGCGGTTACAGCCATTGATAATGGGACTCAGAATACCGTAAGTCCTTTTACAGGAATGAGGCTTGAAAGCTCAAGGTTTATTAATATGTCAACATGGAGTGCAGTGGTGGGGGTGGATCCTTCTGATGTAAAGCCCGAAATGCATTTTACATATGCTCTCAGGCAGAATTACCCTAATCCTTTTAATCCTGCAACAACCTTGGTTTATCAGATCCCTCAGAGTGATAAGGTTGTTCTGAAAGTCTTTGACGTGCTGGGGCGCGAAGTGGCCACACTGGTCAACCAGGAGCAGAAGGCAGGGGAGCACAGTGTAAGATTCGACGGTTCCGCGCTTCCAAGCGGGATATATATTTACAGCATTCAGGCCGGGCAGTTCAGGTATTCCAGGAAACTGATGCTGCTGAAGTGAGAGCATGGTGAATTTAGTATGTAAAGGAGGCTGGCAGCAGCCTCTTGTTATTTTAAAGAAAGCTTTAGAGGTTTTTGGAAATCGTTTTGAACTTTGGTAATTTTTCATGTCAAATTAGGA
>JBLMZM010000083.1:0-6067 GCA_050258815.1 Ignavibacteriales bacterium
GGAGTGGGGTTGTCAATTGGATACCCCCTCTATCCGGTGACAAGGTTCATTTTTCAACTATCTGTCACAGTAATAAGGATATTCGAAACTTGAGTATTGATATTAGAAATACTTAATTCTATAATATAATAGAGATTTAGGCTTCATAGAATATTTGTTAGCAAATACTGATTCCTAGAAGCTTATTATTTATAATAAGCTAGTAATTTACTTAATTCTTTGATGCATACCTTTTTTTTACATTCCTCATAATGAAAGTGTTTAATCCTTTGCCAAGATTAGCTAATTCACTCATTCTTTCAATGTTATAACTTCCTGCACTTGCAATCGTGTATAAATAGACAGAACCATCAGTAAACTTTACTTTGATAAAACCGCTCCCAAGCTCGTATGCCGAAACACCTGAATTACCATTTAAGTTTTTGTAATGTACCATAAGTTCCTCTTTTGAATGATTAACCCATAATTAGTAATTATTGTTATTTCATAAATTCAGATTCTGACAATATTTAAAAGCAATAACATCCATTCTCATTTTGAATCATGTTGTCTTGATTCCCCAACCTAGAGTTTTGCTTTCATCAGCATGAAATGAACCGCACCAGTAAGAATTATGAAAGCGATTAAACTGTTAGCTTTCAGTTGGTTAGCTATTTTCATTTCTTGCAATCATGATATTGTCCCTACCCAAAACTCCATCCGTGCAAATTTAATCAAATATCGCATTAAGCTAAAGCATTCTTTCCTTATCTTTGTCGGGTAATTTTCAACAAATAAATGGACCCGATGCTTAAATCCATGTTACTATTCTTTCTGAATTCCTTCAAAACCAAAGCTCAGCTAAGACTTGAAAATATAATCCTACAAAAACAGATCGACATCCTTCAAAGAACAAACCCTAAATTACAAATTAAAAGGTCAGACCGGTTAGTCTTCAGCATAATGAAAGATTTGCTTTCAGACTGGAAATATATAATCTTTATCATAAAGCCTGAGACTGTAATCAAATGGCACAGAACTGCTTTCAGGTCTTACTGGAGAAGAAAAAGTAAGCACAAAGATGGAAGACCAAAGATTGAAAGGGAAGTAATTGATCTAATCCGGCAGATAGCAAATGAAAATCCTCTCTGGGGAGTGCCACGTATTCATGGAGAGCTTAAGAAACTTGGTTACAACATTTCACAGTCAACAGTTCAGAGATATATTCCTAAAAGGAATGGAAGGACGACAGGCCAAAGATGGAAAACATTCTTGAAGAATCATTCGAAAGAAATCATATCGATTGATTTCTTAAAAGTACCGACTATAAATTTCAAACTTGTTCATGTCCTTGTCGTAATTGAGCATAATAGAAGAAAGATCGTTCACTTCAACGTGACGAAGAATCCAACAGCACAGTGGATATTACAGCAGATAAGAAACATGCTCTTTGATTTCGATACTCCGAAATATCTGATCAGAGAGCGTGACTCTAGATATGGCAGCCCTTTTACTGACGGAGTAAAGAATCTCGGAATAAAACAAATAGTCACTTCTTATAAATCACCATGGCAGAATGGATATGTTGAACGGGTAATCGGCAGCATTAAAAGGGAATGCCTGGATCAGTGATCATTTTGAATGAAGATCACTTAAGATCCGTTCTTTCTGATTACGTTTCTTATTATAACAAATATCGAACTCACCTCGGAATCAATAAAGATTCACCCGATGGCAGACCAGTTCAGACGGCAGGGAAGATCGAGGAAATTCCTGCTGTGAACGGGTTACACCACGTCTACTTCAGACAAGCCGCTTAATAAATTATCACTCTGAATTATTGTACCTCAAGAAGGGACTGGGATAACTATGTCCTGGCTGCCATAATTTCTTAATTTTTGGGGCAAATGTGAGTTCAGAATTAGAAGTGGCTATGACAGAAATTTAAGCAATTTGGGAAAGTTAATGGTTTTAGGCTTAAAATCCGGGACAGATGGACTTTTGCATAAGGACAATTATACTAAAGCTTTATTCCCTTATCATGCCAAGTAGTTTCTGACAGCTAAATGGCATCTTTGAAATTGGCTGGCTGTTAATTCTCACTAATTGGCAGTTGACACCATACGGCTATAAGTATAATTTTACTAAATCATTTTATGAAATTAATATGATCCTATTTAATTTAGATCGCAACAGCGGAATCCGGCTGCATAAACAGATCATTAAAGGCATAGTTGACCTGATCGATCGCGGTGTGCTGAAGGACGGAATGGGCCTTCCTTCAACCCGTGAACTAAGCTCTAAACTTGGAGTCAATCGTTCCACTGTTTATGAGGCTTATCAGGAACTTATTATGCTGGGTTACCTTGAAAGCAAGCCCGGTTCCTATACAAAGGTCCGCAGAAGAACTAAAGTGGTTTCTCCCGGACTCGATGAAGAACTCAGGCTGATAGACTGGAAAAAGGAATTACCTTCATGTGATGAAATATATGAAAGCTTTTTGAAAGAAATTGAAGAACATCCATCTCCATCATCAGATTGCTTCCTGGATTTTACACGCATATCTGTCGATAAGAGATTATATCCTATTGAAGATTTCAAAAGGAGTCTGAGCAATGTGATCGTCAACCAGGGGAAAGAAATACTGGATTACGGCGATCCATGCGGCTATTTGCCTCTGCGCCAATATTTGTCGGATCGCCTCCAGATGCATAGCATCTCTGCCTGTGCTGAAAATATCATGATCACCAACGGCAGCCAGCAGGCGCTTGAAATGCTCCTCAGACTTTTTCTTTCTACGAAAAAAGAAAAGAAGGTTATAATAGAATCCCCTACATATGCGGAAATAATTCCTCTGCTTAGATTTTATAGTGCAGAGGTTACTTCAGTACCAATGCTGGCTGATGGAATGGACCTTGATTATCTGGAAAGAGAACTGAAGAAGGCTGATTACTCATTTATCTATACAATACCCTCATTCCATAATCCCACAGGTATCACTTCTCCGCAGTCCCACCGTGAAAGACTTCTCCATCTGGCAGAAAAGTTCAGGGTGCCTGTGATAGAAGACGGCTTTGATGAGGAAATGAAGTATTTCGGAAAGATAGTGCTCCCGATAAAATCCATGGACAAGTGTCAGATCGTCATCTATGTGGGAACCTTGTCAAAAGTTCTATTCGCCGGTATGCGGACCGGCTGGATTGTGGCTGATAAAGAACTGATAAAAAGATTATCTGCCTTTAAAAAGTATGGTGACCTGGGAGTCAATACACTCTCGCAGGCGGCAATTGATCATTTCTGCCGACAGGGCTATTATGATCTTCATATAAAAAGAATGCAGAGGATCTACCGGAGAAGAATGCATGCCGCACTCGATACAATGCAGAAGGAATTTCCGGATAATGTCTCTTGGATAAAACCAGAAGGCGGCTACATTATATGGGTTTCTGTAAAAGGGCCCAGGATAGATAAGAAAGTGCTCAGAAGTCTGATGCTCAAAAATAATTTGGCAGTCCTCTCCGGTAATAAATTCTACTTTAACCGCATGGGAAATAATTATTTCAGGATTTCTATTTCTCAACTGAATGAAGAAGAAATCAAAAGGGGAATTGCCCTTCTGGGTAAAACATTTCGTGAATTAAATAGCTGCATGCAAAAAATTAAGCGACAATAAAAGTAAAACAAAAATGATGAGGAGGTAAATATGGAATTCAGTAATGTATATGAAGACATTGAAAGAGCCATATCGTATTCGAAACTGGAATTCCCTGGCACTTATTACCTTGCTTACCGCGATCTGCCTGAAATTATATTTGAACACTCCAAGGGGAAACGTTCGATCGATTTCGGCTGCGGTACCGGCCGTTCAACCCGCTTTCTGAAAGATCAGGGCTTTAAGGCTGAGGGCATTGACATCTCTCCGGAAATGATTTTAATTGCAAAGCAGCTGGATCCGGCCGGCAATTATCACCTAATCGAAAATAGTGGTGATGGTCTGGACCGGTTTTTGGCTGATTCCTATGATCTGATCCTTTCTGTCTTTACCTTTGATAATATTCCTGAATATGGAACAAAACTTAAAATATTTAAGGAACTGAGGAAATTATTAAATCCGACGGGAATAATTGTAAACCTTGTTTCTTCTCCTGATATTTACGTCAATGAGTGGGCATCATTTACAACAGTTGACTTTCCTGAAAACAGATCAGCTAAAAGCGGCGATAAAGTCAAAATAATCATGAAAGATGTTGAAGATAAAAGACCTGTGGAAGATGTTGTATGTTCACATGATGATTACCTTAAGATCTATTCCGATGCGGGATTGGATGTTATTTCTTTCTATAAACCACTGGCTAAGGGAAACGAGTCTTATCAGTGGGTTTCTGAAACTAAGATAGCCCCATGGTCTATCTATGTTCTAAAACGCACCCGGGTTCCCGGCTTAACAGCAAGGATGATGAACTCTTTTTAGTTTTGTTATTCTGCCTGCTGAAAGCGGCAGGCAGTCTGTTTTCTTTTAAAGCAAGGAGGAGTATAACTTCCGTGAAGTATATAGTTTATCAGGTCGATTTATTTACAAAAAATTCCTTCTAAGGAAATCCGGCCGGCGTTGTTCTAAATGCCGACGGGCTGACTGAAACTCAGATGCAGAAAATTGTGGCTGTTCAAAACTACGTCCATGCGAATTTACTCAAATTTCGAATAAACCTGAAGCTTTCTTACTTTATATTTACCGGGGAATATTCAACCAAATACTAACCCGATGCTTAAATCCCTGTTACTATTCTTTCTGAATTTCTTCAAAACCAAAGCTCAGCTAAGACTTGAAAACATAATCTTAAGAAAGCAAATAGAAATTCTTCAGAAAACAAATCCTAAATTACAAATTAAAAGTTCAGACCGGTTAGTCTTCAGTATAATGAAAGATCTTATGTCAAACTGGAAAGATAAAATCTTTATTGTAAAACCAGAAACAGTTATCAAGTGGCATAGATCTGCTTTCAGGTCCTATTGGCGTAGAAAAAGCAGGCATAAAGACGGAAGACCAAAGCTTGATAGGGAAGTAATAGAGCTCATACGGCAGATTGCAAATGAAAACCCACTCTGGGGTGTTCCTAGGATACATGGAGAACTAAAGAAAATTGGATTCAACATTTCGCAGTCAACTGTTCAGAGATACATCCCAAAACGGAACGGAAGAACAACAGGACAAAGGTGGAAAACATTCCTGAAGAATCACTCGAAGGAAATCATCTCGATTGACTTCCTTACTGTTCCAACTATTAATTTCAAACTGGTTCATGTCCTGGTTGTTATTGATCACCACAGAAGAAAGATCATTCATGTAAATGTAACAAAGAGTCCGACAGCAGAGTGGACTCTTCAGCAGATAAGGAATCTGCTCTTCAGTTTTGACGCTCCAAAGTACTTAATCCGTGATCGTGATTCCAGATATGGCAATGTTTTTACAAATGGAGTAAGTAATCTGGGAATTAAACAGATTGTAACATCATATCGCTCACCCTGGCAGAATGGCTATGTTGAACGGGTTATTGGAAGCATAAAAAGGGAATGCCTGGATCATGTAATCATTCTGAATGAAGGTCATTTGAGGTCTGTTCTTTCTGATTACCTATCCTATTACAATAAGTCTCGAACTCACCTTGGGATCAACAAGGATTCACCTGATGGCAGGCCAATTCAGACAGCAGGAAAGATCGAGAAAATTCCTGCTGTGAACGGACTTCGTCACGTTTATTACCGGCAAGCCGCCTGACCCTGCTTATTTTATTCAAAAATTTTATTCTGAATGGGATAGCTATGTTCTCTTGGTAATAATTCGGGTTTTTTTAGAAAAATATCGACTGAATTGTTAGCTGAAAAAAGGCAGAATATACTTTAGCTATGAAGAATTAGCTCTGGTTTGTATAAATTTTAGCTCAGATGGAGCTTTGAATATGGACAGGTGTTTCAAGAAGGTGTACAATACCCCAAAGAAATTGGACTTTTATTCTTTCTTAAGTTTATTTATTTCATTTCATGGAAGATTCCAAGACTGTATCTGAAGTCTTTCTCTGGAGTTTACACT
>JBLMZM010000084.1:0-21522 GCA_050258815.1 Ignavibacteriales bacterium
CAGCAATTAGTTTGTGAGTTAATTTTGTCCGCCATCGGCGCGGCCTGCCGGAGGAAGCCAGGGCAAAAAGGAACAGTTAAGGGAAATAGAATATAGCTTTTTAACCAATACATACAGTCCGATCATAATATCTGTCCCAGGCCATAGTCCATACCACACGCAGAGAATTAAGGATATGAACACTGGCTGCTTACTAAATCTACCCCGGGCTTCAGCCCGGACCACCTCTATATGTGAAGAATATGGATCTGAATCCTTATCAATAGCCCCGGCCTTCAGGCCGGTGGAAAAGGAGGACTCCAAATGAAGGACTCCCGATATCTTCTTTATTTTTTACCACATCTTTATCTTTTACAACCCCGGGCTTTAGCCCGGACCACCTCTATATGTGAAGAATATGGATCTCAAGCTTATCAATAGCCCCGGCCTTCAGGCCGGTGGGTAAGGAGGACGCCCACACACACCCCTTCTCTTCTTCTTTCAGAGGGGGACTTCAGTCCCCCAGAGGCTTGCAGCTTAGTGGGCTTTAGCCCCCGGGAAAAGGGTGAATAGACATATCCGGGAATTCCAAGCAATTCTCAGGATATATTCCCTACCCACAGCTAATACTATAACCTACCTGGATAGCAAGCCATAGTCCCTGATAAACTCATCATATTCCTCCTGAAATGTCCTTCTCCTGTGATGATTCTCCTGATCAGCTATATATTCTCTTACCCTTGCTGTATCAGAATCACTGATGGAAATGGCTATATATTCCTCCTGCCACTCGAATCTTCCATGAATGAGTCCTTTTGTATTAACCCAATGCGATGATTCACCCTTGATCAACTTAATGCACATGGCTAAGGACTGGTTTGGATTAAGTGATAAAAGGAGATGAATGTGATCCTGAACGCAGTTAAGATAGTCAAGATGAATATTGTTCTTGTCCGAGTACTCCCTGATATGACCGAGGAGTTCTTCTCTCAGAGTGCTGTGGATGATTCTTTGTCTTTGTTTTGTGGACCAGATAGCGTGTATCCATATTTTTGCGTATGGCATATGGTTTATCTCCTATGGTTGGTTGTTATGATTTGCGCTGTAATTCACTCTCACTCTGGGGCTAAAGCCCATTTAGCTGCAATCTGGGGACTAAAGTCCCCTTTTAAGAAAAAGGGGTAAGGGGGCTTCCACTAATCCCTCGGCCTGAAGGCCGGGGCTACTGATAAGGATTAAATCCATATTATTCCCATTCTTATCTATTCCGGGCTGAAGCCCGGGGTAGATATAGTGATCAGATTCAACTCGTATTGGGATCACCTATTTACTCTATCCCTCGGCCTGGAAGGCCCGGGCTATGGATAAGGATTAAATCCATATTATCCACGTTCTTATCTATTCCGGGCTGAAGCCCGGGGTAGATTTGATTAGTTGATGATTATCTGGAAGCCATTCTTACCCACCGGCCCAAAAGGCCGGGGCTATTTATAGGGTTTATATCCATATAGTTCACGCATAAAGGTGATCCGGGATGAAACCCGGGATTATATAAGATAATCCGGGGTTGTGAAAGATAAAGATGGATTTAAGGGATACTCCCTTTTCCCCGGCATTCGCCGGGTTAATATGTGCCCCGTGCGTTTTATACCCGCCCGCCATCCGGCGTGCGACCGGCGAATGCCGGGCGGGCTCGCATTTGCATGGGTGCACACCCGCATCCATCACCCACCACATGCCGGGCGGGTTTACCCCCCAATAATACCGGATGCAACCACATTCACATCAATCATCCCCCCGTATATGGCCCGGACATGAATAATAATTATTGGATTTGTACGGATTTGTGTCGTGTGTACATACGGGGCGGGGTTTGGGAATTTGAAGTTGGGTACCGGGTTTTTGACCTTGAATATGAAGACATCGGCTCCGATAATAAGGGGTCAAATTGTGCCCATGTTTAGTTGAATTTGAATTTTAGAACTGAAAGGAATTTCCTTATAAGATGAAAAAGACAATACTGCTAGTAGAGGATGAAGCAATTATTGCCCTGCTCGAAAAACGATGGCTTATTAATGAGGGCTTCAGGGTAATACACGTTATTACCGGTGAGGCTGCCGTGGAACTGGTACGCTCTAAAAATGAACAAATTGACCTGATTCTGATGGATATCGACCTGGGTCAGGGTATCGACGGAACTCAGGCTGCCCAGGAAATACTTAAAACCAACGATATTCCCCTTTTATTCCTCTCATCCCATACTGAACCGGAAATAGTAAGCAAAACCGAACAGATTACTTCATATGGGTATGTGGTAAAGGGATCAAATAATACGGTACTGCTCGCTTCAATCAATATGGCGTTTAAACTCCATAAGGCACACTGCGAGCTGAAAATAAAAAAAGAATCGCTGAAAGACCGCGAGTTCTGGCTCAATGAATCGCAGAAAGTCGCCAAAACCGGCCATTACCAGTACGATATCCGTTCGGGCAGATGGTCCAACTCCCGGATGCTCGATGAAATCCTCGGAACTGACGATAATTACAACAAGGACTTTGAAGGCTGGCTCAATATCGTGCATCCGGATGACCGGGAAATGATGCGCGTGTATCACAATTATGTAATCCGGGAACGAACACTTATTAATAAGGAATACAGGGTGGTCAGACCATTGGACGGCAATGTACTCTGGATCCACGAAAATGCCCGCATCCTCCTTGATGAATCAGGTGAACCGGCCTCCATGTTCGGGACACTACAGGATATAACTGAACGGAAACAGGCTGAGGAAAAAATCAGGTTCCAGGCGAACCTCCTGGATGTGATCGGAGAAGCCGTGGTTGCACTCGACATAAAAGGCACAATCATCTACTGGAACCAATCCGCTGAAAGGCTCTATAAGTGGACTTCAGATGAGGTACTGGGCCGCAATGCCGTCGGAATACTCGTTTCCCAATACTCCGAGCAGCAATCCGGCGAAATTTTTACAAAATTAAGAAATGGCGAAAACTGGTCGGGCGAATTCCTGGTACAGCGCAGGGACGGCAGCCTGTTCCCCGCAATGGTCACCAATTCCCCTATTTATAATGACAAGAATGAACTGATAGGCTTTATAGGCATTTCTTCGGATATAACTGCCCGCAGGGAAGCCGAAAAGGAATTGCTAAAAAGTGAAGAGGTAAACCGCGCAATCCTTGGCTGCGTGCCTGACCTGTTTTTCAGAACCACCAGAAATGGCGTATTTATTGATTACCGCACGCCGAATGAATCGATGCTCTTTACAAAACCCGAATTGTTCCTTGGTAAGAATGTAAAAGACGTGCTGCCTTCCAGTGTGGCAGAACCGCTGCTGGAGGCCATCGAAAAGGCTTATCACTCCGGTGAAATAGTCACTTTTGAATATGAACTCCCTGTAAACGGGGAACAAAAATTTTATGAGGACCGCATAGTCCCCATTTCCAATAATGAGGTAATCTCCATCGTGCGTGATATTACCGAAAGAAAACGGGCGGAAAACCTGTTCCTCATTCAAAGGGATCTGTTTGCATTCATGAACTCATCCGGCAACCTCAGCGAAGCCCTGGAACAGGTGCTTAAAGTAGTCTGTACAATTGAAAGCATCGACTGCGGGGGACTCTACCTAACTGACCCGGATACACATGACCTGGAACTAATGTCCCACCTGGGGATCTCCGAACATTTTGTAAGACAGGTATCCCACTACAGAGGGGATTCCCCTCAGCTCAATATGCTGCATGAGGGAAAACCGCTTTATGGACAGTTGAATGATATCCATGGACTGGGAGAGCCTCACGATGTAGCCAGGGAAGGACTTAAAAGCGTTGCCGTTGTACCAATACTGCATTCCGGCAAACCCGTGGGATCCCTGGTACTGGCTTCACGCCAGCATGAATGCATTCCCCTGAATGCACGCCTCGCTCTTGAAACTATTGCTGCACAGATAGGCGGTACTATTTTCAGACTCAGGGCCGAGGAAGATATTATGCGCGTCAACAGGAAACTGAAGGAGACTAATACTGCCAAGGATAAGTTCTTTTCCGTACTTGCTCATGACCTCAGAAGTCCCTTCCTTGGATTTATGGGACTCACGGGCGACCTGGAAAAGAACATTAACACGCTTCCTAAAGAGGATATTGCAGAGTACGCCTCAATCATGCATTCCACGTCAAAAAAGATGTTTTCACTGCTGAACAACCTGCTCGAATGGTCACGCCTGCAGACCGGGAACATTACATTTATTCCTGTTGATCTTGACCTGTCGGCTGAAGTAGAGAATATACGCGACCTTTTTTCCTCCGCAGCAGCTAATAAATCGGTTACACTGATCAACGAAATTAATAATGGCACCACAATACAAGCAGATCAGAACATGATTTCAACAATACTGAGAAACCTGGTTTCAAATGCAATTAAATTTTCCAATGACGGCGGCAGGGTGTTCATCAGATCAAAACACAGCGGCAATTCCATTGATATTTCCGTTGTCGATTCGGGCGTGGGAATGGACGAAAATATACTGAAAAACCTGTTTTTGATTGAATCGGGACTTTCAACCAGAGGAACAAATGGCGAAGAGGGTTCGGGATTAGGCCTGGTGATCTGCAAGGAGATGATACAGAAAAACGGCGGCCAGATAAAAGTCAGAAGCACACCGGGGCAAGGCACCGATTTCACCTTCACGCTGCCCCTTATGAAAGCTTTAGGGGATTTTGGGAAGCTGGCAATATAAAAGATTGCATGGGTGCGTTCATTCACCCATGCATTGTATATTCTACTTCGCTATTTTCTGAATAACCAGCGGATACTGGTCCATCAGTTTCGACATCTTCTCAATGTTAAGCTGGTCGGCATTCTTCTGAAGATCTTCTCCGAAATCAATCAGCACCTTGAGGCTGCTTTCCTTACCCAGTTCGCTTATGCTTTTTGCAAAACTGATTACGTCATCTATAAATAACCCGGCCTGAGCGCTCTTCCACTTCTCCATATAATCCCCTTCCAGCATCTCTACAATGCGTGTAATGAATGCCTGAGAGTTCTCGGCTGAGGTCAGCTTATCCAGTCCCAGATGAAGTACAATTCTGCTTATAAGTTCAGATGTATTAAAAGGTTTAACTACATAATCTGTTCCACCCGACTTCAGTGCTTTCATGATGCTGTCGGCTTCTGTCCTGGCGGTCAGGAATACGACCGGTATATTTTTTGTCTGCGGGTTTTCCTTTATCTTCCGGCATACTGCAAGGCCGTCCATATCCGGCATAGACATATCCAGCAGTATAAGGTGAGGAAGTTTTGCGGCTGCAATACTGAGTGCCTGTTTACCATTTGTAGCAAATGATATCTGAAATCCGTATTCTCTGAGCGTATTCCCCAATACCTGGAGGTTTTCAGGCAGGTCATCAACTATGAGTATTTTTGTTCTCTTTATTTGTGCAAGCTGTGCTTCAGATGCGTTCATATATTTTTATTTGTTTAGTTGTGAATATATAAGTAATTATTCCTGCCCGTTCCCGGACTATTTAAAGTTAAAGCTTTTTAAAAATTGAAAATCAATATATGAAAATTCAAATTAATTGGTCAACCAGCTGAGGAAAATCATCCAGTAATTTATTTATTCTTACCACTTTGAATGTATCGGCTGAATCATACAGGTCCTCTCCATACCTGATCAGGAGGGCTGAACCGTTTTCTTCTCCCAGTTTCTTTATCTTTCCCGCAAAAGCTGTGATTTCATCAATCATCATTCCTTCTTTTATATTTTCCAGCTCTTTCATCAGATCATTTGACAGAATTTCTGCTGCTTCCCTGCCTACTTTAATTACGGGTATTACTTCCACAGCATCCAGTGCGTCCTGCGGCTCCTGTTCAGCGGGTTTAAGCAGAAAGCTGTGTTTCAGAAATGAAGAAAGGACCTTTATCATTTCCACCCTGCTGAAAGGTTTTCTCATAAAATGGCTGAATAATGCCCTGTCTGCCTGGTTTTCGATGCGTATGATCGATGCCGTAACGGCAATTACCGGCACACCAGCATTGAATTCCCTGATTTTTCCTGCTGCCTCTATTCCTGTCATTTCAGGCATCTGAATATCCATCAGAATGAGGTCGGGATTTATCTGCCGGGCCATTTCCACGGCTTCCCTGCCGTTTACCGCTTCGTGAATGGTTATATTGTAAGGACTAAGGAATTCCCTTACCAGTCTGCGGTTTATTTCATTGTCCTCCGCGTGCAGTACTACAGCATTTTCAAATATTATATAGTTATACTCCTCATCAGTCGAAGCTGCAACCGGCCCACCGGAATCTGCGGGAATCTCAATATCAGTAAGGAAGAACTTGAAGGAGGTACCGCACCCCACTTTGCTCTCGACTGTGATCCTGCCGTTCATCATCTCGATCAGCCGCTTCGTAATTGTAAGGCCCAGACCCGTTCCCCCGTACTGTTTTGTACTCTGGTTCTCCTGCTGCCTGAAGGCTTCGAAGATCAGTTCAAACTGGTCCTCCGGAATGCCGATACCGGTGTCATTTACTTCGAAATAGAGGTCCATTTTCCCTGTTTCGCCATCCTTTGTGCCTGCCCTGAGAATAACGCTCACAGAACCCGCTTCGGTAAATTTCACCGCATTGCCTATGAGGTTGAACAGGATCTGGCGCAGCCTGATCTCATCCAGCAGGAGCTTCCTGGGGACATTCGAGTCAATTTCAATCTTAAAGTCCACACCCTTCTGGCTCAGAATGGTGGCAAAGACCTGGGATATTTCGTTGAATAGTATGTACGGATCTATCGGTTCATGTTTTATGTCAATTTTCCCGGCCTCAATTTTGGAAAGATCGAGTATGTCATTTATAAGCATAAGCAGATTCTTGCCGCTCACTGTGATACCAGAAAGGTATTCCTCCGATTTTTTATCAGAAACACGCGGTTTAAGGAGCTCGGAAAAACCTAGTATCGCGTTCATCGGGGTCCTGATCTCATGGCTCATATTTGCAAGGAATATACTTTTTGCCTTGTCTGCATTTTCTGCGGTCTCCTTGGCTTTCCTGATCTTTTCTTCCTGTTCGAAAAAGTTGATGATCAGAGAGGCCAGGCTGCCGAACTCATTCTGCTTTTTTACAATATTTTTAAGCAGCGACGGATCGGAGCGCTGAAGGCTTTGCGATACCATCTTGAGCGGAATGCCGATAACATATACCAGAAAAAATGTTGTAAAACCCAGAATGATGACGCTAAAAATTATATTCAGCGTGATCTGTGTATTAGAAGCGGCCAGCAGGTTGCGCAATACCTCCGATTCCGAGGTATATTTCAGGGTTGCTACAGGTTTGTTATTCCAGCTTTTCAGGTTCCTTGTTGTTATAACTGTAAACTGATTCTGGGCCTGGCTGTTAATTTCCGAATCCCTTCTGCCGGGATTAATGAATTTAACCTCACCGGCCATCAGCTGCGAAAGGTCATCCATGTAATCAGCCGACCACTGCCTTGCAGCAATAAGATAACCACCCGGGGCGGTTTCCCTTTTGATATCGGAACCCGACTGCAAGGGTGCCGTTCTGATTTCAAATATACCGGCTGAGGTTTTGATGAAAAAATGATTAAACCATTTTTTACTGAAGATCTGACTCAGGCACTCACGGCTCAGGGGAAATTTCTGAAGGCCGTCATTTTTTAACGTATTGACTGAATAGACCTGGTCCAGCTTGGTATTAAACAGCCAGAAGCACTGCACATTGAAGGTGGGCATGACGTTATCTATGTTGATGTAAGCCCACTTGCGGTCGACCTTATTTACGAACTTAAGCATGTCATCCCAGAAGGAATAGTCGTATACATAGGATTCCAGCCCTTTACCCTGAAGTCCTATCACCTTCCCTAGCAGTAAATTCCTTTCACGTTTGGTCTGTTCGATGAGTGACGAAACTTTACGCAGCTCTGAGGTCTGGATGGTTATCATACCAGCGAGGAAAATAATGAAAATAAGGACAAGAAATGCGATGATCCGGTAACGTACCTGTTTCAATCTGAGATTCCTAAAAAAAGTTAGACTAATTCAGAGTATTATCGGAAGTTTTTAAAAGAATTGTAGTATCCAAAGCGGCATTTTCAGGATTTTTATACTGTAATTTTACCATCCATGCCTTAATTTTATTTCCTCCATATCGAAACATCGCCGTCTTCAGTACAGAATACGAACATTCCGGAGTTGGCAATTTCCCAGGTATGCCCTGCACTGTCGGGCTCTACCTCAAGTATGAGTCCATTTGAAAAATTCAATTCCAGGTTGCCTATCTTGTAAATCCTCACCAGATCGGCGCTGGCATGCAGAACGGATAGCACCTGTCCCATCTCTTCGGTCTGTTTCGGGTGCAGCAGAACCTCGCTGCCGTCTTTTCTGACCCTGAATGATCCATTAATGCGTATAGAAACCGAGTCCTCCTCTTCTCCCAGTTCCATTCCGAATGCGTTATCAATAATAATTGTATTAACCACGGGGTCGTGAGCTATGAATGTCCAGTAGTCGTCATTCTCTATCAGTCGGGTATTGTTCTCCATTTAAAGTCTCTTTCTCTCTTTTATTAGCAAAACTTTTCAGTGTCCGGCAATCCGCATGCAATAATCCATTTGCATTTTATTAACTATCAATTTTAAATAAAAACTGTGAATTTTCCAATAATAGTGTCAGAGGAAATAGAGGACGGCTTCGTTGAACTCGCGTGGTTTTTCGAACTGGAGGAAGTGGCCGCATTCTTTAAAAAGAACTGACATGGCATTGGGCATGTTATCTGTTGCGATCCGTGCAATATCACCCGGCTTCATACCCCTGTGCAGTGCAGGATGAGGTATGAGAGCATCGTTTTCACCGAAAAGCACCAGAGTTTCAGTTTCAATCTCTTCAAGCCTTTCATGGACCGGCCGGTTAAGCATGCCGTTCAGCGAATTCACTACTACACGGCAGTAATCCATAAAATTGGGAGAGGATTTCATTTCTATCCTGTCCTGAATCATGAATTCAGCCTCCGGGGGCATTTTGCAGAAATTCGCCTCATAATTCTGCCTGATCTGCTCATCTGTGAAGGAATAGTAGACTTCGGGGCGGGTGACGCTTTTTATTTTCCTGATTTCTGTGCCCGTAAAAGGCTCCAGGCCGGCTGGAGCCGCAAGTATGAGTTTATTTACCAGATCAGGGTATTCCAGTGCTGTAGTTAGCACTACCTGTCCCCCCATAGAATGTCCGCAGAGGGTGACCTTATCCAGACCCAGTTTCTCAATAATTTCAGCAACTACTTCAGCATAGAATGTCATTTTACCAGGGAATACACCTTCCTGCGAATGGGAGTATCCGGGCAGGTCAATGGCAATCGTCCGGAAGTGTTCCTTCAGCACCGGGATATTCCTGTCCCAGGCGGGTATATAGCTGGAAAGCCCGTGGACGAATAGTATAGTATCGCGCCCTGCACCCTCATCCCTTAAGGCAATGGACATCCCGCTCTGCAGCTGCAGCGTTTTTTCGGGAAAGTAATATGTAATTTCTGGAAACTGCATAATTTTATAGGTACAGTAAAAAGTTCAGGCAGAGAATGAAAGTGGGCACAGCCCTGGTATTCTGTCCTCTTTTACCTACTTTATAAACTCCAGTAATGTTTTGTTAAACTCTTCCGGCTGTTCGATCATTAACATATGGCCGGCGTTATCTATCTGATGAATCATGCTTCCCGCGATCAGTGAATGCCCGCGTGCAAAAACGTCTGAGGGGAATCCCGGATGCAGGTAGGGATTCGGAATGAGTCCGTCGTACCTTCCATATATGATCATAGTCGGTGTTTTAATGCCGCCGAGTTTATCGAATGTAGGTTCATCCAGCATCCCGTTAACACAGCGTACAACTGTGTAACAGAAGTCCCCAAAATCCCTTGCCTTAGCCATTCTCACGCGCTCTTCAACCATCCATTCCCATTTTGGGTTCCATGAGTAGAAGTTCGAGGCCAGGTTTCTCCTGATCCCCTCTTCATTGGTTTCCTTTACGCCCTTAACGGTCATCACGCTGCGCAGCCAGTCGCCTTCGCCCTGTCTGAACTCTTCAAAGCCGGCTGGGGAAGCCAGTATGAGTTTCTCCAGTTTATCTGGATACCTGAGAGCAAATGTGATGCCTATCTGTCCCCCCATAGAATGCCCGACATAAATGAACTTGTCTATACCCAGCTCATCCGTAAGGCGCTTTATCTGATCGGCATAGAAGCTCATATTGTATGGATAGGCATCCTTCTGAGACTTGCCGTAACCGGGCAGATCCACGGCAATAACCCTGTATTGCTTTGAGAGCACGGGGATATTATACCTCCAGAATCCTGCATTGCTGGCGAGTCCGTGCACGAGGACGAGTGTCCTGGGACCCTTGCCCGCATCAATATAAGAGATAGCCGGATTGCTAAGGGCCTTTTTAGCAGGAAAGGTGTAGTTAATATCGGCAAATTCCAGCGGAGGATTATCAGTATATAAATAGCCCGAACATCCGCTGAGAATCAGCATCAGAGTTAATATCAAAAGTATATTCTTTTTCATCTTTCCTCCTAAAACATCATCCAGCTGAGTGAAGTAAAAATGACCCAGGGATCTTTGGGTCTGGTATGGTCGTAAGTAACTGAAGGAGCATTATAGAAATCTCCAAGCTTAAGATATCCCGCACTAAGTCCCAGCGTCAGGAAAACCTTCAGATTGTATTTCAGTTCCATGTTGACTTCGCTTCCCATATAAGAGGCTCCGCCTTTAGGGGTAACGTTGGACACTGCGGTTGCAAAACCTAGCTTGCCGCTGAAGCGGTTTGGAATAAAATCGCGGTAAATATTAAAAAATGCTCCGGTTACGCCGAGGCCCATATTCGAAATATCATGCACGGCTGAATAGTATCTGTTAACTACCTGCGGATCAGGGAAAAGCAGCAGGGCCTTGTGTGAGCTGTAGATTCCGGTGGGTGATCCGTAAACGTTGCCCGTGATCACGCTGTTCAGACTTTTATCGCTAAGACCATTGTCATCACCGGTGGTATAGATTGCCTCAATGGAAACCTTGTCGTTTGCCGTCATTCCGTATTTATAGGAAAGACTTGCATTGGCGGCAAGGCCGAATATATCCGCATAGCTTCCGGGGCTGGTGTTTGCACTGAGGGTATCCAGATTACCGAAGTTAGTCATTACAAAGCCGTCCGCCCACCAGCGTCCCGCCATAAAATCGCGGTTATAAGAAGCATGTGTACCCAGCCAGAATATGTTTGCCTCATACCTCTGAGTCGGGAAATTAACTCTTACGGCGCCGTTGTATTCAGCCAGCGTGCTGTTCAGGCCCTGGCCCAGCACCGAAATACCTCCGGCACTTTTAGCCCTGTCCCACGTATACCATCCGTCGACACCAGCTTCAAACAGAGGATGGATCCTCGACTCCAGGTCCAGCATCCAGAGTGTCACGTCATCATTTTCCTGAATCACATTCTCATATAGTTGGAAGTAGCCTAAGCGGGCCATGGTAGTTGGGTTCAGTTTTGCGTAGACGCTAGCACCGATACCCTGAGTTCCCCAGTAGCAGAGTTTATAACCGCTGGTCTGTGCCACGTTCAGGGCCGTAACATTGGGGTCGCGCACGTTGTCGAACATCCTCTGCAGACCTATAACTGCATTCCAGTCGGCATCCTGAGGCTTTATTTCCACGTTTGCCATCAGTGTTTGCAGGTTAACCTGTCCCGCGTTGATTCCGCCCCCCATGTTTCCGCCAACGCCATAGGCTGCATCGCCCCAGGTCATATCAATCTTAAACAGTCCCCTGAAGGTTGCCCACCCGTCAAGTATGGATGGCGTATAAATGAACATAGGCACAAAGCGCTGCTCTGCATACAGGGCCGTTTTGGCGTGTGTATTTGTGGTGTTGGGACCGAACAGGCGGCCTATGATCTGTCCGCGCAGCAGTTCGTTTGTAGGGGCAACATCCGAAGCCGTTCCCCTGGTAAAGAAATATCCTATGAACTTGAGCTCCGGTGATTTGGCATCCGGAATTTTTTTACCCGGGGGGGCCTCCTGTGAGAATGCGGATCCCGGGAGAAAAAACAATCCCGCAACGAGTAATAAAACAATTTTGCGCATTTTTACCTCTGTTATAATTTATTCACCACAAACAGCAATTATCTTTTTCCCCGTATACCTCCCGGAATTAATCCCTGGAGGTATTATATATACTTGGGGCGTTCATTCTGCTGAACGCCCATTGGCTGAAACAGATCTTACTGCTGTTTTACATACTTCTGGATATAATATGGATTTTTTGCTCCATTTATTGTTGTGCTTCCAAATCCTCCCTGTGCAGTCGGTGCAGAGACACCTGCAAGGACAGGAGAAGTCTGGATTATCTCATATGTCATTGAATTTCCTGATATAGCATAAATGCCGGTCGAAGTCACAGCATTCGGAGTGGACTGGTTTGCAACTATATCAAATAATTTTGCGCCTTTGGTGGCAGATGTTGATATTGTATCAGAATACTGTGATTCAGTGCTGGTAAAAGTACCCGTAAAAGTAGTTTCTTTGTTGCTGCTGTCTGTCTGAACAACTGTATAAGAGTTATTGGAGTTAAAAGTAGCAACTATTTTTTTTACCTTTAGTAACATTCTCAGACCGAACGGAACATTGGCGCCGTCAGAAACCCATGTTGCAACGATGGCATTAGTTGCCGGGGTAACAGGGGCTGTACCGTTATCATCATCCTTTTTGCATGATGAAACTACCAGAGCTAAAGCTAGAAATACGAGTAAAAGTGACTTTTTCATGACTACTCCTTATTTGTTGGTTATTAATTGTTGATGAATCTTCAACAGTTCTCTATTATTGATTTTTCCTGCATCCGTTCTTGGCAGTTCAGAAATGAACTGAACATATTTGGGAATCTTATATTTGGCCAGGTTTCCCCTGCAGTATTCGATTATTTCGCTCGCATTCATCTGAACACCACTTTTCAATACCACAAAAGCCTTGCCCACCTCTCCCCATTTCTCATCCGGTACACCGATTACGGCTACTTCCTTTACCGCATTATTTGTATAGATGTATTTTTCAATTTCGGCGGGATATACATTTTCGCCGCCGCTGATGAACATGTTTTTCTTCCTGTCCACAACAAAATAATATCCATTCTCATCGCGCCTTACCAGGTCTCCCGTATGAAAGAATCCATCTGTGATGTTTTCTTCGGTTTCCTTAGGTTTGCACCAGTAGCCCGGTGTTACCACCGGGGATCTGAGCCACAGCTCACCTACTTCGTTCGTCCCCAGCTCTTTCTGATTCTCATCCATAACTTTGGCTTCAAAATAGAAGTTGGGAAAACCTATGGAACCTTTCTTTCTGATGGCGTCATCCTGGTGCAATGAAAAACAGTTGGGACCCACTTCCGTTAGGCCGAAGCCCTGCCTGATATAAACTCCTTTACTGTGCCACAGATTGATCAGCGGAATGGGCATCGGAGCGCCACCAACTATTGCATATCTTACAGTTGAGAGGTCCGCCTTCTGAAAATAAGGCAGGTCCGACATCATCTGCAGCATTGTAGGCACTCCGAAGAGGAGTGTGGATTTTTCCTTTTCAATCAGTTTAAGTATCAGTTCAGCGTCAAAACTCTGCAGCAGCGTATGCGATGCGCCGTGGAAGAGAAAAGGAGTAAAGAGCACGTTCCATCCTCCTGTATGAAAGAAAGGCGCATAGCTTTGTGTATGGTCGTTTGACGTTATATCGAGTCTCAGGCACGTATTTACTGCATTCCAGAATAGCATCCTGTGGTTAATGATCACCCCTTTGGACAACCCGGTTGTGCCGGCTGTATAAAGTATCATTACGATATCATGCTCTGTAAAAATACGCTTTGGCGTGTAATCCGTTTCGGTTATATAGTCTGTAAGAAACGGGGTTACATCTTCAATTTTCTTTTTTATTTCGATATGCTTCAGCGTTTCAAGCAATGCTACCTGCTGTGTATATTCATCCTCATAGATAAACAGCCTGGGTGAAGCATCAGTAATTAGTGTATCCAGCTCACGCGGCACCAGCCGGAAGTTCAGCGGCACCAGTATTGCCCCGCATTTAATGCATGCAAGCAGCAGCAGTACGTATTCAGCACGGTTTTTGGAATAGACTGCCACCCTTTCCCCTTCTTTGATGCCCAGATCCCCGGTCAGCCAGTTAGCCAGGGCATTTGCACAGCAGTTGAACTGCAGGAACGACCACTCCATATTTCTGTTATGTTCCCTGAGGAATAATTTTCCCGGTGTATAATAAGCCCATTTGGAAAGCCAGTCTGTCTGGAAATTGTACATTTCACTCCTCCGGATAAGCAGGACCTTAAATTAAATATTACTATAAAACGAACAGATAAATTCAGATTTGTCTCACAGTACCAGTTATTTTTCGTATACTAATTCATTTTCCTTCTCAGCCTTGGTTAGCTGCCTGTTTCTAAGCGCCAGATATACAACCGCACCTGTAATGAGCGAGGCCAAAATCGCCATTGCAGCTGCCACGCCCGGGTTCTCTCCGGTTGCTTTTGTAAGTGGCACGGGCAGCTTGCCGTAATAAAACGAAAAGTGTACTATTACAGCAACCACTGAAGCCAGAATTGGTGCTGTTTTGGGTACGTTTTTAAGGAACATGCCGAACAAAATAGGCACGAAAGCCGCAGAGAAGTAGGCATACACGCCATTCTGCGCAAAAATGCCAACGCTCAGCTTTGGATTCAGGATCTGGTTATATGACAAATAAATTGAAATGATTGCAAACACAAGGATCGAAAAACGGTTAACGAGTATGAGCCTTTTGCTCCTGATGTTTTCATCTTTTGGAAGATATTTGCCGAAAAGCGGCCGGATTATATCCATTGTTGTTGTTGAGGCAATGGATTGTATTAGCCCTTCCAGGGTTGAGATCCCGGCTGATATGAGTCCCAGTACAACCAGCAGACCCACATACACCGGAAACTCCTTAAGTACATATGCAGGAATAACGTTATCCAGTTTCAGGGGCATCCCGTTTACCATGAGGTCAGGAAACTCGATCCTTGCGTAAAGACCCGTGAATACCACCCAGAAGAATAACATCTGGGTTATAACGGCAAAGAAAAGATATTTGTTGACACCCTTGTCGCTCTTAAGCAGCAGGGATTTTGTAATAATGTGAGGCTGGCATACTATAGCCACACCCACAATAATCTGGGCTATCACGATTTCGAAAAAGTCGCGGAAGAGAAAGCTGCTCTCATTGGCAGTCTGCACCAGCTTGGGATCTATGGCTGCAAGCTTATCCAGGAAGCCGTGTACACCCTGACTGAAATGCTGGTAGCCTGAACCGAGCAGTATAACAGCTACAATGAGCATGAGAAGCGCCTGGACGGTATTTGTATAGACCATCGAATTGGCACCACCAAACATCATATAGCCGAAAATAAAGATTACAATTCCGGTCATTGCTGCTGTTTCGGAGACCGCAAGGGCTCCGGCCAGGACCTTGGTCATGCCTACAACAATCAGTACGATAAATGTAATGAGCAGCAGTGAAAGAAAAGCAAAGAACAGGGCATATCCGCTGCTGTTATAGCGTGTTCCCATCCACTGTGCCATGGTCAGTGCCTTAACGTTGCTGCCGTGTCTGCGGAACCCCTTAGTGAGAATTATGAGGGAGACCATTGAGGCAAGCGGCAGGACTATGGCATATGAAAGGACCGCGCTCAGGCCGTAGTAAGCAATAAAACCGGGATTGATAATGAAGGTTGCTGCGCTTGTCATGGCCGCCGAGAGTGCAAGTCCCACGGCAAATGGCGGAAATGAAATATTTCCGACCGCGTAGTCCCTGATATTTTTTGTTTTCAGGGCTCCGCGAATGACAAAATACAATGTCACCATTGCATAGAGCAATATAAGTATCCAGCTGGCAGTCACCATGTTATTTGAAGCTGAGCTATTCAATTAATACCTCTCACTGGTTGTTGGATATTGTATAAATTCCTCCGGTCCGCAGCTAACTTAAGAATCCTTTTTGAACAGGCTTATTCATTAAAACATGACATGATCCTACAATCTGTACAATGCAACTGCGAAGGCCAGGCCGCCGCCCGAGCCCATAAAGCAGACGAGGTCACCCTTTTTCAGTTTCTCCTGCTTTACAGCATCGTCAAAAGCCATCGGTATGCAGGCCGATCCTGTATAGCCGTAGCGGTCCATGATAGTATGTGCCCTGCTCCATTCCACGTTCAGGTTATCCAGGGTTTCACGGATGCTGTTAATATTTATCTGAGTAAAAAAGTAATGATCCACCTGACCGGGAGTCACTCCGGCCTTTTCGCATGCCTGGCGGATCATGCGCGTCCATGTAGCCGGGTTTATCTCTTTAGGGAATTTTTTGACAAATTTAAGGAGGTGGTCCTTATTTGCGATCACTTCAGGGGTAACCGGTTTATGGGTGCCGCCAGCATAGATTCCCATCCATTCGGCATACTGCCCCTCGGTATACATTGAGCTGGTGAGGGAGCCCTGGGTGTCATCTTCTGTTGCCTTCAGTATCATGGCGCCGGCGCCATCGGCAAAGAGAGTGACGGTTTTCTTATCAGTCATATCCAGGTATTTACTCATAGCATAAGCGCCGATGACCATCACGAAGTCGTAGTTCTCATCGGCTTTGATATAATTTGCAGCCGTATTAAGTGCTGTAACGAAGCCGGCGCAGGCGGTATTTATGTCGAATGTTGCGGCATTGACCGCATTGATCCTGTATTGTACGACTGATGAGGTGGAAGGAGAAACATATTCAGGAGTATCGGTTGAAATGATCAGCAGTTTTATCTGTTCTGCCTTTATGCCCGCATTCTTCAGAGCATTCTCAGCGGCATGGACGCACAGGTCGGCCGTCGATTCATCTTCAGCGCACCATCTGCGTTCCCTGATAGTAAGATTTTCCCTGAGCCAGGTATCCACGTCCTCGCCAAGGAGTTCATTAAAATAACTGTTTGGCAGCACCCTGGAGGGTGCATAAGAGCCGGAGCTGATAATAGTTGCGTTTCTCATATATTAAATTTTAGTTAAATTGATGTCAATCTGCTTTACCTATATTGTCAAGCCCCCGTCCACACTGAGGACTGCGCCGTTTACGAAGCATGCCTCATCGCTTGCCAGGAATAGATATGCATTGGCTATATCTTCTGGTGCGCCCAGGCGTCCGAGTGGGGTTTTTTCCTTCATATTATTGAGTACCTGCTCAGGCATTGAGCCTACCATTTCAGTAGCAATAAAACCCGGAGCAACGGCGTTTACATTCACGCCTTTGCGGCCCAGCTCGCGTGCCCATACTTTGGTCATTCCGATAATACCCGATTTGGTGGCGACGTAGTTTGTCTGTCCGAAATTGCCATAGATGCCGACGACGGATGAAGTATTAATGATCCTGCCGGATTTTTTTTCAACCATTAAGGGGGCAACGGCCTTTGTGCAGTTAAAGACGCCCGTCAGGTTAACGTCAATCACCTGTTTCCACTGTTCGAATGTCATTTTCAGCAGCGAGGCATCGCGTGTAATACCGGCGTTGTTCAGGAGAATGTCTATTTTGCCGTATTTAGCCGCGGTTTCTTTGGAAGCTGCTTCGGTGGATGCGGGATCAGTTACGTCCACTTTAATAAAATGGGCTTCGCTGCCTGAGTTCTTAAGTTCTTCAACCAGGCCGTTACCCTTTTCAGCATTCACGTCCCATATGACGCAGACGGCGCCTTCGGAAGCAAATTTCAGCACGGCTGCCTTGCCGATGCCCTGTGCTCCGCCGGTAACAACAGCCACGCGATTTTCCAGTCTTTTCATTAATATTCCTCCTGTGTTTTGATCGTTTGAAAAAAATCAAACGATAAGTCAATAAAAATGAAGCCTTTATTTTCCTGAAATTAAAACTTTTTAGCGTGAAAGCGGTCTCTTTCCTGTGACCATTCAGCCAGGAAACTGCTGAAATGTTTTTCCATCAGCTCATAGAATCTTTCCATTTCCTGAATCCTGCAGCTGAGGGTCTCGTAATCGTCCTGATCCTGTTCCTCCACCCTGTTTCTTATAAGGCTTGCTATGCGCCTGTTATTTTTTATAAGGTCAAAATTATTGCGGAATGCGTTTTCAAAGATCTCCGGTTCAATTTCGTAATAATCCTTCCGGTTGTTCTCAGAGGTCCAGGCTTTCCGGATGAGTTTACGGTCCCTCAGGCGCCTCAGTATCTGGCTTACGGGACCCTTGCTGCGCCCCAGGTGCTGGGCAATCTCGCCAAGTGAGAGCGGTTCGGGCGAATATATGAGCAGGGCTACAATGTGTCCCATCAGCTTATTCAGTCCGAATGCCTTATAAGCATCCCCAAACCTTTGGATTATTTCTTTTCTCAGTTTTTCGTCAGTAGACATATTTTACAGATCACCCCTGCATTCAGGCAGATTACCGGTTTATATTAAGCGCCCGGAGCCGGGACCGGCCCCAGGGCGCTTTTACTATGGTTCGTGAGTACTAGTATTTTTTAACAATAAGGGCAGAAGCTTCGCCGCCGCCGATGCAGAGCGAGGCCAGGCCGTAATTTGAATTACGCCTTTTCATTTCATAAATGAGAGTAGTAAGAATACGGGCGCCGCTGGCGCCAATTGGGTGGCCCAGGGCAACAGCCCCGCCATTGACGTTAACCTTTTCACTACTGATGCCGAGCAGCTTGTTTACTGCCAGTGAAACCACGGCAAAGGCTTCATTGATCTCCATGAGGTCTATCTGGTCCACGGTCATGCACGCTTTTGCGAGTACTTTATTGATAGCGTCGGCCGGAGCAGTTGTAAATTCAATAGGGAGCCTGGCTGCTGAGCTCTGAGCAACCAGTTCAACGAGCGGTGTAAAGCCCAGCTCATTGGCTTTTTCTTCGGACATTACGATCAGGGCTGCCGCACCGTCATTTATGCTGGAAGCGTTGGCAGCAGTTACAACGCCGTTTTTATCGAATACGGGTTTAAGTGTGGGTATCTTGTCGAAATTTACCTTTTCAGGTTCTTCATCCTTTGATATTACCGATTCACCGGTCCTGGTCTGCACCTTCACGTCAACGATTTCATCCCTGAAGATACCCTCATTCTGGGCTTTAATGGCGCGTTTATATGAGTTTATTGCAAATTCATCCAGCTGCTGGCGCGTAAAGCTGAAGTCCCTTGCGCATGATTCAGCGCAGCTGCCCATATGGATATTGTTATAAACGTCCCATAGCCCGTCCAGAATTATGGTGTCATAAATGGTTCCATTTCCCAGGCGGTAGCCGTTTCTGGCGTTAGGAAGCACATAAGGAGCATTAGACATGCTCTCCTGTCCGCCCGCAATGATAATATCGGCATCGCCGAGGGCAATTGCCTGCTGGGCAAGCATTACGGCCTTGAGTCCGCTGCCGCACATCTTGTTAATTGTAAGGCATTCCACCTTTTCGGGCAGGCCCGCAAATATGGCAGCCTGGCGTGCCGGAGCCTGTCCCAACCCGCCCATCAGCACGTTACCCATAATTACTTCATCTACCAGATTCTTATCCAGGCCGGATTCATCCAGAACAGCCTTAATTGCAATTGAGCCTAGCCGGGGGGCCGAAAAACTGCTCAATACCCCGTTAAAAGATCCTATCGGTGTGCGTTTTGCATGAGTAATTACTACTTTTTTCATGTTTTGCTCCTGGATTTGTGAACAGGTTAAGGCTGAGGTTCAGGTTAAGGATGACAGAAAGAAACAATTAGGCCGCTCTTTCTTAACCTTTACCTGAGTTACAACCTGGTTCTTAACGTTTGATATTTTTCAAACAATAAAAACTTAATACATTTTTTTCCCAAAGTCAATACCACCAGTGAAGCCATCTTTTCCACTTTTCCGGCATTTTTCCACACCCGGATGACATGCAGTACCTGGAGGCAGGCACACTGGTTCTCATTCTGACATTTTTTATTTTTTTACTTAATTTTTCCGCAAACCTGTATTTTGATTATATATAATGTATATAGGAAATTATTGTTATGCCGGAATACCGGTTTCTGAGGATGCTCCCCCTTCCTTTGATCCCTGGGATTCCGGTGTAACTGATTAACAATCAAAGTGCATTTATGAAACACAGGATCCGATTAAATAAAGAAAGAACCGGAGGTTGCAATATGTCAAACGCCGAAAAACAATCGCAGTACAGGTTAAAGAAGAAGATAAAAGATCTCGAACAGCAGAATGAAGACCTGCGCACATACGTGAGTGTTTTGAGGGATTACCTGCTGGGTGAAATAAAAAAGCCGCCGCTGACCGGACATGGCTTATTTGAAACAGCTGACTTCCAGAACAAGCATTACGACAGGATCTGAGTGAATAAATTATTCTGTTTCCACGAGGCGCAGAATTCCCTGAATGGCTCTGTAATAATCGTTAAAATCCACCGGTTTAATCACATAATCAAGTACTCCGAGTGACTCGGCTACCTGCCTGTCTTCATCATTATTTGAGGAAGTATAGATAACAACAGGAATATCCTTTAAATATTTATCAACGCGCATAGCAGCCAGTATTTCCAGTCCGTTTTTCTTTGGAAGGTTTATATCAAGGATTACCAGGCCCGGGAACCCCTTTTCAGGCTCAGCACTCATTGCCTGCAGGTATTGCATTGCTGAGAGTCCGTTCATCTTCTTGTCAAGCCTGCAATTAAAAGAAAGCTCTTTTATGATTTCCTCAATAAGGAGAATATCCCCTATATTATCTTCTATCAATAGAATATTCATTTTATCAGTCTGTTATTATAACAATATTGGAAAAATTAAATCAAAAATCAGAAGGATAATCGGCTGGCATCATTATTCAGGAAACAACTTCAGATCCTTAGACTAAAAACATACCAAAGCATTGGCACAAATTCAAGTCGTTTCTTTAAATTTAAATATTTGTTAAATATAAATGATTTAGACCCATAAGCGGGTCTGTAAACAGGCATCTATAGCTTCCACTGATCAGGGGTCATGATCTGGAAAATACAGCCAGGGAGAAAAACATGAAGGATATGGAATATGTCATCCAGAAACCTGCCGTGTGGATCCGGGCTTCTGCAGAATCGGTTACAGGAAAAACTTTAAGCAGGGCTGAAATAATCAGCGCCGCTGGAATCAGCAGCGGGAACATTAATCTTCCCTGCCCCTGGTCGTATAGAATCCCGAATCTCAGGACGAGCAGGAAATTAATAATGAGTGCAACGGCCATGCTTATAAATATACCGCGCCTTTCATCTGTGCGCAGGTCCAGCCTTTCCCTGTTAAAAATGAGTCCGTACATCAACGCCGCGAAGGCCAGGTAAAGTACATGCCTGCCTATTACGGGATAAAAGTAGTGTATATTATTATAAATGCCGGAAACGGCCCAGAAGGTATAGTTCATCTTATATAGAGTGCCATAAACCGCGTGGAATATGGAATTCCAGTGTTTTGCATCGCTTGCTATTTCCTCGGCTGTGATG
>JBLMZM010000085.1:0-63946 GCA_050258815.1 Ignavibacteriales bacterium
ACGGGATATTTGCCTTATTCAGTTCAATTTCAAGGTCGAATGAGGAATAAGAGGACCTGAAAAGCACGGCAATTTCCTTTAACGGAACGCCTTCTTCGCGTAATTCAAGGATTCTGTCTACAATAAATTTTGATTGCATGTTTTCAGTGGTCGCACTGATGATCGCCGGCAGCTCACCGCCTGTTTTTCTGGTAAAAAGGAATTTGGGGTACTTTTCCAGGGCTGAGTCAATAATGTGGTTGGCAAAATTGAGTATTTCCTGTGTGCTGCGGTAGTTTTCCTCCAGTTTTATTACTGAAACACCCTTAAACAGCTCCGGGAATTCCATTATATTCTTAAAGTCGGCACCCCTGAAAGAATAGATTGACTGGGAGTCGTCCCCAACCACCATAACATTATTATTATAGAAGGCCAGCCCTTGTACAATCTCTGCCTGTACCTTGTTTGTGTCCTGATATTCATCCACCATTACGTATTTTATGCCCGAGAGAAAAGATTTTGCCGCAGGGCTCCGTTCATTAAGAAAGCGGTTGAGGTATATTAACAGATCGTCGTAATCCAGGAGATTATTGTTTTGTTTATATGCTGCATAAACTTTCTGGATATCCAGTATAACATCGATAAACTCAAAAAAATGGGGGTATTCTTCCTCAAGTATTTCTTCAATACTTCTGCCTGTATTTACGCTATAACTGAAGATCTTGAAAATGGTCTGTTTTGTGGGGAATCTTTTCTTTACAGCAGCCAGATTTAGTCTGGAACGGATGAGGTTTACCACATCTTCACTATCCCCCTGGTCCAATATGGTAAATCCGGGATCGATGCCCACGGCTTTCCCGTATTTTCTTAGGGTTATATTTGCAAATGAATGAAAAGTACCACCATTGATTTTGGAACACCTGTTGTCGAGTAATATCGAAGCCCTGTTCATCATTTCGTTGGCGGCTTTCCTTGTAAAGGTAAGAAGAAGTATTGCCTTTGGATCCACCCCCATTTCCACAAGACGGGCAACCCTGTACACCAGTGTCCTGGTTTTTCCGGTACCGGCTCCTGCAATAACGAGATAAGCTCCATCAGTTGAAACAACCGCTTCGTATTGAGATGGGTTTAATTCATTCTTATAATTTATCTGAAAGCGGGATTCATCTATTTCGGGTTTTACTACTTCAGTTGAATTGACTCTTTTTAGCTGATACTTCCTGACCATCGTTTATTCAAAATCCTCAAATTTCCTGATTTAATGGTAATACTGGTATTTTTTGACTAAATTTGAAACAATATTTCGTCTTCAACAATATAACGAAATATTAATTAAATCTGATAATCAGAGGGCGGGGAATTATTAATTCAGTTTTACATTATTATAAAATAGTTTATCTTAACTTTACAGCACATCCAGCGAGCTAATACAGACCTTTTCCCCGGACCGGGTGGGACCTGATGTGAATATTTTATTCCAAATGAAACTAAAATAAAATAATATTGTTATTATACTATGTAATTGCCGTTAAATCAGTTATTATACTGTTATACGGTTTATACTTGCTTGAGGGGCATACAATTTATATATTGTAATTAATAAGAATCCTTAAAACCATTTTTTGCATAAGAAATGAGGGAATAATATGGACGGAAATTTCTCAGAAAGAGTTCAAGACGTGATCCGACTGAGCCGTGAAGAAGCACTGAGATTGGGGCATGATTATATCGGAACAGAGCACTTGCTTCTGGGTATTATCAGGGAAGGCCAGGGTATGGCTGTACGGATTTTACGGAACCTGGACTGCGATCTTGTAAAACTAAAAAAAGCTATTGAAGATACGGTAAGGACTTCGGGAGGAACCCTTACCATTGGCAATATTCCCTTAACTAAGCAGGCTGAAAAAGTACTGAAAATTACTCAGATAGAATCGAAAATTTACAAATCAGACGTAATTGGCACAGAACACATTTTATTATCTTTGCTTAGAGATGAAGACAATATTGCTACACAGATACTGCACCAGTTTAATGTTACTTATGAAAATGCCCGGGCAGAATTGAATAACATTTTGAGCAGTAAAAATCCTAAGGACCCGATTTCAGCTCCTCCTCCTTCTGAAAAGAAAGTTGAAAGGACCAAAACTCCGGTATTGGACAATTTTGGCAGGGACCTTACCAAACTGGCTATTGAAGACAAACTGGATCCTGTAATCGGGAGGGAGCGCGAAATTGAACGCGTGGCCCAGATCCTGAGCCGCAGAAAGAAAAATAATCCGGTTCTTATCGGTGAGCCTGGCGTTGGTAAAACGGCTATTGCTGAAGGGCTTGCTTTAAGAATAGTCCAGAGGAAGGTGCCAAGAATTCTCCAAGATAAGAGGGTAGTAACACTTGATATTGCTGGTTTGGTGGCAGGTACTAAATACCGCGGACAGTTTGAAGAAAGAATGAAAGCCTTGATGAATGAGCTGGAGAAAGCAACTGATGTAATCCTCTTCATAGATGAATTGCATACAATTGTGGGTGCCGGAGGTGCTTCAGGCTCTCTGGATGCTTCAAATATGTTTAAACCTGCGCTGGCTCGCGGAGATATACAGTGTATTGGTGCTACAACGCTGGATGAATACAGGAAATATATTGAAACCGATGGAGCTTTGGACAGAAGATTTCAGAAGGTAATGGTGGATCCTCCAACGGTGGATGAAACTATACAGATTTTGAATAATATCAAGATCAAGTATGAAGAACATCATCACGTCCGTTATTCAGATAAAGCTATTGATTCTTCGGTAAGACTTAGCGACAGGTATATTACAGACCGCTATCTGCCGGATAAGGCAATCGATGTGCTCGATGAAGCCGGTTCAAGAGTTCACATGGGCAACTATTCAGTTTCAGAAGAAATTCTGACCCTTGAAGAAGAAATCGAAAAGGTAAGACAGGAAAAAATAAAAGTAGTTAAAAGACAGGATTACGAAGAAGCTGCCAGACTAAGGGACAGGGAACGTAACCTTCAGTCCGATCTTGAGATTGCCAAGAGGGAATGGGAAGCCAAAACCCAGGACCTGGTTTATGACGTAAATGAAGACGATATTGCTACTGTAGTTTCGATGATGACAGGTATTCCTGTAACAAGAGTTGTACAGGCTGAATCTGAAAAACTGATGAAAATGGAAACGGCACTGAAAGCCCAGATAGTGGGGCAGAATGAGGCTGTGACCAAACTGACCAGGGCTATAAGAAGAACCCGTGCAGGATTAAAAAATCCCAACAAACCGATTGGAAGCTTTATCTTCCTCGGACCAACCGGCGTCGGTAAAACAGAGCTGGCTAAAGTACTGGCAAGATATCTCTTTGACTCAGAGGATGCTCTGGTAAGAATAGATATGAGTGAGTATATGGAGAAATTCTCCGTATCCAGACTCGTTGGCGCACCTCCGGGATACGTTGGATATGAAGAGGGCGGACAGCTTACCGAAAAGGTAAGGAGAAAACCTTATTCTGTTGTTCTTCTGGATGAAATTGAAAAAGCTCATCCGGATGTGTTCAATATCCTGCTTCAGGTCTTGGATGATGGTATCCTTACAGATAGCCTCGGCAGAAGAGTGGACTTTAAGAATACAATAATCATCATGACATCGAACGTTGGAACCAGGGATATTAAGTCAACAGGCGGCATCGGTTTCGGCGGCGCAACTGAGGAAAGTAAATACCAGACGCTGAAAAATACAGTGGAAGATGCCATGAAGAGGCTTTTCAATCCTGAATTTCTTAACAGAATTGATGAGGCAATAGTATTCAGAAGTCTCGAAAAGGAAGATATCATGCAGATCATCAGTATTGAACTGAAGGATCTTATTGAGAATCTTCGCCAGAACAAAATGGAAATCGTTCTTGATCAGTCAGCTAAGGATTTCCTGGCTGATAAAGGATATGATCCGAAGTATGGTGCCAGACCACTGAAGAGAGCAATCCAGAAGTATATGGAAGATCCGCTTGCCGAAGAGATCTTAAAAGGCACTTTCAAACAGGGCAGCAAAATACTTGCAAAGCACCTGGATAATACAGATGAATTATATTTTGTTGAGGATGTTGCTGAGGCCGGCGTTCATGATGAAAAGGAAAAAACCGGGAGTTCTGAATCACAGCAGTAAATACTCTGATACCGATTATTTATGAGGGCGGAGAATAAACACTCCGCCCTTTTTTTATTTCTATAGCCCGCCAAATAAGCTTTTCCCTTGCAACGCAATCATGCTATGATTATCTTGCAAAATTAAATTTGTTCAAAAAATGGAATATACATGAATATAACTGATAACCAGATAATGGACATTTTCCTGGAAACAGAAGCCCTTTTAAACGGGCATTTCAGACTAACGTCCGGAAGACACAGCAATCAATATTTCCAGTGCGCCAAAGTACTTCAGTATATGAATTATACTGAGCTCATTTGCAGTAAAATAGCCGATTTCTTTAAAAATTTTGAGATTGATACCGTCATTGCCCCTGCAATTGGCGGAATTGTGGTGGGACAGGAAGTAGCCAGGCAATTGGGGAAAAAATCAATTTTTGCCGAAAGGGAAGACAAGGAACTGACTTTAAGAAGGGGATTCGTTATTAATCCCGGCGAAAGAGTATTGGTGTGTGAAGATGTTGTTACCACGGGAGGTTCGGTTTTTGAAGTCATTGATATTGTAAAGAAGTATAATGCAGAGGTCGTTGGAGTAGGGATGGTTGTTGACCGCAGCAATGGAAAAGTCCAGTTCGGCGTTCCCCAGGTAAGCGGATTAAAGCTGGACGTAGTTTCATATGCACCGGAAGACTGCCCATTATGCCGGGAAAATATCCCAATTGTCAAACCCGGTTCCAGAAAAATCTGAATTTAACAGAAAATAGAGGATCGCATGAAAAGTATTATCCTGTTCCTGCTGTTTGCTATGCCTTTATGGGCTCAACCCGAATTTAGCAGTTATTTTGAGCCTAAGACACTGCGGATTGATTATTTTCATACCGGGACTGCAACTACTGAGACGTATTCAATTGATGAGCTCAAGGTGGAACCCTACTGGGGTGGTTCAAAGAAGAATCTTTTGGATAAATTTGAGTACGGAAAGTACAAACTTATGGTTTATGATTCTTCATCAAATACTCTAGTATACTCAAAAGGTTATTCTACTTTATTCAGTGAGTGGCAGACGACTGCCGAATCCAAACTGACAGTAAAAACATTCAGTGAGACGGTTACACTTCCGTTTCCAAAACACACCATCAGGGCCGAGTTCTTAAGCCGGAACAAGAACGGCCAGTTTGAAAAGAAATTTGAATATTTCGTAAATCCTGCCAGCTATTTCATTTCTCCCGAAAGGAAAAAACAGTTTAATTCATTTGAAGTTGTTAAATCCGGTGATCCCGAAAGCAAGGTTGACATCGTAATCATTCCTGATGGTTATACCAAAGAGGAAATGCAGAAATTCAGAGATGACTGCAAGAAATTTGCAGGGTACCTGTTCAATGCCTCTCCATTTAAGGAAAATAAGGATAAATTTAACGTCTGGGGTGTTGAGGCGCTATCTGAGGAATCCGGAACGGACATTCCGGCCAGGAATATTTGGGCTAAGACCATTCTCAATTCTACTTTTTATACATTTGACCTTGAACGCTATCTGATGACTTCTGATAATAAAGCCGTCAGGGATATTGCTGCTAATGCACCATATGACCAGATTTATATTTTAGTGAATACTAATGAATACGGTGGCGGTTCAATTTATAACCATTATTCTGTCTGTGTTAACAATAACCGGTTTGAAGAATATGTGTTTACACACGAATTTGGTCATGGTTTCGCCGGACTGGGAGATGAATATTACACTTCAGATGTTGCTTATGAAAATTTTTATCCTGAAGGTATAGAACCCTGGGAGCCAAATCTGACTACACTGGTACACTTTGAGAATAAGTGGAAGAATATGGTTGCAAAGGATGTCCCGGTTCCAACACCTGCCGAAATTAAATACAAGAATTCAGTGGGAGTTTTTGAGGGCGGCGGTTATGTGGCAAAAGGAGTATACAGACCCAAAATGGATTGTACAATGAAATCCATTTCTGTTAATAATTTTTGCCCGGTTTGCCAACAGGCAATTACTGAAATGATACAATTCTATTCTGAGTAGAATTATTAGCAAAATGTTTTTAACAGGTATTGTAAGGAAATCATGAATCAGAAGAGATTATTCCGGACTATAGATGGTGTAGCGGCTGGAAAATTTGAAACCGAACAGGAAATGCTGACATCAGTATTGAATCAGATAGTATTCAAAGAGGAAGCAGGAATCATTGGCGGGCGCATCTGGTGTCTGGATGTCAGCAATAAGTCGTACAAATTGCTCTATCAGACCGGCAATGTGGAAAAAATAACTGACAACTTTCAGATTTTTATTGAAGAGTATCCGATCTTTGAATTAATATCAAAAGAGAGGACAATCCTTGCAGATGAAACCAACGTTGTTTTACGAGAAAAAGGTATATTTAAGTATTCTGCATCTGGAGTCGGTTCCAGAATGAAAGTAGAAGGGAAAACGTTCTATGAGTATCTTCTGGCGTTGAACAGTAACAGTATTAATGAAGAGCTCAGATATACCCTGAATATTGTTGCTACAGTTCTTACTTCTCAGCTGAAACAACGCAGGATAACTGAAAGTGCACAGTATCTTAAGGCGGATATTGACCGGGCCAAACAGCTGCAGAAAAGTATTTTGCCGGAACATGAATACGGATTCCGTAATTTTGAAATGTTCGGCCTTACACTGCCTGCAGAAATAATTGGCGGCGACTTCTTTGACTATCTGAAGATTGGAGATGATGATGAGCGGTTGGGTATTGTAGTGGGTGATGCAGCCAGCAAGGGCTTAAGTGCGGCGGCAGAAGCAATGTATGTCTCTGGTGCGCTCAGAATGGCCAGCACTTTCCAGATAAAAATATCTTCATTAATGAAGAGAATGAATGAGCTGGTACATAAAATATTCAGCGAAGCCAAATTTACCACATTGTTTTACGGTGAAATTGCAACATATAGAAATGGATTGTTCCTGTACGCAAATGCCGGGCATAATCCGCCCATTTTTATAAAGAGTGAAACTTGCGAGGTTACTTACCTGATGCCGACAGGACCTTTACTGGGGCCTGCCCCGCATGCAAAGTATGAGACCGAAAATATAAATTTCAGCAAGGGCGATGTGCTAGTTGTGTACACTGATGGTATAACCGATGCATCAAATGCACAGGAAGAATGCTATGAAGAGAAAAGACTGGAAAAGATACTGAAGGAAGTGATGCATCTGTCTCCCAAAGAGATCGCATACAGTATACTTAATGACGTAATTCATTTTTCAAAGGATGGAAGTTATTCTGATGATAAAACATTAGTAGTAATTAAAAGGGTGAGCTAGTATGGATTTAGCTGAAAAGATATTCGATGCCGGTGTTGTCGGCGCCGGTGGTGCAGGATTTCCAACAAACGTTAAGGCGGGCTCAAAGGTAGAATTTGTGCTTGCCAACGGAGCTGAGTGTGAACCTCTGCTACACTAGGATTATGAGTTAATGGTTCATTTTGCCCCTGAAATAGTCAGGGGAATGCAATACATGATTGATAGTACTTCAGCCAGACTCGGTTACTTTGGCATAAAATCAAAAAATGCTCTGGCAATCGAGGCAATAAAAGATCAGCTTGATGATCATCCCATTGAGATCTGTGAATTAGGAGATTTTTACCCTTCCGGAGATGAATATGAACTTGTCTATTCGGCCACTAAAAGACTGATTCCGCCTGCCGGGATTCCTCTAAATGTCGGCTGTGTGGTAAATAATGTCGAATCCCTGTTTAATATTTCCCGTGCAGCAGAGGGAATTCCCGTTACAGAAAAGATACTTACTGTTGCAGGGGCTGTAAGAAATCCATCTACTTTTTTTGCTCCCATCGGAATCAGCTTCGAGGAGCTGATTAAACATGCTGGTGGTGCAACAGTAAGGGATTTTGCCATTTTTGTCAGCGGCGTCATGATGGGCAGCCTGAGCTACGATACATCTCAGGTGGTAACCAAGACTACCGCAGGAATTATTATACTGCCCAGGGAACACTACCTGGTCAAAAGAAAGGACCGTACCGACCAGTCTAAACACCGTATTGGAAAATCAGCCTGCGACCAATGTACCTATTGTACCGAATTTTGTCCCCGCTATCTGCTCGGTTATAACGTTCAGCCACATAAGGTCATGCGCTCACTGGTTTTTACTAAAACGGGTACTGAGGTCTGGAACCAGTTTGCTGAGCTTTGCTGTGCCTGCGGACTTTGTACCTTGTATGCATGTCCTGAGGACCTTTATCCCAAGGAAGCATGCGATTGGTCAAAGATAGCAATGCGGGAACAGGGCATAAAATATGTGCAAACACATCCCGTGGAAGTGCATCCTGTTAAGGAGGGAAGGCGCGTTCCATTAAAACAGCTTATCCGCAGGCTGAACCTCCAGGATTATAATGTGCACACTCCATTTAAAGTAGAAAAACCCAAAACAGACAACGTTAAAATTTACTTAAAACAGCATGTCGGAGAAAAAGCAACACCAGTTGTGCAAACGGGCGATTACGTTAAGGCGGGACAGCTGATAGCAGAACCTGCTAAAGGCAAGCTGGGAGCCAGGATACATGCTTCAATTGAAGGGATTGTTACCGATATTTCCGGTGATTTTGTAAAAATCATAACAAAATAAAGTAAAATCATAGCAATAGAAATAAAATTAGACAGGACTTAATATGAATGCAATGAATTCCATCGGCTTGATAGAAATGACTAGTATTGCGGCTGGTATGCTTGCAGCGGATATTATGCTTAAAACTTCTGATGTTAAATTAATACTATCAAGATCGATCTGTTCTGGAAAATATATGGTGCTCATTGGAGGGGATGTTGCTGCAGTGCAGACAGCTGTTGATGCAGCTGCTGAATCGGTAAGGTTTGCTGTAATAGATACATTTGTTATCCCCAATGTTCACGAGCAGATTTTCCCTGCTATTGCAGGCCATACAGGTGTAGAGTTGCTGGAAGCTTTGGGGATAGTTGAATCTTTTTCAGTAGCGTCATTAATTGAAGCAGCAGATGCCGCCGTTAAATCAGCAAGTGTAAAATTGATAGAACTGCGTCTTGCCATGGCATTAGGAGGAAAGGCATTCTTTACATGTACTGGTGAAGTAGCTGCAGTTTCAGCGGCAGTTGATGCAGGGGCTAAAGTGGCTGCAGATAAGGGGTTACTTGTAAACAAAGTGGTAATTGCCCAGCCGAGACAAGAATTATTAAATGAAATGATATAAAAGAAAAACTCCGGTAAAAATCACGTTTAGCTGTTAAGATTTAATTTTAAATTTCGATTATAGGATATTAATTGATTAAAATCGAAAATTAAATCAAACCGGAGCACAGGTGCATGTCAAGAATCAGGTGCGGAATTTATTTTAAATTTATCCTGTTTTCGCTTCTGACATTTCTTTTTCTGACTGGCTTTATTTCAAAAAAGCAGCCCCAAAAAGTATCTGTTGTAATGGAATATTACCCGCCGCAAAGCTTTTTTAGTCCAGTTCCACAGAAGGTAAGCACTCAGGATTTTAATGGTTTGATTCTGAACAGACTTTCTGGAAAGGACAAGACGTTCTTTCTGTCCATCTACCATCTTAACAGCCGGCTGAAGCAATATGAGCTTAAAAAAAAGATTAAGGAAAGCCAGCTGGAAAAAATAAAGAATCTGCTGATTTCGACCGGTTTTCTGAAGGCTGTGGGAATAGAGGTTGAGATAACAAGGGAGATTTTCTCTCAAATGAATCTTAAACCTGAATACAGGGAATATCCCTGGATCCGTTGCCTGGAAACGGTGAAAACAGGGAATTCCGACGTTGTTTTAGCTGTTGTGAAGACAAGACAACGAGAACAGTTCCTTTATTATCCCTCCGAACCAACAGTGTTTGAAACAAACTCTCTTTTTAAACTAAAGACCTCTAAGATAACGGCCAACGGAAACTTACAATCTCTTAAAAAATATACAATTGCTGCAACTTCGGGTGCCAGCTATGGTGAAAAGTTTGATAAGGCGGGATTTTTGAAAAAAGAACGCGTCTCTTCGGCAGAATCAATTATCCGGTTAGTTGAAAACAAACGTGTGGATCTGGGTGTGGGTTCTGTGCAGACAGTTACATATTTGATGAATAAAATGGGGTTATCAAATAAATTGGTATTCCTGAAACCACCTCTGGGCAAAGAACCTTTGTTTGCTGCATTTTCCAGGACAAAAGGCCATCAAAAAATGGCGGAAGAATTCTCAGACAGACTGGCCAAATTTAAAAAAACAAAAAAATACAGGGCAATTCTGGCAAAGTATGGAGTGTAAATAATTCCAGGCAGTACTTTGTCATTATTATCCATCAGTTTTGTGAAATTAATTAATCTCGTTCGCGATAAACAAAATGATGAAAAAAATAAATTCAATTCTAATCAAAATTGCCCTGATTGTTACTTTCAGCGTTATTCTGTGTATGGGAATATTTGGACGCTATACATATTTGGTCGAAAAAAAAAGATTAATGAATGATGTCAGATCCACGCAGGAGCTGCGGTTAAATAGAATATCCAACAATCTTGTGAGTGCCTTGTGGACATATAATGAAATAAATTCGAGAGAAATTATTTCATTTGATATGCAAAATCAGGATATGATAGCAATAATAGTCCGGAAAGAGAGTAAAGAACTTTTTACAGGTTTTATAAGAAATTCCGGCTCATCCTATGAGGACTATGAACCAGGGAAGCAATATCCGGTTCTTAAAAACACTTATGTAGTTCGTAAGGAGAAGGCTATTATGAGGGGCGAAAGCGTAATAGGCTATCTGGAAATTTACTTCTCTGAGAGAATTATTTATGATGAACTCCATAAGATTACAGTAAGAGTAATAACAGAGACCCTGCTGATTTCTCTGATTATCATTATAACTATTTATTTTAGCCTGAAAAAAATTATAGGAAACCCCTTAAAGAAACTTAGCACAAGTATGGAAGAGGTTTCAAACGGTAATTATCAGATAAAACTTGAGAGTAAATCAAAAGATGAAATTGCCAGTCTGATTAGATCTTTCAATAATATGATCGAACAGCTCGAAAAGCAAAGAACTGCATTGAAAGATAACGAGATAAAGTACTGGTCTCTTTTCGATGAGGCAAATGATGCCATATTTTTGATTAAGGATGGAACTTTCTTTGAGTGTAATAAAAGAGCCTCAGAGGTATTTGATCTTCCAAAAGACAAAATAATAGGATTACTGCCGGCTGAACTGTTTCCTGAACCAGAAGAGGGCTCCGAACCCGGTAATGGAAAGAAAGACAGGCTGGAACTGGCAATTAACGAAGGCCCTCAGTATTTTGAGCGTCAGTATAAAAATGCAGATGGTTCATCTTTTTATATTGATATCAATCTTTACAAGGTTGAACTCCAGGGCGAAATTATTCTGCAGGCAATGGTAAGGGATATCACCAGCAGGAAGAATGACCAGGAAAAGATATTAGCTTCGCTAAAGGAAAAGGAAGTTTTGCTTAAGGAAATTCACCACCGGGTAAAGAATAATTTACAGGTGATTTCCAGCCTTTTAAATCTTCAGGCAGGATATATCCAGGATGAATCAGCCCTGGAAATGTTTAAAAATAGCCAGAACAGAGTCAGATCAATGGCACTTATTCACGAAAAATTATATCAATCGGACAACCTGGCCCAAATTAATTTTACCGAATATGTAAAGAACCTTGTTTCCAACCTGTTTCGCTCTTATCAGGTCAGGACAAGGGAAATCAGCCTGAGGATAGACATGCCGGAAGAGCTATTTCTGGGTGTGGATACAGCTATTCCGTGTGGTTTAATTATAAATGAGCTGGTTACAAATGCCCTGAAATATGGATTTCACGAGAAATTGAAAGGTGAAGTATGCATAAGCTTTAATATTGAAGATGAGGCCTACAGGTTGAAGGTTTCAAACAATGGCGATCGTTTTCCCAGCGAAACAGTAGATCTTTGCAACCCTAAGACACTTGGTTTGCAACTTGTAAACATACTCGCCAGCCAGTTAAGAGGAAATTTTGAATTAATAACCGGGAGTCTGATTGAATTTATCATTATATTTCCGGTCAGAAGAATATAAAAGTCGCTTAACTGATCTAATATGAACAGAAATTAATAATATCGAATAGGAGTCGGCAGCTTAATGCCCAAAGCAAAAATATTTATTGTTGAAGATGAAAGCATTGTAGCCCTGGATATAAAGTGTTGCCTTGGTAATCTGGGATATACAGTATGTGGTATCGCTGCTTCCGGAGAGGAAGCAATTGAGAGGATAAAAATCTTATTGCCAGATCTGGTATTGATGGATATCGGGCTTGAAGGGAAGATAGATGGAATCAGGGTTGCTGAAGAAGTAAAAGCATCGCTGGACATTCCTGTTATTTATCTGACCGCAAATTCTGATGAAAGTACGCTGCATCGCGCAAAAATCACTGAACCTTTTGGCTTTATTCTTAAACCGTATGAAGAAAAAACGGTGCAGACAACAATTGAAATGGCTCTTTACAAATACAATTCAGAGAAAAAGATAAGAGAGAATGAAAGATGGTTCTCAACTACCCTGAAAAGCATCGGAGATGCTGTTATAACCACTGATCTGGAGGGCAATGTAACTTTCTTAAATACTGTTGCTGAAGAGTTGACCGGATACGGTATAGAAGAAGCAAAAGGCAAAGCACTT
Source organism: Ignavibacteriales bacterium (assembly GCA_050258815.1). GTDB lineage: Bacteria > Bacteroidota > Ignavibacteria > Ignavibacteriales > SURF-24 > JAAXKN01. The sequence continues at coordinate 12,809 of JBLMZM010000085.1, forward strand.
GAAGAAGTTTTTAATATAATTAATGAATATTCAAGACTTAAAGTCGAGCATCCGGCAGGAAAGGTGATACGAGAAGGTGTAATTGTAGGTCTTGCCAATCATACTATACTTATTTCCAAAAATGGAACTGAGATTCCAATTGATGACAGCGCTTCTCCCATAAAAGACGAGAAAGGCAATATAACTGGTGTAGTACTTGTTTTCAGAAACATCAGTGACCGCAAACTTGCTGAAAGAAAACTCAGACAGTCAGAGCAAAATTCGCGCAATCTGATAGAACTCTTTCCATACGGAGTCCTTGTCCATAGCAAGGGAATTGCACTTTACTGTAATTCTGCTGCAATCAAAATGATTGGAGCATCCAGACTTGAAGACATTGTTGGGAAACCATTCCTGAATTTCCTGCACCCTGATTCACATACCACCGCATATGAACGAATCAAGTATATGACCGAAACGGGAAATAGCGTTTCACTGATGGAAGAGAAAATTGTAAGATTCGATGGGACAGTACTTGACGTGGAAATTGCGGCTGGCCCGATAATTTATGAAGGAAAAGAGGCTCTCCAGGCGGTAATCAGGGATATAACTGAACAAAAACATAATCGGGAAGAGCTGATAAAAAGCGAAGAAAAATACCGTACCACTTTTGAAAATACCGGGACCGGGACAATAATTGCTGAAGATGACGGCGTTATTTCACTAGTAAATGATGAATTTTGCAAGATCGCAGGTTATGAGAAAGAGGAAATAGAAGGCAAGATGAACCTGCGCGAATTTATTTCAAAAAATGATTGGGAAAGGATATATTCTTATCATTCAATAAGAAGGAGTTCTCCAGATGAAGCTCCCCATACATATGAATATAAGTTTCAGGACAGATGGGGTAATATAAAGATAGTAATAAACAGCGCGGCTATGATTCCTGGTACTTCAAAGTGTATTGTTGGGGTGCATGATATTACAGAACGCAAAAAAGCTGAAGAAGCAATATTAAAGTCCGAAAAACAGTTCCGTCTTGTATGGGAGAACTCTGCTGACGGAATGAGACTAACAGACCAATTTGGTAATGTTGTCATGGTAAATGAGGCCTTCTGCAGGATGGCAGAAATGGATAAGGCTTCAATTGAAGGGAAATCCATATCCCTGATTTATCATAACAAGGTAAGGGCAAGTATTTTGAACAGTTTTGTGCGGAGATTCAAATCCCGTACTATTGTACCGCATTTCCAGCAGGAAATGGAACTCTGGAATGGTAAAAGGTTATGGTTTGAAGTTTCAAACTCATTGCTTGAACTAAATGGCCATGCACCATTATTGCTGAGTATTTTCCGCAATATAACTGAAAGGAAGGCATCTGAAGAGCGTCTGACAAGACTAAATGAATGCCTGCTCAGCTTTGGTCCTGATGCGAAAGAAAATATTAACAGGCTTGTTACTTTATGTGGTGAACAGTTGAACGCTGCTACTGCGCTGTACAACCGTCTGGAAGATGGCAAACTATGTTCACTGGGACAGTGGAATATACCGGAAGATTTCGATGCCGTTGATAATCCTGAAGGGCATATCTGTTATGAGATTATCCGCAATAAAAGTGTTGGAGTTACCGTAATCCGTGATCTGCAGAATACGGAGTATCAGAAGACTGATCCAAATGTATCTAGATATGGATTAAGGACATATATAGGAACTGCAGTTGCTTTTGGAAATGCAAATATTGGTACATTGTGTGTTGTTTATCAGGATGATTATGAACCAAGCCAGGATGAAATGAAGCTGCTGAGTATTGCTGCTGCTGCTATTGGGGTTGAAGAAGAACGCAAACGTGCTCAGGATGAAATTATTATTGCCAAAGAGACAGCTGAAAAGGCAGATAAACTAAAAACCGACTTCCTTGCACAAATGTCCCATGAGATCAGAACGCCGATAAATACAATATTGAGTTTTACTTCCTTGTTAAGAGAAGAACTGGAAAATAAAATTCCTGAGGATCTGGCTACCAGCTTTAAGATTATAGATAATGGCGGAAGGCGGTTGACCAGAACTATTGATATGATTCTTACTATGTCACAACTTCAGGCTGGTAATTATGAATTTAATGCCAAGAAAATCAAACTGACTTCTATTCTGCAGGATATGCACTCAGAGTTCAATAATGCTGCCAGATTAAAGAGTCTGGATTTTGTTTTAGAAAGCCGTATTAAGGATGAAGTTATTTCAGGTGACTCATATACACTGACACAGATGTTCCAGAACGTTATAGATAACGCTATTAAATATACTCCCAAAGGTAAGGTTGAAATACTGGTGTATAATGAAGAACCGGAGCAAATTACAGTCGAGGTTAGAGATACCGGCATTGGTATAGCTGCGCATTTTCTTCCAAAAATGTTTTCTCCATTTTCCCAGGAAGAGACAGGTTACACCAGAAGATTTGAAGGAAATGGGTTAGGGCTCGCACTGGTTAAAAAATATGCCGATCTTAATAAAGCCAAAATCAGGATAGATAGTAAAAAGGGGGAAGGGACTTCTTTTAAAATTACTTTTTCCATGATGAACTGATCAGCAGTATTGCTTTAATACCTTTGTCACGGGGAGAGGAAATTTCTAAAGTTTACTATTATTTCTTTCCAATGATCATTATTTTATATAATTTTTAAGTACCTATAAAATATGTTATCAGGATTGTTACAGCTATGAAATATTTTTATTCAATTATTCTTATTTTATCATTGTTTATTACGGGTTGTATCAGGCGGACAGATCAACCTCTCAAAAGAAAAATCCACCCGAAAACTGCCCAGCAGGAGAACGTCAATTTTAAGAAACTCATTCCCAATCTGATGGTTCTGGATGTCAATAAGACGTTGAAGTTTTATAGTGATGCATTCGGATTTGAACCGGTTGTAACTCTCCCGGACACAGGAAACTTTAATTTTGCTATTGTCACCAATGGAGATGTGGAATTAATGTTTCAGAAAAGAGAAAGCCTTAATGACGACATGGGCCTTTTTAAGGGGGCACAACCAGGTGGCACATTTATTTTATCATTTGAGGTAAAGGACATTGTACAGGTATATGAGAAGGCTTCAGCACATGCTGAAATGGTGAGAGAACTGCATCAGACATTTTATGGCACTAAGGAATTTGCCGTAAAAGATAACAATGGTTATATATTAATCTTTTCGGAAGCTATGAAAAGATAATTTTTTCCTCCTGGTCACAATTTGGCAAATTTCTCAACATCTTCAATAGTAATAGTCATAAGATCCTGATCGTTGAAATCGGTCAGTTTAGAAATCCTTTCCTCCTGGTTGCTGATAGTTTCATAAAGAATGTGGCGTGCTGTCCGTGCATTGCCGAAATTCCTGTCCCTTTTATTATATAAGCGTGTGAATATTTCGAGCAGAAACTGGAGAGCTCCCTCATCCAGGTTGTATCCGCTCTCGTTGCTTATATTTGCCGCAATCTCCAGCAACTGGCGGGGTGAATAATCTTCAAAATTAAAAATATTTGAAAAACGGGATTGCAGGCCGGGATTGGAACTAAGAAATTTCTGCATTTCATCGGGATATCCGGCAACAATGACAATAAACTGATCTTTGTAATCTTCCATTCTTTTTAATAATGTATCGATAGCCTCCTGGCCAAAATCATTGCTGCCTCTGGATAATGTATAGGCTTCATCAATAAACAGTGTGCCGCCTATAGCCTGTTTAATGATATCATCAGTCTTAAGCGCTGTCTGACCCTGATATCCTGCAACCAGTGCAGCACGGTCAACTTCCACAAGATGTCCTTTTTCAAGCAGACCGATTTCCTTGTAAATCTTGCTCAATAATCTGGCAACAGTTGTTTTACCGGTGCCGGGGTTGCCCTGAAAAACAGCATGAAGGTTCTTTTCCAAAACAGTCATCCCCCTCTTTTCCCTGAGTTTTGCCACCTTCAGGCTGGAAATAAGCTTTTCCACTGATTTTTTAACCTGATCAAGACCGGTCAGATTCCTTAGCTCATGCATGTAGCGGTTTAGCTGCTCAATATCACCTTCCACCTTGTACTGTTTTTTTTCACTTTTTCCTGAGATAATGCTTTGCAGATCGTTGAGCAGTACCGTCTTAGTTACTTCCTTCGACCCCTGATCTTCCGGAAGGTCTGCAATGCGCAGAAACTGGTTTTTAAGGGCTTCATCAACAAGGTTTCTGACGATACGTGCATTCCCAAAGCTTTTATTCCGGTTTCTGTATAGCTCCGTATAATATTTCCTTAGGGCTTCTTTGGCCTCAGAGGCAAGACTGTATCCCCTGGAATTCAGTTGTGCAAGGGTAATCTGCAGTAGTTCATCCGGGTTATAATCTTCAAAAACTACCGTCTTTGTAAAGCGCGATCTGAGTCCCGGATTACTTTCCAGGAAATGTTCCATTTCGCCGGTATATCCGGCAGCAATTACGATGAACTTGCCCTTATCGTCTTCCATTCTCTTCAGCAATGTATCAATGGCCTCGCGTCCGAAATCATTTGCCGAATCACCGTTCTTAACCAGAGAATATGCTTCATCAATAAACAGTGTTCCGCCGATTGCCTGATCTATTAAGGAAGAAGTTTGCCTGGCCGTTTGTCCTATGTAACCTGCCACGAGTCCCTGTCTGTCTGTCTCAATCAAATGTCCACGGGGTAATATGCCGAGTGCAGAAAAAATTTCACTATAAATCCGGGCAACTGTGGTTTTGCCGGTTCCCGGATTTCCAAGAAATACAAGGTGAGAAGAGAGTTTCCTGGTAATATCCTCCCCCTGAAGAGCGAAATATTTAGCCAGCTTTACAGTTTCATTTATCTCTTTTTTAACTGAATCAATACCAATTAAATTATTCAAATCTTCCAGCGCCTTGGACAAACTCTCTTCATCAATAGGGATACTGACCGTTTTTTCCTGCCCGGGGGTAATTATCGCGTTGATATCTGCCAGTAGCAGGGAAGTCATAGCCTCTTTAGTTTTTTCGTCTTCATTCATTTGGATGAAGCGCCTGCTGAGCTGCATTTTGGCTGAATTAAAGTATTTATTAACGAGACGCGCATTGCCAAAGGATTTATCCCTTTTTCTATACAGTCTGGTAAATTCTTTCCTCAGTAATTCAAGTGCATCTTTTTCTATGCTAAAATCCTCTTTTGAGGATATAGTATTGAATATCTCTATCATTTCATCAGGAGAATAATCATCAAAGTTGAAGTAGTGTGTAAAACGGGATTTAAGTCCTGGATTGGAATCTATAAATGTCTGCATTTCCTCAGGGTATCCTGCTGCAATTACTACAAAAGCTCCGCTGTAATCTTCCATCCTCTTTAACAAAACATCAATTGCTTCCTGACCAAAATCCTGTCCTCCGCTGGATTTCTTTATCAGTGTATAAGCTTCATCTATAAACAGCACCCCGCCCATCGCTTCATTGATTACTTTTTCTGTCTTAATTGCCGTTTCCCCAATATACTGCCCAACAAGGCCTGCCCGGTCTACTTCAACAACGTGTCCTTTTTCAAGCAGGCCCATGGCTTTGAATATTCTGCCGACGAGCCTTGAAATTGTAGTTTTACCAGTACCCGGATTTCCCTGGAAGATACAATGTATGGAGAAATTTCCTTTATTATTTAGCCCAAAACGTTTCCGTTCGTTCAGGTATTCCAGATAATTGACGAAATCCTGCATAGACTCTTTTACTTTTTTCAAACCTACAAAACCATCAAGCTCATTCATCAGTAATGAAAGGGATTCATCTTTTTCAGCGGGGTAATTAGTAGGATTTTCCTGGTCTGACAGATACCGGTGTTTCTGAACTGAAGTTAGTGAATCCTCTTCAGAGAAATATTCCATCTTATTGATCTTTGTATCGGTCGATTGTTCGATTTCGGAATTTCCGATCAGGAACCAGCGCTCACAAACTTTCTGATTATTTATATGAATTTCGAGTCTGCCCTGTCCTTTTTGCCAGAACCCGGGATGTTCAGTTCCCCAGCTCTGAACAAAAGCAACTTCAGGCCAGGCCTTAATTACATTAATGGAAAAATAATTCCTTCCGCTTTCAGTTCCGTTAAGGTACCATACAGCACTTCCTGAAAGACGGTAATCATTGTTGTCATACAAAGGATTGAAAAAGGTAATTTCAGCACCTACGAAGCAGGTGCGCTGTTCGTCGAATTGAACCAGATATCGCTTGCTGGCAGGAATTGAATCGGCAGTAAACGCAAACATTTTTATATCATTGAATTCCGCTGCCTGATTAGGGAAGCTTCTGAATTCAATCCTTTTCTTTATATTTATAATTCCGCCGGTATTTCTATCCTCAGACAGTGCATCCTTAACGGATATATCATTACTAATTGAGTTACTTTTTGAGGGAAGATCGTCTGTTTTTGCCTGATCCTTTTTAGGGACTTGTTTTTTCAACGAATCATAAATTTGTAGGAATCTCTCATTCTCTTTGAACAAATCCTTAATCTTATCGGCCTTTGAAAGAGCAGGGCGGAACTGGAACATTGCAAGCATAGCTTCCAGTTCAAGCAGTTGTGCCTGTAAATGAAGTTCCTTCAGATTCAAATCCGAAAGTATCTTTTGTGCCGCGAGCTGAGAGAACCAGAATTCCTTTTTTCTTAAAGCCTCTTCACCTTCCTCAAGAAGGAAACTGCCAGAAACAGATCCATTATCCATAAGGTCCCTTAAACCCACGGCAGTCTTATACCATTTTTTTAATCCTTTCAACCCGGGATTTTTGTTCCCATCAACAATAATTGCCCGGTCTATTTCCTCAAGAGCTTCAAAATATCTGCCCAGGCCCGCCAGACTTCTGGCCTTGTTAATGTATGACCATACCAGCAGGGACTGTTGATTCCGGATTGAAACTTCCAGATCGGATAAGGCTCCTTCATAAATGCTCATTCTGCTCAGGAAGAACCCTCTATACAGTCTCGGATTCAGGGCATTGCCACCTATTTCAACGGCTAAATTGGCGAGTTCAAGAGCCCTGGCCGGACTACCATTTTCCAGCAATGCCCATGCATAGCACAATGCGGCATTATAATCGTCTGGTGCTGCATCATATGCCATTTGGGATAACTCCAGGGCCGGTTGAAATCTTCCATTCCATAAATGCTCATATGCAATGGAAAGCATTTCGTCAATATGCTCAGAATCGTTTTTATTTCCGCTGATTATTTTACTCATAAGGTCCAAATCCTTAATCCAGGCCATTTCTGTAAAATGTGAATCCTGGTCAATATGTTCATCTGATAGTGAAGTTAAGGCAAGGTATCAAAACAGTTGAAATCCAGATACTCGTTATACCGGATTAATACAAAGCCGGCATATCATTGCAGCAAATATATAATATTTTTTATTTAATCCGAAAAAATACATCATGTTTCATTATAATATTATCGACAGGAATACCGTAACAATTGAATATACTGATGGGGGAAAATGGAATGCCAAAAAAAGTTTATTATTTATGCAACTTCCGGATGTTGTTTTACGTCTAAATTTATAGTAACGGAATAAAACCTAGCCATGGAGGAATTATGAAAATATTATTACAATTATCAGCCTTACTTTTTCTTGTATTTGCAGGATGTCACGGGTTTGGAATAAACTGTCATGGCATTGGGGTAAGGGGGAGTGGAGTCACTAAAGAGGAAACGCGTAAGCTGGAAGATTTTAATGCTATCGATGCAGGTGGTGCTTACAATATTGAAATTGTTTGTGGTAAGTCGCCCGAGGTTACCATTTATGGTGAGGATAATATATTGCCTTTAATAAGGACTGAAGTCAGTGATCAAACACTACACATCTATAACAGGAAAAGCATCAGTCCAAGGCGTAAGATCAGGATTCAGATTAGCACAAATAATATTGAGAAAATAAATGCCTCAGGGGCCAGCGACATTTCAATTTCAAACATAAACAACGACAGGTTTGATGTGGATGCAAGTGGCGCAGGCAAAATGAACATTTCAGGTAAAACCAATTATATAGCGCTTAGTCTTTCCGGGGCAGTCAAAGTCAATGCACGGGATCTGATTTCAGACAATGCGAATGTTGAGATCAGCGGGGCTTCGAAAGCGGAAGTTTATGCCTCAAAAGAATTAAGAGCAGAGATTTCCGGAGTCGGAAGTCTGGATTATTATGGAAATCCTGAAAAAGTAAAGAGAAATATCTCGGGTGTCGGATCCATAAATCAGAGATAGTATTGTTTCCTGCATTATATAGTGGCTGCCATAAGGGCAAATTTATTGAATCTGGGTCTTGAAAGCTGAATTGAATACATAAATTTGGCGGAACTTTACCCGGTATTCAGGCAGATTGGCTCTTAAGGCAGCTTTTTTTTATTATTTCCCAGACTGCGCCTGCCATTAAATTGAATCTTTTTCGAAATGAATGTATCTTTAATTGCATCACTAATTTATTCAGGAAAATATAATGGAAAACTATAGTCCTCAGATAGCAATAATCATGGGAAGTGATTCTGACCTGCCGGTCATGAAAGAAGCAGCAACTGTATGTGATCAGTTTGGAGTAATGTTTGAGTTAAAAATTATTTCTGCGCATCGTACGCCTCATCTCTTAGCAGAATACGCAACAGAGGCTATAAACAGGGGAATAAAAGTAATAATTGCCGGAGCTGGCGGAGCTGCACACCTGCCAGGTGTGGCCGCGGCCTATACGCCATTGCCAGTAATTGGTGTCCCGATTCTGAGTAAAGCCTTAAATGGCCTGGATTCTCTATTGTCAATTGTGCAGATGCCTTCAGGCATTCCGGTAGCTACGGTGGCTATTGGGGGAGCCAAAAATGCTGCTCTGCTTGCGATTCAGATTCTTGCGGTAGAGGATAAGGAATTACTGGAAAAAATGAAGCAGTATAAGAAGAAACTCGCTGAAGAATCTGCCGCCAAGAACAACGCAATAGGATAAAACCTCCTGCTAAAAGATGCCATTTTCATAAAGCCGTTACTTTTAACGTAACGGCTTTTCTTTTTGAGAACAAATCAGACGCTTTATCCTGGATGATGTCATTTTTACCCGTCATACATAACTTCGCCCAGTCAGTATGATCGGGTAAAATTATGCGAAAATCGAAGGAAACCGGAGATGATGTCCTATATTTTTTTATAAATATGATGGAATACTTTTCTTATTGTTAGGAAAAATCACAATAAATTTGTGCCCTTAAATCCGATATCTATGCCTTAATTAAAGAAAACGGGTTTTAAAAGAAGTGGCATATTAATTGCGTTAATTTACAAAAACCAAATATAGGTAATGAAATGCACTCACATATTTTTACAAGTTATCCACCCAAAGACAAAAGCAATCTGATCTCATTACTGCAGGAGGTGCAGAATATATATGGTTACTTACCTGAATCAGCACTTATTGATGTTGCTGGTTTCCTGGAAATGCCCCTCAGCAGAATTTATGGTGTAGCAACATTTTATAATCAGTTCAGATTAAAACCTCAGGGTAAGAATGTTATAAGGATTTGCAGGGGAACTGCATGCCATGTCAAAGGTTCCGCCAACTTACTATTCGCACTTGAAACAGCCCTTAACTGCAAGGCAGGTGAAACTACCAGAGATAAAAATTTTACTCTGGAAACCGTAGCCTGTATCGGTGCCTGCAGTATTGCCCCGGTCATTAATGTAAATAATGATTATTATGGAAGGGCAACCGTAAAAGATATTCCTAAAATATTAAAAAAATATGCAGCTTCAGAAAGCTCAACAGAAAAAATTGAAGAACAAATTACGAGTGAACAATGAAAACCTTTTTGGATAAATGCTGTGATGAATGCTGGCACAGCTTAGAAAAACCTTGTAATCAGTTTGTTACCTGCTGTACAGAGGGACCACTTTGTCATCACCACACTGAATGTAATGACAAGTTCAAGGCATTGAACAGAAGGCTGTCATACAAAGAACATGACATGCCAATTATATTCATCGGTATGGGAACCTGCGGTCTGGCTTCCGGAGCAAAGAAAGTGGAAGAAGCCATAATCACTGAATTGAATAAATTAAATATACAGGCCAGGATTGAAGCCACTGGATGTATTGGATATTGCGCAAAAGAAGTTATTGTGGATATTAAATTGCCGGGTCAGGACCGGATCTCCTATTGTGAGATAATTCCCAAAATTGTTCCTAAGTTTATCCAAAGGACAATTGTTGAAAAAGGAATATTCAAAGAAAAACTTCTTGGTACCCATGGCAAAGCTACGACTGATGTCCCTCGTATCAATGATGATCCATTCTTTAAACATCAGATGAAACTGGTGCTTGAGAACTGCGGTATTATTAATCCAGATTCAATCGATGCATACATCGCTGCTGGTGGTTTCAAAGGATTGGATAAAGTTCTGCGCCTTATGAAACCCGAATCCGTCGTGAAAGAAATCCTTGCCAGTGGATTGCGCGGCAGGGGAGGAGCTGGTTTCCCAACAGGTAAGAAATGGGAGCTGGCATTAAAGAATAAATCTGACGTAAAATATGTAATCTGTAATGCCGATGAAGGTGACCCAGGTGCCTTCATGGATCGTTCAGTTCTTGAAAGTGACCCTTACAGGATCATTGAGGGTATGCTGATAGCTGCATATGCAATTGAGGCTACACACGGATATATTTATTGCCGTGCCGAATATCCGCTGGCAATTCAGAGACTCGAGAATTCAATTAAAGAATGTAAAAAATATAGTTTGCTGGGTAAAAATATCCTCGGAAGCAATTTCAGTTTCGAATTAAAGATAAAGAAAGGGGCCGGAGCATTTGTCTGCGGTGAGGAAACCGCACTGATTGCCTCAATTGAAGGCAAGAGAGGCATGCCGAAACCTCGTCCTCCTTTCCCTGCACAATCAGGTCTCTGGGGAAAACCTACAATCATCAACAATGTCGAGACTCTGGCCAATGTTTCTACCATAATAACCAGAGGGTCAAACTGGTTTTCATCAATTGGTACCCAAACAAGTAAGGGAACAAAAGTATTCGCTCTTAGCGGGAAGATCAAGAATTCAGGTTTAGTGGAAGTTCCAATGGGCGTTACACTTGAGGACGTTGTTTTTAACATTGGCGGAGGCATCCCGGATAATAAATTATTCAAGGCTGTCCAGATTGGTGGTCCCTCAGGCGGGTGCTTACCCGACAGCGTTATTAAGACCAAAGTTGATTACGAATCGCTGAAAACTGTTGGCGCAATGATGGGGTCTGGTGGATTTGTGGTGATGGACGAAGATACCTGCATGGTTGATGTTGCCAGATACTTTCTGACATTCATACAGAATGAATCATGCGGAAAGTGCGTTCCTTGCCGTGAAGGTACAAAGAGAATGCTGGAAATAATAGAACGAATTCCGAAAAGCTATAAAAATACTAAAGATAAGCTGGAACAATTACAAAGGTTTAAAGGGGTAGTACATTTACAGCGTCTTGCTGATGTAATTCGCGATACCTCCCTGTGCGGCCTCGGACAATCTGCTCCGAATCCCGTACTTTCAGGCCTCAGATATTTCAAAGATGAATACGAAGCTCATTTGTACGACAGAAAATGTCCGGCTGGTGTTTGTAAGGAGTTGCTGACATTTTCAATAGATAACAGTGTATGTAGCGGCTGCGGACTATGCCTGAAAAAATGCCCCAACGAAGCCATTGCAGGCGAGAAAGGACAGGCTCATTATATTATTCAGGATAAATGTATTCAGTGCGGTATGTGTTTTGAATCCTGCCGCTTTAAAGCTATTGAAATAAATTAACAATTATTCGATTACTATAATTTGAAATAGTAGGAGTTTGTAATGGTTCAGTTAACCATAAATAATATAAAAGTAAACGCAGAAGAAGGAATGACCATTCTGGATGCCGCCAAATCTGTGGGCATACACATACCTACTTTATGTCATCTGAAGAATCTTAGTCCTACGGGCGCCTGCAGGATATGCGTAGTTGAAGTTGAGGGGCAGAGAGGACTAATTCCAAGTTGTGCATATCCGGTATTCGAGGGAATGTCAATTGAGACAAACTCTCCCAGGGTACGCAAGGCACGTAAGACTATTGTTGAGTTGCTGATAGAAAATCACCCTCAGGATTGCCTGGTTTGCGTAAGGAATAAGAACTGTGAGCTTCAGGATCTTTCAGAACAATACGGTGTCAGGGAACATAGATACAGCGGCGAATCAAAGAAACACGCTATTGATATCTCCAGTGCATCAATGGAAAGGGATCCTGCCAAGTGTATTTTATGCGGAAGATGTGTACGCGTTTGCAATGAAGTTCAGAAAGTTGGAGCAATTGATTTTACAAACAGGGGATTCTCAAGTACAGTAACCACTCCTTATAATAAAGGATTAAATGTTAGTGACTGTATTCTTTGCGGACAGTGTATATTGGTTTGCCCTACAGCTGCATTAAGAGAGAAGAGTGCTTTGAAGGAAGTAGCATATGCTCTCAATGACAAAACAAAGTTTACAATTGCACAGGTTGCCCCTGCAGTTCGCGCAACTGTAGGCGAAGAATATAATATGCCTCTGGGCTCAAATGCCACGGGACAGTTGGTAACAGGTCTGAGAAGATTGGGTTTTGACCGCGTATTTGATACCAACTTTGCTGCCGATTTGACTATTATGGAAGAAGGTACCGAGCTGGTTAACCGCATTAAGAATAATAAAAAACTTCCCATGTTCACAAGCTGCTGCCCGGGTTGGGTTAAGTACCTTGAACAGAACAGACCCCAGTTACTCGAACATGTTTCCACCTGTAAATCACCACATGAGATGTTAGGTGCAGTAAGCAAAACTTATTATGCAAAGAAAATGGGAATAGATCCGAAAGATATTTTTGTGGTTTCTGTTATGCCCTGTACAGTGAAAAAATTTGAATCGGGACGTCCAGAGCTATCAGAAACACACCAGCAGGATGTTGATGCAGTTGTTACTACCAGGGAACTGGTAAGGTTCTTCAAGATGGCCGGTATTGACTTCAGTGATCTTCCTGAAGATAAATTTGACAATCCATTGGGTGAATCTACAGGAGCCGCTGTAATTTTCGGTACATCAGGAGGTGTAATGGAAGCAGCTCTGCGTACAGCTTACCACATACTTACAGGTAGCGAACTGGAAACACTTGAATTCGAAGATATCCGTGGCTTGCAGGGTATAAAAGAAACTGTAGTCAAAATTAACGACCTGGAATTAAATATTGCTGTTGTAAACGGTATTGGCAACATAGGTCCGATCCTTGATGAAATTGAAAAAGGCGAGTCAAAATATGACTTTGTGGAAGTAATGTCTTGTCCCGGAGGATGTATCAATGGTGGTGGCCAGCCGATACACAATAAACCTGAAAAAGTTCAGAAGAGAATTAAGGCTCTGTATGAAATAGACAACAAGATGAACTGCCGCAAGTCGCATGAAAATGAAGCTGTAAAGACTATTTATAAGGAATTTTTTAAGGAACCCAACAGCCATAAGGCACATGAGATACTGCATACAGAATATACTGACAGAAAACAGTTATTAAAAGATAAAGTTGGTTAATTAGCAGTAGTATTGCACAAAAGAAAGCAAAAAATAGTTACGATAACAAAATAAACCAGGTGTACTCTGATGTCGATGAATGTGAACATTGTAAGCACTATAGGTCAGAAATGCAAAAGATGTTATTCATGCATTAGGGAGTGCCCGGCCATAGCAATCAGAGTTGTTAACGGACAGGCAGTTGTAATAGGCGAGAGATGCATAAGTTGCGGGCATTGTCTGAAAGTATGCTCGCAACAGGCAAAAAAGACCAAGAGTGACGTTGAAATAATTGTAGACGACATACTTACTTCAGGTAATGCTGTTGCAATTATTGCTCCTTCTTTTGCGGCATCTTTTCCTGATACGTATTCAAAGCTGCCGTCAGCACTGAGGTTGCTGGGCTTTAAGACTGTAGCTGAAACTGCTTTTGGTGCAGATTTAATTGGTCAGCTTTATGCTCAGGAACTTGAAACTTTCAAAGGTAAGACTATTATAAGTTCTTCATGTCCCGCAGTATATAATTATATAGAAAAGTATTTTGAAGAACTGGTACCCAATCTTGCGACTATAGTCTCTCCCATGATTGCCATGGGAAGATATATGAAAGAGAACTATGGAAGTGATACTAAAGTGGTTTTTATAGGTCCCTGTGTCGCAAAGAAAAGTGAATATATGGATGATGAGGTCAGTGATGCTATCGATGCTGTTTTAACTTTTAAGGAATTGAAATTAATTTTCAGCAACAAAAGCATAGTTCTTTCTGAATTAAATGATGGGGAATTTGATCCACCTCATCCTTATATGGGTAAGGCTTTCCCGCTTGCCGGGGGACTGCTGAAAACTGCTGATATTTCGAATGACATACTCGAAAGGGAAATTATCGTAGTAGAAGGCAAGGATAAAGTTTTGGAAATTATTGGTGAGATCGCCAATAATCAGATAAATTCAAAGTTCATTGATATATTGTTCTGTGAGGGATGCATAAGCGGGCCTGATATTGATAGTAATCTGAATTATTATTCCAGAAGAGATAAGATAGTTAAATATTGTGAGGAGAGAACTAATACAATAGATAAGCAGATCTGGAAGAGTAATTTATTCAATAGCCGGAATCTGAATCTCAGAAGGTCTTTTAAGTCGAAAAGCCAGAGAAAGCCGATGCCTTCAGAGGAAAAGATTAAAGAAATATTGGCCCGTTCGAACAAGTTCTCATTGCAGGATGAATTAAATTGTACAGCATGCGGTTATGTATCATGCCGTGAATATGCAATAGCAATAGCAAAGGGGCTGGCTGAAGATGAAATGTGTCTGCCGTTTCTGATTGAAAAGCTGGAAAGGGCTTATACGGAACTGAAAGATACTCAGGAGCAGCTGCACTCGGCCGAAAAACTTGCCTCTATTGGACAGCTTGCTGCTGGTGTTGCACACGAGATCAATAACCCGCTGGGTACTATACTATTGTACTCATCAATGTTAAGAAACGAGTGGTCAAAGGTATCCGGATGCAACCAGTATACAGAGGACCTGAACATGATAATTGAAGAAACGAACCGCTGCAGGAATATTGTGGCCAACCTGTTAAACTTTGCCCGGCAGGGCAAGCTGAGAGCCACGCAGGTGGATGTTTCTGATATACTGTCAAAAATGATAAAGACATACTCAATCAATCCTGTATACAGGGACGTGAGTATCAGTATGAAAAATGAATGTGAGAAGCCTGTAATTGAAGCGGATGCTGATCAGATAAAAGAAGTTTTTCTGAATGTATTGAATAATGCATTTGAATCATTTGAAGACAAAAAAAATAAATTTATTACAGTTACGCTATCTAAAAAGGACGATTCTCTTTGTATTGAGATAAGGGATACCGGATGCGGTATTCCCAAAGAAAACCTGAGCAAGCTTTTTACTCCATTCTTTACTACTAAAAAAATGGGTAAAGGCACGGGTTTAGGATTAGCAATTGCCTATGGCATTATTAAAATGCACAGAGGTGATATTAAAGTTCAAAGTACACCAGGTGAAGGGACA
Organism: Ignavibacteriales bacterium; assembly: GCA_050258815.1. Classification (GTDB taxonomy): domain Bacteria; phylum Bacteroidota; class Ignavibacteria; order Ignavibacteriales; family SURF-24; genus JAAXKN01. The sequence goes on from JBLMZM010000085.1 coordinate 28,384, forward strand.
TCATTTTTAATTACACTGCCTACTCATCTGAATAATATTCAATCAATTATGAATTAAGGAGTTGAATAAATGTCGGTGCACGAAAAAGTCAGAAAAATATTGCTGGTTGATGATGATATTGATCTACTCGAACAGCATAAGTTATTGCTTGAATCAAAAGGATATAAAATCATAACAGCAGAAAATGTGGAAGACGGCTGGAGTCTCTTCAAGAAAGAAAAGCCGGATGCAGCTATACTGGATTTAATTATGGAAGAGCACGATTCAGGTTTTATTCTCTGCCACAGGATTAAAAGAGACACATATGGTAAAACTATACCGGTTTTCCTGCTTACCTCAGCTACATATATGACCGGTTTCAAATTTGGTTCTTCCACTAATGAGGAAAAAGAATGGATCAAGTGTGATGCGATTCTGAACAAGCCAATTGTGTTCGAAGAATTGCTGCAAAAACTTGAAGGTTTCTTTGAAGTTGAAGCAAAATAAAATCTATGGAATTGCATTAAAATAAATTGTAACTTAGGCTGAAAATCGGGGCAGAGTTCATCATCTTGTATTTAACAATAAATCTTAGAAGGGAAAAACGTGGAAAATTATAAACCACATGTCCTGATCGTTGATGATGAAAGAGGTTTAAGACTGGGGACAAAGCGCCTGCTGGAAAGTGAGGGGTTTTACGCTGAAGCCGCGGAAAATGGAACCGAAGGGATCAATCTGGCCCGTAGCAAGGAATTTGACTTAGCCATCATTGACCTGAAAATGCCTGATCTGGATGGTATTGAAGTACTTCAGGAGGTCCGAAAGGCTAACCCCAACACGGTTTGTTTTATTGCAACGGCCTATGCCAGTTATGAGACTGCCATAGAATCTACGAAACTTGGCGCATACAGTTATATTCCAAAGCCTTTTACACCTGAAGAGCTTTTACTTCAACTAAGAAAAGGTTATGAAAAACGGCTTTTAATACTTGAGGCTGAAAAGCTAAGAAAAGAACGTGAAGAAAGGCTTTTGGAAATTGCTTTTGAGAAAACAAGACTCAAAACAATTATTAACTCGATCACTGAAGGCGTTTTGGTTGTAAATAAAACCGGTGAACTGGTTCTATACAATTCCAGCGCTTTAAAGTATCTGGATCTGCACGAAATATTTATCGGGGATGTCATTCTTGACATCCTTCCTTCCGAAATTACCTCTGTTATTATGAAGTTTATTAATTCTAATGTATATAATCCTAACTCATATTCTTCTCAAATTGAATTAAGACCCAATAAGGAACTGGTTATTGAAGCTACATGTTCACCAGTTCCTCATGCTGACGGCTCACTGGCTGGTGTTGTTACTGTTATAAGAAACATAACAGAGTTAGTTAAAGTTGAAGCTGTTAAATCACAATTCGTTTCCATGGTTGCACATGAACTAAAAACACCGCTTGCAGCTGTTATCGGTTTTCTGAAAATAATTCTGGAAGAGGTGGGTGCTACTCCTGAACAGCAGAAGGATTTCCTTAACAGATCCTATGTCAGACTTCAGGGATTAGTAGCTATGGTAAACGACCTGCTTGATATTTCCAGAATGGAACTCAGGAAGACACAACGTGAAATAAAAGAGCTTGAAATTGATCAGATCATCAAATCCATCATTGAATTTCTCGAATTCGAACTAAAGAAAAAAAGCATTACAGTAAACCTTCAAATCCTTACCTCTACATGCAGGCTTAAAGCTGATCAGAATGAAATTAACAGGCTCTTTACAAATATCATAAGTAATGCTATTAAGTATAATAAAGAAAAAGGCACAATAGATATACAAGTAAAAAAATCCGGGAATTATCTGATTATTAGAATTTCGGATACCGGAATTGGTATGAAACCTGAAGAACGGGCAAAATTGTTCCAGGAATTCTACCGGGTTAAAAATGAAAAAACCCGGGGAATCAGCGGAACAGGTCTGGGACTCTCAATAGTAAAGCGCATAGTTGACTCTTATGCGGGGAAAATTGAAGTTGACAGTGAGCCTGGTCTGGGTACAACTTTTACCATTTATTTACCAAATAACTGAACTGTTCTGTCCTGTTACAGCGGGATATTACCTTCAGTAAATTAGTCCATTTGCTTTTAATACTGTGGTGCTGGAATTTTAGTATCCTGCTCTTTAGTTACAGCAATTCGTTCTTAATCAATTTATCTCTTAAATATTAATAATTGGAGAACACCTATGGCACTAATAGCAATCATTGATGATGATCCTGATATTCTTGATGCCAGTACATTAGTTCTTGAATCCAAAGGATATGAAGTTGTAACTGCAACCAATCCGAAGGATGGTTATGATATTGTTGTTCGAAATAATCCTGAACTAATTATCCTTGATGTTATGATGGATGAACCGGACGACGGATTTTTTCTGGCACAAAAGTTCAGAAAAGAAAACATTCAGACTCCGATTTTGATGTATACCTCAGTTTCCAAAACTATAGGCATTGACTATGGGGCCAATGAAATGGTACCGGTCGATGATTTCGTAGAAAAACCGATTACACCTGAAGAATTAATTAAAAAAGTTGAGAAATTATTAATTCATCAAGTTAAGGAGTAAACCATGCTAGTGCTTGAAAAAAACTCACTAACTGAAGAAATCGAAGGTTTGGTCGATATATATGGAACAAACAGATCAGCTCTGCTTCCTATCCTTCAGACAATACAAAGAAATCATAAGTATGTATCTGAGTTTGCTCAGCAGGAAGTAGCGCGCTTACTCGACATTCACCCAGTTGAAGTCTATAGTGTCATTTCATTCTATGCTTTCCTTCATTCAGAACCCAGAGGCCGGAATATAGTCCGCCTCTGTCAGACCATTACCTGCGATCTGGCCGGAAAAGATGGCGTGGCCAGAGCTATTGAAAGAGAACTCAATATTACTTTCGGCGAGACAACCAAAGATAAAAGAATAACCCTGGAATATGCTAATTGCCTGGGAATGTGCGATCAGGGACCGGCAATGATAGTTAATGACATTGTTTATACCCGCCTGACACCTGAAAAAGCAGTAAACATTCTAAACGAGATTAAATAGGAGCAACAATGGAACTAAATGAAAATAGACCTCTGCGTGAAGGAGCAGTGTTGTTTTCTGAGTACTCGCGCGGAACAGCAATTCAAAGAGCTTTGGAACTGGGCAGGGAGAATGTACTTTATGAGTTGAGAGAATCCAGATTGAAAGGCAGAGGAGGTGCGGGATTCCCGACTGCAACGAAATGGATGCTGGTTGCTGCCTCAGTTTCTGAAGAAAAGTTTATAGTCTGCAACGCAGATGAGGGTGAGCCTGGCACATTCAAGGACAGGGTTTTATTACTGGAATATCCTGAGCTGGTTATTGATGGTCTTGTAGTCGCTGGTTATACTATTGGTGCGCAACAGGGAATAATATACCTGAGGGGCGAATATGAGTATATGATGAAATCATTGGAAGATTACCTTGAGCATATGCGGCAGGAGCATCTTCTGGGTGAAAATATAATGGGCAATCCCAATTTCAACTTTGACATTGTTATTCGCCTGGGTTCAGGAGCTTATGTCTGCGGTGAGGAAACAGCACTGATTGAGTCTCTTGAAGGTAACCGTGGTGAAGCCAGAAACAGACCCCCTTATCCGGTCAATACCGGGTATTTGGGAAGACCTACAGTTGTAAATAATGTGGAAACCCTGGCTGCTGTACCCCACATTGTGTTAAAAGGCGGTGAATGGTACAAAAAACACGGGACAGATAAATCGACCGGCTCAAAGTTATTCTCTGTTTCAGGTGATTGTGAGAATCCAGGTGTTTACGAGCTCCCCTGGGGAACCAGTATAAAGGACCTGCTTACACTGGTTGGTGCAAAAAATACAAAGGCTGTACAGGTTGGCGGTGCTTCAGGTGTCTGCATACCGAAATCACAGTTCGATAGAAAACTTGCCTATGAGGATGCTGCTACAGGTGGTTCTATTATGATCTTTAATGAAAGCCGTAATATGTTGAAAATACTGAAAAACTTTATGGAATTCTTTGTTGAAGAATCCTGCGGCCAGTGCACACCTTGCAGAATTGGTAATGTTAAACTGTTGGGATGTGTAAAAGAAATCGAAAAAGGAATATATACATTTAATAACGTAAATAAGATGAAAGAACTTGCAAAAACCATGCAGGTTGCTTCAAAATGCGGGCTAGGCCAATCAAGTCCCAACTCCTTCTTATCGATCCTGGAAAACTTCAAAGAGGAAATTTTCAATAATAAAGGCTTCGGAGGACAAAATGGAAAGTAAAGATAGATCCAGAGTACCCGTTAGTCAGCAGCCTCATGTGGTTGAAAAACCAAAAGAACCCAATACCATCGGGGGAATGATTACTATTGAGATCAATGAAAAGAAAGTATCAGTTCCTCTGGGCACAACAATCCTTGAAGCCTGTACTGAAAATCAGATACATATTCCTACACTTTGCCACCATAGTGATTTGTGCGTTGCAGGTGTATGCCGTATTTGCGTTGTTGAAGTAGAAGGCATGCGTACTCTGCAGGCTGCATGCACTTATCCAATTACTTCATCTCTCAAAATCCATACTTCAACACCAATGGTAAGAAAAGCCAGAAGACATATTATTGACCTGCTGCTGAGCGAGCATTATGGGGAGTGTTATTCCTGCTTTAGAAATCAGAATTGCGAACTTCAGAAGCTGGCAAAAGAATACGGCGTGGATGAATATACATTTGGCCATGTTACAAAACCGCGTTATGAAATTGATAAATCATCTGCTTCGGTAATTAGGGACATGAATAAATGTATCTTATGTAAAAGGTGCGTCAGGACCTGTATTGATCTGCAGGAAGTTGGCGTACTCGAAGCTATTAACAGGGGACATGAGACACACATAGGTACATTCTTCGATAAACCTCTGGCAGACGTGATTTGCATTAATTGCGGTCAGTGTATTAACAGGTGTCCGACTTCAGCACTTCGCGCTAATGATCCTTCAGATGAAATATGGGCCGCAATTGATGATCCGAAAAAACATGTGGTAATCCAGACGGCACCTTCGCCCAGAGCCGGAATTGGGGAGGAATTTGGTCTGGAACCGGGTCATTCTTTAACCGGAGAATTAAATTCCGCACTAAAAAGAATAGGATTCGACAGGGTATTTGATACTAACTTTACGGCTGACCTGACTATCATGGAAGAAGGTACTGAGCTTCTTCACAGGCTTAAAAAAGCATTGGTCGATAAGGATGAGAGTGTTAAATTACCGCAGTTTACTTCCTGTTCCCCAGTATGGGTGAAATTTATAGAGCATTTTTATCCCGAATATCTTGATTATCTGTCCAGTGCCAAATCTCCTCAGCAGATGTTTGGAGCAGTCATAAAGACCTTCTATGCAAAGGAAACAGGTATTGATCCTGCAGATATTGTCTCTGTTGCTCTCATGCCTTGTTCAGCAAAGAAATTTGAATGTAACAGGCCCGAAATGAAAGCGTCAGGATTTAAGGATGTGGATTATGGATTGACTACGCGTGAACTTGCCAAGATGATTAAGGAAGCCGGAATTTATCTTCCTGAAATGCCGAAGACACATTTTGATGACCCATTTGGTGATGCATCGGGCGCAGGGTTAATTTTTGGAGCAACCGGAGGAGTGATGGAAGCTGCCTTAAGAACAGTTTACGAGCTGGTTACGGGCAGAGAGGTTCCATTTGCAAACCTTAATATAACCCCATGCCGTGGCTTTGAAGGGATTAAACAGGCTTCTGTTAAACTTGAAGACTGCCTGCCGGAATTCAGCTATCTGGAAGGAGTTGAACTTAAGTTTGCAGTCGCCCATGGAACTGCTAATGCAAAAAAAGTGATGCAGATGCTCCAAAGGGGAGAATTAAGTGACGTTCACTTTGTTGAGATAATGGCTTGCCCAGGCGGCTGCCTTGGAGGTGGAGGTCAACCCATCCCGACCTCAGAGGAAATCAGAAAGAAAAGAGCAATGGCAATTTATGCCGAAGACGAATCATTAACCCTCAGAAAATCGCATGAAAACCCATATGTGAAGTATATTTATGAAAAATACCTGCCGGAGGGACCCTGCGGCGAGCTATCCCATGAATTACTGCATACACATTATACAAAGCGGGGCAGATATATCGCTTAAATTATGGCCAAAATCTGACACGGAGCCGGATAAGCAATATCCGGCTCTTTTATTTTTAAATTCATTGTATACTTATACAATAAAGTTTAAATAGTTTTAATTAAAAAATTTAAAAAGTTTCCAAACTATTGTGTTCTACATACAATTGTTGTATGTTGCTTTGAATTTTTTATACTTGAAAGATCCACAATGAAATAATGATACAACAGGACGAAGAAAAAATTCAGGCTTTACTTGAGAATATCAAGTGCAGTGATGAGACTGCATTCGAAGAATTCTTTTATATTTACCAGCCCTCGGTATTTCATTTCCTTTATCATTATACATGCGACAGGCAGGCGTCAGAAGATCTACTCCAGGATACGTTTATAAAATTCTGGCAGGTGAGGGAAAAGCTTGACCTCGCATCTTCTCCAACTGCACTTTTATTTAGAATTGCCCGCAATCTGGGGATAAATTATGTAACCAGAAGACCACCTGTTCAGCCCATCTATAATTCTGAAGATCTGCTGGTTTCAATGTGCCGGAATCCTGAGGAAGAATATGATCATGCATTTTTGATGGATGATTTCCAAAAGGCTATTAATACTCTTCCGGAACGGTGCCGGGCAATATTTATCCTTAGCCGTTTTCAGAACCTGGGCTATTCAGAAATCGCTGAAACACTGCAAATATCTCTGCAGACAGTTAAAAATCAGATGAATAAGGCAATTTCAATTCTGAAGAAACGCCTTGTGTCTCATCTTGACTAGTTGGGTTTCCACTCTATGAAAAACTAATTTTTATATACACATAGTACTTTTATTTGGCCGCCGTGTAATATAGTTGTTAAATAACAAGAATACTGTATATGAAATTTTTTCCCAAAACAATCGACTCACAATTCCTGGTCCGCATTATCAGAAACGAAGTAAGTTCTGAAGAACGGGAATTCTTTGAAGCATGGCTCCAGGAATCCGATGAGCATAAGGAAGAGTTCGGTAATTTTGTCCTTTTATGGGATAAAATTGGAAATACTAAAACTCCGGAATCTCCAGATGCAGGGAAGCAATTCAGTGCAATCAAATCCAAGCTTCAATCACTTCAAACCTTACCCTCAGAAATTATTAAGGGAAGAATAACAGCTAAAATAAATGATGTTTCTGCTGACCAAAAGATTGATCCTGCTGCCTTTGGGACATTTCCAAATCAAAGATTGGCGGATTTTATTGCCTGGCCGCTCAGAATTGCTGCATCAATAGCAGTGATATTTCTGATATATAAATTTGCTCTGAATTTAAATTATACTGATCTGAAACAGATTCCTCCTCAGCTGAATCCGGTTTCTTTCCAGATGGAAATTGTAACCCAAAAAGGTGAGAAAAGTACGATCCCTCTGTCGGATGGAACCATTGTATATCTGAACGCTAACAGCAGACTCAGGTACCCGAAAGTTTTTTCCGGTACAACCAGAATGGTGGAATTGATCGGCGAAGCATATTTCAGCGTAGCTCATAATCCCATGCAGCCTTTTATTGTCAGTACGGGTCAAACAAAGACTGAGGTCGTTGGTACAGAATTTAATGTGCGTTACCGCAGTAATAAACTGAAGCTCGTAGTGGCCAAAGGTGCCGTAAAGGCTTATAAAGATAAATCAGATAAATTTGTTAGCATCACAAAGGGTAAGATGGTGACGTACTCATTCGATAAGGGCTTCAGTTCTCCGGTAAAAGTTGATGTGCACAGATACACCGCCTGGCGTGAAAATAAATTGTCATTTGTAAAAGCTCCATTGTATGAAATTATGAGTGAGATTGAATCATTTTATAATGTCCAGGTTGTATATGAAAATAAATATGTTAGAAATAAAACTCTTACGGGAATTTTTGATACAGATTCGCTCGATAATATCCTATCCATGATTTCGCTGACAATGGATATGAGTATTAGCAGAGATGGGAAAAAAATAATTGTTCGTTAATTATCTCTTAATTAAAATTTAGACAAGGATTTTGAGGAAGCTATATGAAGATTTTCAGGATCTTCTCCTGTTACTTAACTTTTTCAGTGCTGATTCTGTTCTGTCAGACAGCCTTTCCGCAATATGAAGCAGTTCAGAATTCGGAAACTCTGAGGGTCGGATCTCTGAAGGAAGACGATGAAATAATGTCAGACTTTCAATTCTCCAGCGAAAATTCTCCTGGTGTTGCGAATTCCTGTCTCACTGTTCCGGTATCAGTTTCCTTTTCCAATAAGAAACTGATTGATGGATTGCAGACTATTGCAAAAAAAGCCGGGATCAAGCTGGTTTACAATGATGTTCTGGTAAATCGTGATAGTATTACGGTGAACGTGACTGCAGAACCTCTAAAGAAAGTGCTGGATCTGGTGCTTGTGAAGAATGGCATAAGTTATAAGGAATTTAAGAAGGGGCAGATAGTCTTATGGAAAAACAGAAACGCGGCTGAAAGAATCGGTAATATAAAAGGCGTCGTTAAGGATGAGAAAGGGGAATTGTTATATGGCGCAAACGTAGTAATACTGGAGACCGGTGCTGGCAGTGCTACAGATATGAATGGTAAATATATAATACATAATGTTAAGCCGGGGAATTATATTCTGAAGGCTTCATATATGGGATGTGAACCGCTTGAAAAAAAGATATCGGTTGGTGAAGGCCGGACTATTGAAATGAACTTTATATTGAAGATATCGAGCTTTCAGATTGGTGGTATTGAAGTTGTCGGAAAAACAGATCTCCTCCCAACCGACGTGAGTACAAAGACAACAATCAGCAGCAGCGAAATTGAACATTACCAGGCTTCCAGCATTAAGGATGTGCTCGACCTGGTTCCGGGTGTGCAGAAATCTGAAAATCCCGGAATTGGGAAAACGGGGCAGGTTGCAATACGCGGAGATGACCAGGACCAGCTTTCGGCTCTTGGTACCCTGGTTGTAATTGACGGTACTCCGGTTTCTAATAATGCAAACCTTCAGTTTCAAACAATGCATAATTCCAGCACAGGGACAAGCAACCTGGGCGGAGGTGTAGATCTGCGTACAATCCCTGCAGATAATATTGAATCAATTGAAATTATTACAGGTTTGCCCTCAGTCAGATATGGCGATGTTACTGAAGGTGTAATAAATATAAAAACAAAAATAGGCTCTCAACCGCATCGGTTGAAAATAAAAAATAATCCTGATACTAAGGAAGCAAACCTGGGTGGCGGATTCCTGCTTGGGACAAACGGACTAAGCTATAATTTTAATTTAGCCAGAAGTGAAAGGGACCTGAGAAAAAATGGCGATGAATATACCCGGGTTACAGGACAAACTGTCTACTCAACTATTGCACTTGATAATAAGCTTTCGATGAACCATAAGATAAATGGACAGGTTATTTTTGATGAGGAAGAGCCTAAAGGGGATGTTTATCAAACAAAAAATTATAACAGAGGCTTTTCGCTTGGTTATTCAGACTGGGGAAAATATACTTCTGAAAACGGAGTATCATCATTTGAATACAACGCATTCATGAATTTCAGAAATATTAATTCAATGAAGTCCAAACTTGTATCTGGACTCAGGATCATGCCAAACGGGGATACTTCATCAGCATACATCGGGAAAATTGAGAATAAAGGACATGAATGGAATCTGGGAGGAAGACTTGAATGGAATACTGTTCTTTTTACAGGTGATGTAGTACATAAATTGCTGTATGGTACGGATGTACAGTATAACGCAAATACTGGCGAAGGAGTTATGATCGATTCCTTATACAATTATTATGGAATTGATTCTAAAGTTAGGTCATACACCTTCAAGGATATTCCGGGACAGACTCTTCTTAGTTTTTATGCCGAAGATAAAATGACCTGGCATTTGCTTTATGATTTCAATCTGATGCTTGGTGCCAGATATGAACTATACAGACCTTACCAGTTTAACATTAAAGGACTTTTGGGTGACGGAGACCTTGTTAAGTCTCATCAGGGATCATTTTTTAACCCAAGATTGAACCTGATGGTCTATTTTTCAAGAGTAAATCAGTTAAGAATAAGTGCGGGTACAACATCCAAGTCACCTGCTATGAGTACAATATATGACCAGCCGGAAATATTAACCTGGAGAAATCCGGTAGAAAACAGGAATGAATACTTTATCCATGATCTTAAAGTCCCGGATTTAAAGGGTTACAAAGAACTGCAATTTGAAGTCGCATATGACCATAAGTATTTTGATATGATCGGGACTACTGTAAGTGCTTACTACAAAGAAAGAAGTAATGAAAGTGAATCACAGTCCATACCAATCTTTAAAACTATTACTAGTGGTGACCAGACAAAGGTATATTATATTGGAACATATAGCTTGCCAGAGAACCTTGGGAAGACTTTGTCCAAAGGAATTGAATTTGCCGTAAAGACAAATAAAATTAAATCCCTCAATATGAATTTTGAAGTAACTGGTGCTTACAGTTTTTCTAATTCATCAAGAAGGGGAGTTTTGTATGATTTCTCGCCTGACCTGACGAAAGGCCAGTACCCAAATTATAAGGCAGCCGGTACTCCGGTTGATACGCTTATAGCGTTTACCTATTCTCCTTCGGGAAGCTGGCGGGATCGCTTACAGTTGAATTATTATATCAGATATACCTTGCCCCCCCTTGGATTATGGGTAACATTGCGTGCTGAGCATCTGGTAGCTGAACGGAACCAAACTGTGAATATGGAATATGAGGATCCCTCATTATTAATTACCCCTGAACAAAAGGAATCTTATAATTTTTCAAGGGAAATAAAAAGAAAGAGTCCGAAGTGGTTATTCAATATTAATATCAGCAAATCTCTTTTCAAAGGGGCTGAGGTTTCATTCTATGTTAATAACTTTCTGGATGATCCGGGAATCAGGCAGTATTATAGCTCACCGACAACATTAATGGAGGAGACACGAAATCCTCCTCTGTTCTATGGTATTGAGTTTAGTTGTTCAATAGATGAACTCTTTAAACGGAGCGAAAGATGAAGAAAGTAATTAGTACAATTATTATAATACTTTTAATCATGTTGCAGGGATGCGCTGAGAAACCTCCTGTTATGCCTGATGGTGAATCGCAGATGACAATAAAGGCCGTATGGAATAGTTCTACTGATTCAATCCCCCACTATTTACCAATGCCAAATGCAAAGGTAATACTTAGCTCAGAATATGGTTTTATGGTTAGGTATACAAATGAGAGTGGTGTGCTGGATCTGAGTGGAATTCCATCAGCCGTGTATAATGTATCAGTTAGAATGCAGCATCCTTCAGACCCGGGAATAATTCTAGTCGGTACCCGTCTGTCAATTCAGACATTTTCACGTAAACCGGCAGTTGATACCGTATATGCCAAACCAATTTCCAGTACAGGTATTGCGATCAATGAGATTTATGCTGCAGGTCCTGTCAGCCATCTTTACTGGTATGACCAATACATCGAACTGTATAACTCAAGTGACAGCACAAAATATCTGGATGGTATGCTTGTTATGAGGTTTTCCAGCAATAATACCAACGGGGCTAAAGGACCTGGTGCCGACGAAGGAAACGACGGGGATATTGATGGAGTAACATATATCTATAAATTCCCTGGTAAACCTGGTGAAAAGAATTATCCTTTTCCGCCAAAAAAATTCCTTGTAATTGCACAAAGTGCCATTAACCATAAAAGCGTTTATACTTCCAGTGTGGACCTGTCTAAATCTGACTGGGAATTTTATAACCAGTATTCACCAAGTGATATTGATAATCCTAAAGTCCCTAATCTTATTAATATGCGATCGGACCAGGGAGCAAGCGATTTTATGATTGCTCTTACCAGCGATATTGTTGTCATTGCTTCCGGTGTAGATTCGAATTGGCAGGATGGGATCGATATATCAACTATACTGGATGGTGTAGAATATCAACAGAGTTCAACCACACCTAAGACTCTTGACCAAAGGGTGGACAGAGGATATGTTATTTCTCCACCAACATACAGTGGAAAGTCTATTCAGCGAAGAGAGCCTGGGGTTGATACCAATGATGGATCGCTTGATTTTGAAATTTTGAATCATCCTACTCCTGGTTTTCAATAATCCCGGGAAATGGAATACGAGTTGTTTGGCCCATGGGGATGGGCTAAAACCAAAAAATAACAATTAGGGTTTTTTGAATTCTCTCCTAAGTTAAGGATTAGAGTAGACTTTTTGATAAGTGCTGTATGTCGTCCGATTCTGGTGAATTTACGGATGTTAAAAAGTTCTACTCTGCCTTTTCAGGATGAGAAGCCCGTTGAGTGATGACAGATATTATTATATGATGTTAAATCAGGAGTTTGAAAAATAAATGAACAAATATGGTTTGATACTAGTCTTTATACTGTCCGTTTTCGTTTCATTTTCCTTTGCCCAAAATAACAGAATACGTTCTTTGGGTGGAATGACGTACGGCTTGTCCGATCCTGATAACTCCCTGAATCCATACGATTGGGGTAAAAATCCCGCGTGGTTAATGAGAGATGAGCAACAACCATGGTTAAGGATAGAGCCCTCATTCGAAAGGCAGTGGGGTGATTACAAACGTATTTATGACTATCGTGATAATAATGCCTATGGATTATCATTCACAGGTGTAAAACCGCTGGGTGAAAATGGAACATTCTTAGGTTATACAACATACAGTTATGATCAAAGAAATAGTGTATACAGGACATTGAAACATGATTCGTATGCAGGAGAAGCTTTTTTTGCCACAGATACAACAACAGGCGATTTCAAATATAATGGACCTATCGTAGGCTTTTCATATAGTTTTGAGTTATTACCAAACCTGTTTGCAGGAGCTTCGGTAGGATATGAAATACTGGATGGACTGAAAAGCATTTATTCCCGCACTAAGACAATATACCGTGCAGTTAATGGTAAAGCAGGCTTAGTATATGAATTTTCAAATGAGTTAACCTGGGGAATTGATTTTGGTTTATTTGATAACCAGGAATCATTAGAGATGAAAAATGAAGATGGAATACAACAGGTTGAAATCTTTAACTCTCGCGGAGAAACTTATTTTATTTCAAGCAGAAAAGATGTGATCAATCAAAAGGTACGAAAGAAAGGTGGGGTAATAGGCACACAGATTTATTTAACTCCTCTGAGAAACCTGGAGACTGCGCTTGGAGCTGAATATTCAGTCTCAAATACAAGGATATTTCTCCCCAATTCTTATATAAAGGAGTATGAAGAAGGGCTTGCAAGTTTTGAGAACTACGCATTCAGGCTTCAATCGAAATATCAGATTATGAATAATTTTATATTAGGTGTCAAACTTCAGCATTCAAAAGACTACAGCTGGTCAAAGAACTCTGCCCGCAACCTGTTGTTATGGGAATGGAATGTTAAGCAAACATCTGCTGGGGTGGGAGCTTCTTACTATATAAAACCACTCGACCTTTTAGTAGGAGCAGAGTATAACTTTGATCTTATTAATGCAGATTCATCCAAATATATTGACGTAAGATTTTCTGATGTATCCTCTGAAAATCATCTGATCCGCTTAGGTGCTGAATATAAAATAATGGCTAATACCTTTATCAGAGCCGGCTATAACTATGGAACAGAGCAGGTTGACCTTGTTTCAGGAGGACGTGACGTTATAATAGATTTTGCTACTCTGGGGTTGGGTTTTACAATCTCTGAACTCGCTGATATGGATCTAAGCTTGCAATATGGTAAAATATCACCTGATCATTATAGTGATTATTCAAGAGACCGCTTTGCATTCAAAGCCAGCATAAAATTGTTCTCCTTCTGAAGTAAGAATGAATGAGGCCTTTTAAAGCATAATAGGAAATAAAATGGAAAAAATTATCCGTATACCCGCATTCTGTATTTTATCAATTATAATATCTTTGACGACCATATCCTCAGGGCAGTGGAAGAAGGTTACTCCGGCTCCGATGGACGGTGTCTATGGGATTTATTTTGTAAACTCATCTCTTGGCTGGGCCTCAGGTGCTTATGGTGCTATATATAAGACTACTGATGGTGGAAACAACTGGAGGGAAATATACAGAGATGCGAATGCTGGTGACCTGAAAGAGGTATTTTTTCTTAACAGTAATGTAGGTTTTATTGCAGGCTCAGGTGCACGCATGTTAAAAACCATTAATGGCGGTACTTCATGGACCCCGGTAGTAATCAGCGGATTAACTATTGAAATAAAATCCGTCTATTTTGCTGATGAGAATACAGGCTGGATACTTACAGATAATGGAGTCCTTCGCACAACTGATGGTGGCAATAACTGGAATAGCGTCCTTACCTTAACAGGTCTTACTATGTATAAATTTTCCTTTTGGAATTCAAATCACGCTGTTGCAGTAGGAAAGAATTCATCAGAGTTATATTATACGAAGGATGGCATAACATGGACTAAGTCTGCTACCGTACCCCTGGGAGGATACAGTTATTCGAAGTCAGATATAAGGGACGTGTTTGGAGTAGATGACAAGAATGTATATGCAGTAGGTTGGGGCAGTCTGGTTGGCGGCAGTCAGCCTTCTATTCTGGTAAAGTCAACAGACGGCGGGGCAACATGGAATTTCCTTAATCAGGAAACTGCAAATATTACATATGAAAATATTTATAGTGTATGGTTCAAGGATGCAAACAATGGAGTTGCAGCAGGTGGCGGAGGAAGAGGAAGTGTTATTCTGAGAACGACTGATGGTGGAAAGAATTGGCTCCCTGTTGATATATACTGTGGTTCAACACTGAGCACTATAGTCGGTAATGGAAATAATTTCTGGGTAAGTGGTTCCGGAGGAATGATCATGTATTCTCCTGACCTTGGGGCTACCTGGCAGCAGCAATCCTTTAATCCTGGTGTAACGCTTTCCTCAATAAAATTTTTATCGGATAAAGCAGCCGTATCAGCCGGAGGCGATTGTAGCTTTTATAAAAGTACTGACGGTGGTAAAAACTGGATCGGGAAATATCTCAGGATAAATGGTATTGCCCCTGACATTCAGGATATCTATTTCGTAAATGAGAATACCGGATTTGCTTCATTTTCATATGGTCTGCTTGCAAAAACAACTGATGCAGGCAATACATGGAAAGCCGTTATTCAGGATTCACAGGACCCCACATTTTCCAAATATGGCATATTCTTTACTGACGAAAAGACTGGATTTGTAGTTGGTAAGGAAGGTACAAAGATTGACGCAATCTATAAAACAACAGATGGTGGTAATAACTGGAGCTCAAAAATAAATCAATTCCAGGCTAACCTGAGGGGAGTGGCTTTTGCAGATAAGTTTAAGGGGATCGTTGTCGGGGAGAAATTAAAAGCCGCATATACAACAGACGGTGGTGACACATGGACTGCTTCAAAATTCAATGGGGTACCTGCGGGAAAAACTCCTAACATAATAAAGGTGAGCTTCCTTGATAACAACAATGCAGTGGCAACTGGTGATGCCTGTATCTTCAGATCTTCTGATTCAGGAGCTAACTGGGACTACATTACTGTAACCGATTTATCCGAAAGTCTTACAGGATTAGTATTTAAGGATAATCTGAAAGGATGGACAGTTGGTACTAGTAATGCCACACCAAAGAGAAATGGCATGTATGAGACCCAGGACGGGGGTAAAACCTGGTCATATAACATTGATCTTTCGGTATTTAAGTCAAGTGAATCCTTAACAAATATTACTATTGATAAGAATAATATGCTTTGGGTATGCGGACCTAAAGGGAGTGTTTATACAAACAGCGTAACTGTTGGTGTAGAAACAACTAAGGAGAAATTTCCTCAAAACTATTCGCTTAAACAAAATTACCCGAACCCATTTAACCCTTCGACGAATATTGAATATTTTATTCCGGAGATGAGCTATGTTAAACTCAATGTTTATGATATGTTAGGGCGACTGGTTAGCATATTGGTAGACGAATATCAGAACTCAGGTAACCACAAAATAAACTTTAATGCATCAGAACTTACCAGCGGAATTTATTTCTATTCTTTAAATACCAACGGATTTGTTGCAATAAAAAAAATGTTATTGATTAAATAGTCCGACGGAAAGAAGCAGAATATTGAGATTTCTGCTTCTATTTCCTCTTCAAATTAACAAAAAGGATCAAAATGCGTCACTTTAATGCTAAAGCTATATCCTGTCTGACATTATGGGTTCTTCTTATAACAAGTATTTTTGCACAAATCCCTGGAGGTTATGAGAAAGGTTTCAGTACAATAAACAAAAAGAGGATGTATGCAGATATCGCATTCTTTGCTTCTGACAGTATGAAAGGACGTCCCACCGGTAGCCGGGAGAATCTTTCAGCAGCAAGATACATCGCTGAGAAATTTCGATTATTGGGATTGAAGCCCTTACTTACTTCTGACAGGAAAACCACTGCTAAAAAAGGAACTGAAATCGAAGAAGGAGCAGAAACTCCGGAGATTGAAAGTCCTTCTGAATCTGATCTTTATCTGCAGAAGTTTAATTTAAAGAAGACGAGGCTTACCGAAAATTCATCTTTAAGCATTATCGAAAATATTCCCGGAGGCAAGGTCCAGAGAAGTTATAAAAGTAAAATTGACTTTTTGTTGCATTATCATCTACCCGAAGGCATTGATATAACTTCTCCGGTTGTATTTCTGGGGTATGGCATTGATTATGGGGAAAATGGATACAGTGATTATATGGATGAAGCAGGGAATAAAATTGATGTACGGAATAAGATTGTTCTGATTGTAGATGGATTTCCACAGGACAGGAACCCGGAAAGTGTTTTCTCAAAGTCGAAAAATGTACTTTATAGGAATCCATTGCGTAAAGCTGAACTGGCAGCCAGTAAAGGAGCTTTGGCTGTTCTTATTATGAATTCTGTAACAAAAACTGAACCTCCCGTTCCTGTAAAATATGCTAAATCAATTCCTAATTTCCAGCGTATAAACTTTTCTTTGCCAGGTATAACCAGGGAAGATATCCCTATATTTTATGTTTCAAATACCATAGTTAAAGCTTTATTCAAGGGAACCGGAAAAAAGGTTGAGGACCTCGTTGAAATGAATAACACCGATCTGAAATCCCGTTCGTTTGAGTTCAAGGAAAAAGCAATTGGGATGGATATTGATGTCGAGCAGGAATTACTGAACACCCAGAATGTAGTAGCTTTTCTGGAAGGAACAGATCCTAAACTCAAGGATGAGATTGTAGTGATTGGTGCACATTATGACCATATCGGACTAGGATATTACGGTGCATCTGATATACAGGATATTGGAAAAATTCATCCGGGGGCTGATGATAACGCTTCAGGAACTGCCGGACTGATTGCTCTCGCAGAGGCCTTCTCCAAAACACCTCCTAAAAGAAGCATTGTATTTATGGCTTTTACGGGTGAGGAAAATGGAATTCAGGGGTCAAGATATTATGTGAATAATCAACCTTTGAAACCAATTGATAAAACGATTGCTATGTTGAATCTTGATATGATAAGCCGTAATAATGAGGATGAACTTATGATTGGGGGGGCATTCTACAGCGCTGAAATTATCAAAGTCCTTGAAAGAGCCAACCAGAATATTAAATTAAATCTCTTCTATAACACCGGTATTTATTCAACAGCAAGCGATCAGGCGCATTTCATAAGGAAAAAAATACCCTCATTATTTTTCTTTGGAGGGTTCCACGAAGACTATCATAGAATAACAGATGTTATTGAAAAAATAAATATAAATAAAGCCGAAACTGTTACAAAGCTGGCTTATTTAACAGGGTGGATTCTTGGCAACGAAAATACTAAACCATCTTTTAAAGAAGCCAACCATGAAGAAAGAATGGAAATTGTAAGAGAATCAATGGAAAGAAGAAAAATATTGGAGCAAAATAAATAGTGAACACGTTATAATAATTCATTTAATTAATTAATCTACTTTGGAGTCGAACAAATGAGAAAAAACATTTCCGATAAACTAAAATATCTGGTAATATTATTAGTTTTGTCTTGGATGGTTCAGGCTAATGCAGCTCAGAACCCTAAATATGAAGAAGGCAAATTGTACCGTCATACTCTGTCCAATGGACTGCAGGTACTAACGGTTGAGAGGCATATAGCGCCATTGATTTATCATCAGCTTACATATAAAGTCGGATCAAGGAATGAAAGACTTGGTATTACTGGTGTATCCCACATTGTTGAACATATGATGTTCAAGGGCACAAAGAAATATGGAAAAGGAACTGTTTCCAAAACAATTTCTGAAAACTCCGGAATATTCAATGCTTTTACGGCTAATGACATGACAAGCTATTATGAATACCTTCCGAAGAATAAAATTGAACTGGCCATGGATATTGAGTCAGACAGAATGCAGAACAGTACTTTTGACCCTGTTGAATTCAAACCTGAAGTAGAAGTTATTAAACAGGAAAGAAGGATGAGATCTGAAAGTACCCCCAAAGGTATGTTTCAGGAAACTATGAATTCTGTTGCTTATGACAGTCATCCAAACCGTGATCCGATAATCGGATGGCCTGGTGACCTGAATAAAATTACAAGAGATGAAGCATATGAATACTACAAGACTTATTATACTCCAAACAATGCTTTTCTGGTTTTAGTAGGTGATTTCGATACAGATAAGATTCTTGAAACTGTAAAGAAATATTATGAAAAAATTCCTAAGGGCCCTGAAGTAAAGGAAATAAATGCAGTTGAACAACCCCAGAAGGTGCGCAAAACATTTACATTAAGTCATAACGATATCACTGAACCCGCTTTCAGAATGTCATTCCATATTCCTACTTACCAGGATCCTGATGCAGCAGTTCTTAAAATTGCTGGTATGATACTCGGTGAGAAGAGCAGGGATGCACGTCTCTATAAAAGATTAGTGGAAAAAGAACAGATTGCAACCGTGGCTTCAGGTGGTTTCGGCCTGACAAAAGATCCAGGACTGTTTTCAATAGGGGTCGGAATGAAATCAGACAGCAGCATGGACCGTGCTGAGAAAATGATATGGGAAGAAATTGCTTTGATGCAGAAAGAGCCAGTATCAGACCGCGAATTACAAAAAGTAAAGAACAGATACAAGTTCAGTGAGGTTACTTCATATACTAAGAATGCTGATATTGGTACAAGATTAAGCCGCTACGAAGCATACTTTAATTATGAATTGATGAGTGAATTCTCAAAAAGAGTACATGCAGTTACAAAAGATGATATTATCAGGGTTATGAATAAATATTTCAGCCCCGAAATGGTTACTATCGGCTACTCTGTACCAAAAGAAAAGGGGGCAGCTAAAAAGTCAACAAAGGAAAATGCCGGGGTAGAGAAGGAAGATGATAATGCTGCTGATCAGGCTAACCTTTTACCTGATGATGAGTTCTACTTCAAATCACCATTGGAATTATATGAAACAGTAAGCAGCAAGGGTCTTGATGAGGTTATTAAACCTAAGGAAATCAAGCCGTCAATAAAGATGATGAAGCTGGATAATGGTGTGAAGATTTATACTGTAGAGAATCATCTTGTCCCTTCTATGACAATTGTTGGCCGTTTTGAAACAGGTAATATCCTTGAGGCAAACGAGGGAAAACAACCTGGTATTGCTGCTGTGCTTGGCGATGTTATGGCCAGGGGTTCAGAAAATATGTCATATACTGAATTATCCGAAAGAATGGCTTTTGTACCATTCCAGTTCCAGATTGGCGGAAGTTACAGGGGTTTCACATTCCAGGGCTTTTCTCTGAACGAGGATTCAGATGAAATGATGAAAACAACATTCGATATTGTTACAAAACCGGGACTGAAAGATGAGGATATTGCTAAGGTAAAACCAAGACACGAAAGCACAGCCCGCAATATGTTGAAACAAACAAGTATGCAGGCTTTCTACTATATGTATAATACCTTATATAATGATCATCCGTATTCAAAAGTAAAGAGTACTGAGGAATCTATTAAGAGTATTACACGTGATGATCTTAAGAACCTTCATAAAAAATATTTCCGCCCTGAAAATCTGACATTATTAATGGTTGGGGATATGAAGCCGGAAGAAATGAAAGAACTGGCGAACAAGTATTTCGGAAAGTGGAAGAATGAAACTAAGGCTCCTGAATTGGTTCAGGTACCTAAGGTAAAAGACCTTACTAAAAAAGAAATCAAAGTATTCTCTGAAAAAGATTATACTGAATGCACAATTAATTTAGGTTTTAATCCTTTTAATAACGTTGACCCGGATGAAAAGGAAACTATTTCAGTACTTAACTATATTCTGGCATCAAGCGCACTTACTTCAAGAATGGGTATTGAGCTGCGCGACAAACAGGGCCTTATATATGGATTAAAGAGTGAATTCTGGGCTCCGACAGATAATATCGGATACTGGAAATTCCAGACGAAAACCGGACCTAAAAACGTTGAGAAGGTTATTACCGGAATCTTCAAGGAAATCCGTAAACTGCTTGAAAACGGAATTACAGATGAAGAACTGATTGCAGCAAAAAATCGCCAGTTGGGATTACTGCCTTTCTATATTGAAACACCCGATGATGTTGCCTCAATCGCTTATGATCTGATACTGGACAAGAGACCATTGGATAGTTTTGACAAAAAGGGACAGAGAATCGTATCAATTACAAAAGAAGATGTAATGCGTGTTGCAAAAAAATATTTCACAATGGATAAATTTATTGTTGTTGTTGACGGACCAATCGAAGAGCATTCTCTGGATCATCTGACAGACAAGTTGTAGTATGATCTGAAGAAGTTGAGGTTGGATCCATTTTGTCTTTGAAAAATATGGCAGCGTACCGGCTAAATCCCGGTGCCCTGCCATTCATTACCGGGCAAAAAGAAATTTATACAGTATCTGCCCTAAGAGATAATAATTAATGTTTCAGGAGAATCATATGAAAAATAAAGTCAGGTTAATATTCCAGCTGATCTTTTTAGGATTGGTTGGATATGTTGCTATTAGACCGGCTTTTGATAAGAGTTATTTGGCCGATTTTGAAAAATATTGTCCATATGGAGGAATTGCTTCCTTTGCCAGCAAACTGAATCAGGGGACTATGGCTTGTTCAATGGGAGAAGTACAGGTCGCACTTGGTCTCGGTTTACTTATCGGTGTATTGATAATTGGAAAATTGTTTTGCAGCTATGCATGTCCTATAGGTTCTGTCACTGAATGGCTGGGTAAGTTAGGCGACAAGATGAAATTACGCCGTGATATGCCTAAAATTCTCGACAGGCCCATGCGTTCTCTTAAGTATATTATTTTATTCCTTGCATTATATTTTACAATGACCAGCAGTGAATTATTCTGTAAGAAGTTTGATCCTTACTTTAATTCTGCATACCTGTTCGGGAATGCTGATAGTGTTTTATATCTGGCTATACCAGCATTTATACTTACAGTACTTGGAGCGGTATTTTTCAGACTTTTCTGGTGCAAATACCTGTGTCCGCTTGGAGCAATCAGTAATATATTCCTGAATGTGATTGGTGCAGGAAGTGTTATCGTTCTTTTTATAATTGCCAGGTTCATTATGCCTGAATTAAGTTATATCTGGTTGATTGGAGGACTTGTATTGTCAGGTTTAGTGACGGAACTTGGATTTATGAAAAGAATGCTGGCTCCCGTACCAAGTATAACAAGAAATACTGAAAAATGCAGTTCATGCGGACTTTGCGATAAAAAATGCCCGCAGGGAATTAAAGTTTCACAGTACGAAAAGGTTGACCACATTGACTGTACACTTTGTACCGATTGTGTTTATACATGTCCATCGAAAAATACTCTTACAGTAAACAATAAGAAAGAATTCAAGCACCTGGCCCCTATTGCGCTGGTTGTCTTTATACTGGCTAGTCTTGGAGCTGCCAGTCAGCTGAATTTTACTACTATTGCAGAACGCTGGGGTAATTTTGCCTCTTTATCTAAAATTGACACCTACGAACAGACTGGCCTGAAGAATGTAAAATGCTTCAGCAGCTCCATGGCTTTAAAAGGCAAGCTTGAGACTGTTGAAGGGATTGTAGGACTTGATACCTGGGCCAGTGCTCATTCTGTAAAAATTTATTATGATCCATCAAAAATATCGGAACAAAAAGTAAAAGCATCACTCTTTACTCCGACAAAACAGGAAGTTCGTCTGATTAAAAATCCTGCTTTGACCAGTCTGGCTATGTGGGAAGTAGGAGTAAATCATCTTTTTGATCTGTATGACTTTATTTATCTGACAAGTGCCTTAAAGAAAGACGAGGGTGTGTACGGCTTTGAGACCCATTATGGCGAGCCGATCATGGTTACAGTTTACTTTGATCCGGCTAAGACAGATCCGGTTAAAATAAAACAGAAAATGGAAGTTAAGGAAGTACAGGTTCAGCTGGGAAAAGTGATTCAAAATGTTAAGGTGGATTTTGAAGTGGCAGATGCAGGTAAAATGCTTGGTAATGTTACGGTTCCTGAATACAAAAAACGCATTTTCAAGCTTTATGACAGGAATTTTAATGACTATAAGGAGTTTAAGAAAGAACAACTTTCAGTCTTTGTATTCCCTATGCCTGAGGCTAGCAATCCTAATTTGCGCCAGAGATTCAGCTCTCTCACCAGCCACCTTTCTGCTGATGAGGGAATTGTGCGTTTCTCTACCCGGTTTCTTGATGTGCCAAGTGCAATTATCTTCTTTAACGCAGAGAAGACAAATGTGGATAAGATAAAAAAAGCACTCGTAAAACCTATGCTAACGATTTTTACAAGTGAGACTCAAACCAAGGATATTGATAACCCTTTCCATATCAAACCTGAAGGTAAGGTTCTGAAAGCGACAGAGATATCAATTGATGAGGACGAAAAGCTATAACCTTAATGGGATAAATAAAACTTCAGCTTTACTGCATACTAGCATGAAGTAATATATTATTACCTCTCCAGATAAACCCCTTCTCTTTACCTGAAGTATTTTCGGATAAAGTTAAGGGGCTTTTATTTATATATTTTTTGTTTGCTAAATGGCAAGCATTCTGATAAATTAGACCTGTTGTGTTTAAGTTGTTCAGGCCTTTAATAATAATTCTAACTGGGGGAGCATTAACAGGATAATGTATACAAATAACATCTCGGCAAATTATCTTCTCTATTCTGTGATTTCAGTTTGTGTGATTCAATTATCTCTTATTCTGGTCTTTCTGTTGAGAAAAAACAGGAGGAAACATCAGACAATTACAGGGACTGACGCCTCCGGCCGTTCAGTTTCTGCAGGCAAGGCAGATTCCTCTGACCAGGGAAAAGGGAGGATAGGGAAGGGGAACCAGATTGATTTGAGCAATGAAGATGAATTGGCTGATCTTTTATACTCTTATGGGAAACTTAAGAAAGAGTACTCAAACCTTCAGGATATTAATCATTTCCTAAACCAGCAGATAAATGACCTAAAGAGAAATATAGATAATCTGGAAGTCGCCAATCACCAATTATCACTTCAGAAAGAGAAATTACTCAACAGTAAAAGACAACTGGAGGAACTGCAGAGACAAAAAGATGAATTATATGCAATGGCCTTGCATGATATAAAAAATCCCGCTGCAGCTATTAAGGGTTACGTTGAGCTCCTGGAATCCTATGATTTAAACGCTAATGAACAGCAGGAGATAATGCAGTCACTTGCTGATACATCCTCTCGCATTATAAGTCTTACCCAGCAGATGTCACTGGCTATAGCCAAAAGAGAACCGGGACCGGAGCTGAAATTTGAAGTCTCATCCGTAAAAAAAATTGCTGACGCCGTTTGTAACAGGAATACAGCTTATGCCTTGAAAAAGGGTATTAAATTACTAAACCAGACCTCACCCAATACACCCGGTACAAAGATAGATGTATCAAAAATTGAAGAAGTAATGGATAATCTGGTAAATAATGCAATCAAATATGCTCCCAAAGGCACAACGATTCAGGTCAGGTCGTATTTCAATGACAGTAAAATTACTATTGAAGTTACTGATAACGGAGTAGGGCTTTCTGAGGAAGAATGCACCCATGTATTTGAAAAGGGTGTGCTGCTGTCTCCAAAACCAACTGGTGGTGAAACAAGATCGGGACTTGGACTGTGGATCGTCAAAAATATTGTGGAAGAACATGGCGGTAGTGTCTGGGTGAAAAGTAAAACCGGGGCTGGTTCCACTTTTGCTTTTGAATTACCGGTAAGGAAAATGTAGGCCTGCTTATTTTTTTACCGGAATTAGGAGCAGCGGGACTTTACTCAATCTGCTGATTTTCGGAGTAATACTACCCGCCCAGAAAGCCTCGGTTCCGGCTTTCCCATGAGTACCTATAATTATCAGGTCAGCACTTATAGCATCTGCCATTTCTATTATTGCATTTGCTGGCTCCATTCTGCATGCACAGGTTGTTACCTCTAAACCGCTTTTTTCCAGGTCAGACTGAAGCTTATCCAGATACTCCTTTGCATCAGAAACAAACATGTCCATCATTCTGGTAGTGGTCCCCGGAAGGAACCGATTTGCCGAAGTCCATTCTCCCGAGAGATTACCGAAATGTGGTATTGCCATCAATAGTTTCAAACGGGCATCACATAATTTGGCAAGCCAGGAAGCATATTCTAGCGCTTGTTCATGTTCCGGATTACCATCGAGCGGGACGATCATATTTTCAAAGTTAAACTTCTCGTTTATACTCTTATTCTCTGGATTGATTAACAGAACCGGGGTATTGCCATGAGCTATTACCTGCTGAGCAATTGATCCGAACAAAAGATCATGAATGCCGCTGCTCCCGTGTGTACACATCAGAACCAGATCCTGGCTTAATTCTTCTGAATGGTCAGCAATGCTCCGGGAAACATCCTTCACACTGCTTTCATGTACGTGTATTTCAACATTGATACCCCTGAAAATATCCAGATCAGCGATCTTTTGAAGGTAATCCATTGCCTGAGCTGCTGCAGTCAGATGTTTCTGTCCGTGTATCTTTTCAGGTGCATCTTTTTCTATAATGTGAATAAAAGTAATTGATACATTTATTTTTTTAGCCAGGTAGGCTGCAACAGGCAGAACTGATTCCGCTAAAAAGGATCCATCAAGAGGAACCAAAATTCGATTGATCATATTATTACCCGATAAATAAGATCTGATAAATTAAATAAATATTTAATAAAATAATTAATACTGCCATTAAACTTACTATAATTGTAGTAATCCGTTTGTTGACCAGAACGCCCATTATCTTCTTGTTCTTTGTAAATTTTATCAGCGGTATTATTGCAAAAGGGAGTCCGAAGCTAAGGACAACCTGACTTATAACAAGCGTGCGCGTTGGGTCAAAGCCAAATGCAATTACAAGCAGGGAGGGAATGACAGTGATCATACGCCTCAGCCAGACAGGGATATGCCAATGAAGGAACCCCTGCATAATTACCTGACCGGCACTTGTACCTACAGATGATGAAGAAAGTCCGGAAGCAAGTAATGAAATGGCGAAAATCCACCCGGCTGCTTTTCCTAATAAAGGCTGAAGAGTCAGATGCGCTTCCTCAAGGGTTGCCACGTGCGTAAGACCATGCGAGAAGAAAGTTGAAGCAGCCATTATAAGCATTGCCATGTTAATGAGACTTGCAATACCCATGGCAAGTGTAACGTCAAGGATTTCAAACCTGTAAAGACGTTTTAGTTTGACAGGATCTTTTACTATAATACGCCCCTGTGTGAGAGCCGAATGAAGGAATATTGCATGAGGCATTATTGTTGCCCCAAGTATGCCTGTTGCCAGGAGGATGCTTTCTGTTCCTGAGAATTGGGGTACCACGGCATGATAAAGTATTGTCTTTATTTCAGGTTGTGCGATAATAGTCTCCAGAAGATAACTGCCGGCAATAACACTAACCATTAGGGCAATTGCAATTTCCAGGGGACGAAACCCATATCGCTCAAGTCCGAGTATTAAAAATGTACAAATAGCAGTTAGTATACCGCCAATTATAAGTGGAAAACCGAACAAAAGATTAAAACCGATGGCGGCTCCCAGAAATTCGGCAAGATCTGTTGCCATGGCTACCATTTCCATCAATACCCACATTACATAAACAACCGGCTTGGAAAAGTTATTTCTGCAATGCTCAGCCAGGTTGTTGCCCGAGGCGATTCCGAGTTTGGCAGACAATGACTGAATCAGCATTGCCATTAAGTTGCTGGCCAGAATTACCCAAAGTAAAGTATATCCAAACTGCGATCCACCCTGAATATTTGTTGCGAAATTTCCTGGGTCTACGTAGGCAACACTTGCAATAACAGCGGGACCGATAAAAGGAATTAACCTTGACATAAGGTTTTTTTTTGATTTCCCTGACAGCGCATCTTCAGCCCGGGTCCTGATCCTGGTGTCTGTCTGCATCATGGTTTCATTTATGGATTTCTTCATCTTTCCTTTTAATATAAATCGTCGGAGTGATAATTTAGATATAATTTAAGTTTTTTATGCTGCTAAAGCAATTCTGCGGGAAGTAAAAAATATTTACGTATATGAAGTATCTTTATTTAATTTATTCAGCAAGGCTATTTTTAAAAAGATTCTTTTACTAGTTGTGCTGGTAAAACCAATTTCTTATTCAAAATAGCATAAGTAAAAATATGTTTTTATAGAATTTAACGATGTGCATGCTGAAAATAATATATGTATTATAGGGCAGTAATATTTGAAAGCAGGAATCTAGTGGAGGAGAAGCGGCTGCCCATTGGACAGTCGTACATCCAAATACGGCTTGCTTTACTTTTCTGCTTAAATGGCGCAATTACCCGGAAAGAATTCGTAATTACTTTGTGAAAGGGCACCAGGTAACCAGAAGGCATAATTGGATTTTAGGAATGAGAGGAATAAGATAAATATTGTATAAAAGATAAAATATCCGAATAAAATATTTTAAGGCTTCAACTTAGTAAGATCCCTGTGTATAGGTTTAACAGTAAAAAATATTTATGAATAAATCTTTATTTAATAATAACTTAAGAATTTCCTGAAAGGAATATTAAGAAAAAACTTACTAATAAATTTAAAAAAGTTTATATTTGCGCACGAAACTATTGGGAGAAAAATGGAAGGTACTAAAGTTATATCTTTCTCAAACCAGAAAGGGGGCGTTGGTAAGACGTCACTCACTCTGCATCTTTCGGGTGTAATGGCCGAACATGGGCATAAAGTTCTCTTGATCGATCTGGATCCGCAGGGGAATTTGTCTTCCTTTTTTATCAATAACATTTACGGACTTGAGAATACAATCAGGGAAGTGTTGCTGGATGAAATGGATCCTCGGGAAATACTAACAAAAACCAGTTTCCCAAATATCGATATACTTCCAGCCAATATAACCTTGTCTGATCTGGATGCAAGGCTCGCCGGAAGTGATGACGCACAATATCTTCTTAGTGATAGTATTAGCGAAATATTGCCAAATTATGATTATGTGCTGATGGATTGCCCCCCTTCATTATCGCGGGCAACCAAAATGGCATTTGTAGCTTCCACCCATTACCTTATTCCTATTGAGTGTCAGGAATGGTCAGTAAAAGGCGCAGGGCAACTTCTTGCCTTTGTGGAGACTATAAAGAAAAGGGCCAACTCAAATCTTGAACTTCTTGGCTTTGTAATTAATAAAATGACAGGCAGAAGAAAAATTGAGCTCGAGTTCAACGAACTCCTTCGCTCTACTTATCAGGATAAGGTATTTACTACAGAACTCAGAAATACGGTTGCCTTTACTGAAGCAATTACATCAAGGCTGCCTATAAATTACTATTCACCAAAGTCAACTGAGGCTATTTCATTCAGAAATTTATTTGAGGAGATAAGGCTACGTGTCTAAATCTTTTTTAGCCCAGATAGAAAGAACTTTTTACGAAAAGCCGGACGAGACTCAGGTAGAATTTAATATACAGCAGAATCCCTTTAAGGATACCAAACGGCTGTCAAATGCCCGGTTGATTAGAACTGAAAATATTTTTCCGGATCCCAATCAGCCGAGGAAAGATTTCAAGGAAGAAGCTTTAAGGGAGCTGGCTGATTCAATTGCCAATCATGGACTGCTTCAGCCTATTGCTGTTGAAGCGGCAGAGGATGGAAAATTCAAGGTGATCGTGGGGGAGCGAAGGTACAGAGCCTGCAGGTTAGTGGGACTCGCCGAGATACCCTGTTTTGTTCTTTCACCTGAAAATTCAAAAGACAGATTTGCGAAGCAGCTTGTTGAGAATTTTATCAGGGAGGACCTGAACCCAATTGAAAAGGCCTATGCTCTGATAGAGTATAAGGATATACTTGGTGAAGGCAGCAAATGGGAAGACGTTGAAAGGTCACTGGGTATTTCAGATACCAGGAGGAAGCAATTTATAAGACTTCTTAACCTGCCAGAAGAAATGCAGAACCAGATTGTGCTTAGAAGCAGAATAGAACATGAAGCCCAGATTACCGAAGGACACGCAAGAGCACTCCTGTTGCTTAACAGCCACCCTGAAGAACAGAGGAATCTGTTTAATGAATTGACTTCTCCGGAAAACAAGATATCTTCAAACGAAGCACTTAGAATTGCACGTGACATACGGGACAAGTTGAGCCGCGGGATTGAAAAACCGCAGAAGCTGTCATTTACATATAAAAACAGGGAAGAATTAATAAACTTTCTGAAATCAAAGCTTGCAGAATTGGAGGGGAACAATGTTCCCCCGGAAGAACATAATTTTAGTATTAATCCGGTGGCTTAACTGAACAGAACTTGTGACGAGGACAGCATATTTTCAGAACTCTTTCTTAATCTGAATCTTATTGATTTATGTTTTTATTTTTATTAAACTTGGTTCAGGAAAATTTACAGGTATCTGGGATTCTGATATCTTCTTCATGCAATTAACCTATTTCCGGCAGCACCTTTGTTCTTAGGAAATTTCTGGATATTCAGGCTTTGATGCAAGATTCTTAACTGTGTGTTATTTAATAAATCATGACTTTTTTAATGATATGATTACAGCAGACAATAATAACCTTGCTTGTAAAGCTTACGATTGCATGAAAGCAGCAGATCTCCAAACCGATGATTTTATGATTCCGGGCAAGACAGCTGCTATGCTTGCTCATGAAATGAAAACGCCATTGACCTCAATTAAGATGAATGTGGATATGCTTTGTGAAGATATTTCGCTTCCTGAACATAAGAAAAAATCCCTTGTCATCATCCAAAAAGAAATTGCCAGATTAAGCAAACTTATAAATTCTTTCTTGCAGTTCTCGGTACAACATGAACCAGTTTTAACCAGGGTCAATCTGAGAGAACTGGTCGAAGAGGTTGGAGCTTTGCTTAGCCCGGTACTCGAAAATGCCGGAATAAAGCTGATTAATGAAATCGGGGATTATAAAATCTTTGCTGATCATGATCAGATGAAGTCAGTATTCATAAACCTTATTTCAAATTCAGTAGATGCTATCGGCGTTAACGGAATAATTGAAACTATATCGCATTTCGATATTCAGAAGAAAACCTTTTCTATCCTTATAAAGGATAATGGAAAGGGAATTGAAGAAAAAGAAAAAATCTTTGACCCTTTTTTTACAACCAGGAATTGTGGGACGGGACTGGGACTGCCTATTGCTCTGGAAATAATAAGGAATCATAACGGGTTCCTTAAATTAATTTCATCTAAACCAGGTGAAACAATTTTTGAAATATCCTTTTCAATATAGGAATTATAAATGGGTGACATATTAGTAATTGATGATGATGATTCTATAAGAGAGACATTAAAGATCTTTTTGACCGAACTGGGACATAAGGTTTTTCTTGCATCCGACGGTCAGGCTGGAATACAAATCATTGAAGAAGAAAATCCCAACCTGGTTATCTGTGATCTGAAAATGCCCGGATTGAACGGACTTCAGGTGCTTGACAGGATTAAGGAATATGATTCACATATTCAGACTATTCTGATTACTGCATATGGAGACATAAATTCTACAATCCAGGCTATGCAGAAGGGTGTTTTTGATTATCTTCATAAGCCTCTGGAAATCGGACAGCTTAAAATGAAAGTTAATAAAGCGCTCGAAAACCAGAACGTAAATAAAAGACTCGCCGATTATATTACCGAGGATTCAGCTGAATACCAGCTGGAGAACAGCATTATTGGCAATACTCCTGAAATGAGGGAGATATATAAATATATCGGCCAGCTTTCAATGAATAAGGTCTCAGTTCTCCTGCAGGGCGAAAGTGGTACGGGTAAAGAACTTATTTCTAAGGTAATTCATTACAGCGGTGTTACAAAAGAACAGCCGTTCATTGCCGTGAATTGTACCGTACTGACAGATTCGCTGCTTGAAAGTGAACTTTTCGGCCACGTAAAAGGAGCCTTTACTGGTGCAATAAGAGACAAGAAAGGAAAGTTCGAACTTGCAGAAGAGGGTACTATATTCCTTGACGAAATTTCCGAAATGTCTGCAAACCTGCAGGTAAAACTTCTAAGGGTTCTCCAGGAGAGGGAGTTTGAGAAAGTGGGTGGTGAAACTCTCATCCCGATGAAGGCAAGAATAATAGCCGCTACAAATAAAAGTCTGGCTGAACTGGTAGACCAGGGCAAATTCCGTGAGGATCTTTACTACAGGTTAAAGGTATTCACAATTAATATTCCACCCTTACGCGAAAGAAAGAAGGATATCCCTCTTCTGGTTATGCATCTCCTGAAGAAAATTAACAAGGAACTGCATAAGAACGTAAGAAAGGTCCCATATTCAGTAATGGAAATGCTCCAGAATTATGAATGGGTTGGTAACGTTCGCGAATTGGAGAATACGCTTATACAGGCCGTGGTATTGTCAAAAAGTGACGTTCTGGAAAAGGAAAATATTCTGCTCAGAGAGACCCTGAGCACCAATCATCAGGATGATTCATACCTGCTGAGTCTTGCTGAAGTGGAAAAACGCCATATTAAATATGTCCTCGATAAAGTAAGCTGGGATAAAACCAGGGCATGCGAGATTCTTGGGCTTTCTAAACCTACACTTTATCATAAAATTGAGGCTTACCAGCTGACCAAGTAATATTTTATAGTTTAAGTAAAGGCGTTGATATAAAGAGCACTTGCCCTGATTATCAGCGCTTTTCTGTTTTAAACGTATACAGCCAGATAATCTGAATTTTAATTCTTAGCTTTTACCGGAAGCGACCAGGCCCGCATCCCTATTTGAAAATAATAAATATCTGCAGTCATGGGAGAAAAGCAAAACTATATTCAGGTTTTGTAAATTCTACATCAAGCCTTTGTAATCATTCTGTTTTTCACCCAGAAAATATATATGGTGAATTAGTAAAACCCTGATCTGTGGCATAGTATGGGCCACTATAATCTGCCATTTGTCCCCAATAAATTCTGCAAGTAAAGAAACTTAACTAATAAATTAAATTTCTTTAAAAACACCCTAAAAAAACGCAAAAATAAGCTAAAAAAGACGTTTTTTGTCCTGGCACCATTCTTGAGATTAATGTTGGGAAAAAACAACTAACTATTTAACTTCTGGAAAAAATGATAAAAAACCTGGTGATCTTTTCAGTCTCAGATCATGACTTTGCAACTGATATTCAGAAAGTATCTTTAATTTTAAAGACTAATGAGGTTTTTAAATCACAATTCCTTTTACCTACAAAAAATTCTATTACAAAAATCGGTATAACAGAGATCAGGATCATTGATCTCCACACCATATTAAATCTGACTCCCAAGCGGATAAATCATAACACCAGATTATTAGTAGTAGAAACGGGGAAAAAAGTTTGCGGATTTATAGTCGACAAGGTAAAGGAAATTATCAGCGTAGATGTAAAACTTATTGAGCCTACTTTCCAGGAGGATATCGAGGGTAATCTCAATAACGGGCTGCCTTTCAGCCTTCCAACTATAGAAGCTGATAATCAACAATTGATCTTATTAGACTTTGAGAAATTAATGACTGATGACAGGCATGAGTTTTTTAGATTTGCTGAGATTCAACAAAATGTCAGTAAATGACTTTTTAACAACAATAATAACTTGGAGGGAAGTATGCCACAAAGTTTACCACCCTAAGGGGAGTAAAGCAATCTTAATTCACAGAATCGTTCACTTAATCTTTTTAGTTAACTAATAATTAAGAATATTTTTCGGAGAAAAATATGAATTTTATGAATCGTGTGAAAAGTATCTGGATGATGCTGATGTTGCTTACAGTTTTTACGGTTGCTGCATTTGCTCAGGATACTTACTATGTGCGCAATGACGCACAGGGGGATAACCTTACCGCGGTTAAGAATAATCCCCTTAAGCCATATAAGACCATTGCCGCTGCTATTAACGCAGCTGCAGCTGGGGATATAATTAGTGTTGCATGTATGACTTATGATGAAGCACAGGTTACAATAAATAAAGCTGTGACTTTGGTTTCAACCCCGGATAACGGTCTTACAGTTGCAACAATTAATAATGGCTTCATAATTAATAAAGATGCCGCTACAATAAATCTTGGCACAGGCAGCAGCGCAGGCTTCTTGTTAAAGAATGGTGCAGCTGGTGCTTTGAACCTTACAGCTGGTATACTTAACATCACAACTGCTAATGTTACTTTAGTTGATGGTGCTAATGTTTATCGTTCAGCTGGCTCTATTACTGCTGCTCCTACTTTTGCAAAACTGGTTAATGTTTATTATACCGGTGAGAGCAAAACAGCAGGTCCGGAATTACCGGTTGATTGCAAGGGTGGTATCTTAAATAATGGTATGATTGCTGGCAAGACTTTAACAGTCAATGCTACTTTATCTGCTCAAGATATCCAGAACGTAAATGGTAACATTACATTTAATGCTAAGGTTGTAACAGAAGAAATCAGTAACATGGGTACTGGTACTCTGAACTTTGCAGCAAATGTTGATTTATATGCCAATGGTAATTCATTAGATAATGCCGGTACAATTAAATTGAATTCTGGTGTTATGACAATAGTTACCGAAAAGAATGGTATCATTATCAATAACGCTGGTAAGATCATTTCTACAACTTCTAAGGTTGTTGGTGATGGTGTTATTACTTTTGTTGGTACAACAGCTAAAGCTAATACAATTGTAGGCGAAGTTCCAAGTCTCGTTATTCCTGCCGCTTACAAAGGTACAATTACTGCTGCTGGTCCAGTGTCAATCGTTGGTGAATTCAAACTGGAATCTCCAGTTGTTGCAGCTTTCAATGACAATGGACAGACTATTGAAGTTTATGAAGACTTCTTAAGATTAGACAATACAATCGGCAACTACGTTGCAGATGGTACTTTAGTTTTCAAGGGTGCTGCTAACCAGGTTTTCAATTCAGGTTTACAGCTTGCCTTCACAAACGTAACAATTGATAACGCAGTTGGTACTGTTACTTTGACACAGGCTGCCAATGTAAAAGTAAAACTGGAAATCAAAGCAAAAGGTAAATTAGATCTTAATGGTTTCAACCTTTTGTTCGATGTTCCTGCAAGTTCATTCGTTAACAACGGATATCAGACTACAGGTAACGGTTTAATTATCGTTAACCATGCAGGTACAACAGTTTTCTCCGGTACAGGATCCTTCTCAAACCTGGATCTCCGTGGCGGAGCAACAGTTCAGTTAGGTTCAGATGTTAAGTTTGCCGGAACAATGACATTAAGAAATGGTATCCTGGATTTGGCTGCTCATACAGCTACTCTGGTTACTGCTGCTTATGCTTCAGTTCCTAAAGTTGTTTTCTATGCTAACAAAGCTTCCATAATCAATGGTGGCGATTTTGTATTGGACGAAGGCGTAAAATATGATTTAGTTTATGCCCTCAGTTCTGATGCAGTTGCTAACTTTGGTTTTGCTTCTACTCAGGAATGGATCAACACTGGTATCAATAACCTGACTGTTCAGTCAGACTCTAAAGATTACAATCTTACTGTATTAGCTCCAAATGAAGCTACTTCAGTATATGGTAATTTGATGGTTAACAAGGGTCAGACTCTGATACTGAATAATAAAGATCTTACATTTGCAGGTGCCAGCACTAATCATGTGGTTTCTGGTACAATTGCAAAGACAGCCGGAACAGAAGTACTTATTGTAAAAGCAAACAACATTACTTTAAAAGGTGATGCTGGCGTTTCAGTTGTTCCTGGTATAAAGATCAATTTAGCCGCAGACCAGACTTTCACTTCTACAGGTCTGAAGGTTATTAATGGTAACATTACTAACGTTAACGGTTCTAACTCTATAGTATTGGCTAACACAGTAGATAACAGCATCACTGGTGATGTGGTTAATACAGCCGGTACTTTGGTTCTTAACCTTAACACAGATAAAGCAAAAGCATCTACTCACGTTGGTAACATTACTGTTACAGACGGCAAGTTAACATATACCAGAGGTACAGTTGCTGCTCAGCAGAACCTGACTGGTAATGTTCAGATAGATGGTGGTACATTATCACTTGGTTCAGCTGTTAAAGTCAGCGGAACTACACTTCAGAATGATGGTACTTTAGAGTTAGGCGCTAACAACTATGCTATGGT
Source organism: Ignavibacteriales bacterium (assembly GCA_050258815.1). Classification (GTDB taxonomy): domain Bacteria; phylum Bacteroidota; class Ignavibacteria; order Ignavibacteriales; family SURF-24; genus JAAXKN01. Next base: position 63,169 of record JBLMZM010000085.1, read on the forward strand.
TGGTGCTTATACAAGAGTTAAAGGTGCTGTTACAGCATCAACAGGTAAAATGGTAGTTGCTTACGGAGCAAGTGCTAACTTTACTCCTGGTGCAGAATTTACAGTTCCTAATCTTGAAATTGCATGCGGTGCTAATACTGCTACATTGAATGGAAACAGCATTAACGTTGCTAATTCATTTGTCCAGACTTCAGGTACTTTCGCTTTAGGCGATAACAACATGGTTGTTGATGGTAATGTATTTACTTACACAGCCGGTGGTGTTACAGCTGGAGCTGGTATTGTTGAATTGAAGGGCGCCAGCACAGTAGTTACCATGGCTGGTAATTTAACTTTAGCTAACCTGACAATTAACACAGCTGGTTCAGTTACATTAGTTTCTGACGATGAAACAAAAGATAATCCGACAGCAAGAACTCTTACTCTTACTGGCGCATATTATCAGAAAGCCGGAAACCTTGCTCTTGGAAGACACAGCATTCAGATCAATGGTTCATTCACACGTGATGCTGGTTCAACAAGCATGGGTACCGGATATTTCATTCTTAACGGCGGTCCTATAGCTCAGGGTGACAACTGGTCAGTTGATAACCTGAAAGTTATTACCGGTGTTACAATGGCTGACAAGTCTTTCTCAGTTAATAAAAACTTAGTTTTATCAGCAGTATTAAATGCTGTTAAAGATGATAACCTGGTAATTGGCGACGGTGCTTTAATTGAAAGAAATGCAATTGCAACTCTTCTTACAAAAGCTCCTAAATTTGCCGGTAAAGTTAAC